>NZ_VATL01000007.1:0-106648 GCF_005781065.1 Escherichia sp. E1130
TTATTCCACGCGTGCAGATATGCCGTGGCCATTATCTGATCGCCCGCCACCAGGTGTTTTTGCCCGCCGGATAACGGAATACGATATTCCAGCCCCTGATAGCCGATTTCATTGCGCCCGAGCAGCACATCATCTTCATCAATAACCGCGCCGTCTTTACAGACAAATTCCGGTGCACGATAGGTCCGCTTCACCCCGTCCGGTGCGGCAGGCTGGTCCTGCGGAATTTCAAATTTGATTTCCTGCAGACGGAGATAATTCACCCCCTTGTGCAGATAGGCATTTTCGACAAGACAGGCATGGATGTAATAAGTCTTTCCGGCCTCGAAATTAGATTCGGTAAAATACAGGGCGATATCGGGTGCGCCACCACTGGCTTTAAGCGGGATCTGCGTTTTTCCCAGTAACGTCAGTGGCGTGTAGTGGTTCTTTTTCTGTATCTCTTTTCCGGCAAACAGATACACCGCGCCGCCGAGCAGGTCGTGCTCCTTCACCGCCTCCCAGTTAGAAAGCAGCGGAAATGTCGCCAGGCCATAGCTGTCATCACCGGGGCGCGCCTGAGGGTTCTGCCCTTCTGCCACGCTGACAGCTGGCGCCGTCGCAGCCTCCCAGGCACTGTTGATAAAAAAGTTCGCGGTGTTGACCATCGTCCCGACGCCATAAATCCCGGCGCTGAACGCGGTAAGCAGCGTGCGGTTTTCCCGGGGCTGCACGTTAATGACAGCGCTCCCCAGGTCGTCCAGCATGACGTAAAAATAATCCCCACTGGTTCTGTCTGCCGCACAGGGGACAATTTCACTGAACGAGGCGTCGCTGATGATGGCATCTTCAGTAATGCGGGTCACGAGGGGATAAAAACAGGCCTGGGTGTTTCTGAGTCCCGGCACGGTCAGTCGCCAGGTCATGGTGGGACGAGAAGATAATGGTCGCGTGCTGTCATTGCTGTAATCAATTAATGCAGACGTATCGGCGACAAAAGTGACGTCAACATCAATATCGGCATCCCAGGCTACATTCCAGGTCACGGTTTCAGAGGCAAGCGGAATGCCGCTATTGTCCAGGCAGCAGGAAACCGTCCACGACAATTGGTCACCTTTCTTCAGGCTGTCATTCACAGTCAGTAAGCAGCCGCCATATAAGGTATTGCCGTCCTGCCACCAGGAGATATCAGGAGGATAAAAATTCCCCCGGTTTAATTTAAATGGACATTCGGTTCCGGAAAAACTTTCACCGGTTTTCAGTTGATACTGGAAAGTGGCATAAACCGTCTGCCCGGGAAAGATATTACTGTTATTTTGCGGGCTGATTATAATTTCGGATTTGGGTTGAGAATTAGCCTCCCGACAACGTAACGGTGCAGATAAAAAACCAGATGTATTAGCTCCATAAGCCCAGACAGCTCGATTATTAATTTCACTCTCAGTAAATGGCATTTTAGCTCGATTATTTTCATCTACCGAAACCCCGACCAGATCTTTTGCCTCATGTATGTAAATAGCATCTTCACGAAACCCAAAATACACTTTTTTACTTAACTGTGGGTATTCAAGATCATAAACTGATGGATAGTAAATTACTGTATCAGTGATATCTCTATAGTTACCTGTGGAATTAGTTACCACTGGATAATCATACAGCGGTGAAAGATTTAGTGGTTCGAAAGTGTCATCAATATTCATTACGGCTCGAATATCAACATCATCAACAATAAAAACCAATTCAACGACTGCATAAGTATATGGTCCAACTGTATTTCGTTTAGTTTGGCTGTTCCCTTTTTTTATCAGACAAGGGAGCAAGCCAGCGAGATACTCACCATTGCTGTCAATGTTTACATTAGTCCAGACACTAACCTCAGGATTACTTTGCTTCAAATCTCCAGAGTAGTTTATTACTGGTTCAAAACCGTTATAATCAGAGACTGTATGAAATGTAATAGCATCTACACATAGCTTTATTTGTTTTCCAGAAACAGGATTACCATATTTATCAGTTACCTTCAAAAGATAATAAATATGATATTTTTCGATATCCCCAAGATACCCAAGGTCAGCACTGTCGAAGTATAAGCCTCCTCTATAAACACCTTTACGCATGCTTAATGTGACTGTTAACCCATCATGCGTGGTTTTTTTTTCATATACTGTTGAAGTCATATCAAAACCTTGATCCTTTGCTCTCTGATTAGATTCAACAAGATTAATAAAAATCAAAATAAATAAAAAACCATAAAACAGTTATAATAAACAGTAATAAGTATTACAGGCTATCGTTTAAATTAATCATTAAAATATAATTGAAAACACCCACATATAAACTGGTTAGAAATGGTGCTTTAAAGGGGAATAATTTTGATTGGAATAATGGCAGTAAAATAATATAAAACATAGTATCAGCCGTGCATATGCATAATGCTATGGATTTAATCCTGAAGAGAGTGTTGATATAAAAAAACTAAATTCTAATAATAATATATATCCACATATGCTTTAGCCGAAATATCTCTGGGGTTTCCGCTGTTATCTCTGATTTTCCATAACGTGGTATAGTTTTTTGTATTCGTCGTCTGACCATTTTTAAACTGCATAACATCATTCATAGTAAAACCGGTTTGCGGATCATCGCCGGGATCGGCAACACTGCCAGGATAAGGAACATATTCACCCAGTAACGAACAATCAGTAGAACAATTAAATTTACTAAATCGCACAGAATAGCCCAGTTCAGTATCCATCGAAGGGGTTGCCCCAGAACAATTAACCCCAACATCAATGCTCATCTGTTTTGACTCACTATTCGGTTTTATAATCCCCATATCTATAGTGTTTTGAGGAGTAATAAGATAACAGTAAACAGAACCAGTATCTTGTGGTACGGTCTTATTATTGATTGCGACATAACCATCCAATTCCCATGCGTCTGGCTGGCCCTGATAATCACTAAATAACCCGGCAACGTATAATCCAGGCTTCACTATTTGGTTGGAATTATTAAAAAATATCTGACATAAAATTTGTCCTGCTCCTGCATTAAACAAATATCCCAAAGGGTAATAAGAGCTCATATCTGTTCCTGTAGGGGACAACACTTTTCCCAATGGTGAAGGAGGCGTGTTCAGAAGTCCGTTACAGCTCACGGAAATATCGACAGTAATGGAACTCCCAATGGACAGTGCAAATTTTCGATTATTTTGTGTTTGGTAACTACAGCGAACACCAAGCGCAACAGGAAAAACAGCACCTTGTGTATGACTTATGCCAGTAATTTCGCATTGCGCCTGGCTGCCATCAGAGACAGATGTTGCTAAGAATGATGCTGCGTGGGAACAAGAACAGACCATAAGGAACAGCAGGAACATAAATCTGAACATAAGTTTATCTCGAGGAAAGGGGGTGTTGATGACAAGTCAGGGTTAATTCATCTAAATAACGGTCGGAATCGTGCGGTAGTTTGAAAGATGTACTGCACTGTTTATTTATTTCACTACCCCATATAACGTGTAAGTATCCTTCATCAGTTAATCCGGATAAGTAAACTTCACCATTTTCACCAACAATTCCCGCATTCCCTTTATTATGATCCGTCGCTAGACTTACTATCGCACCAAAAGGGACAACACCTCGCTGATAATGCAACGTTATAATGGCCTGCCTTCCGGTGCGTACGGGATATTCTGCAACAACAACAGCACCTTTTGTCGGCACAACGCGTCTTCCGGTTTCCGTTAACATAACGTGGCTATCCAGACCATCAGGATCGAGATTAATAGCGTTATAGCGATAATTAGTGAGTGATGGAACCACGGCATAACCTCGCCAATCAGTATTTTCGTGAGTATTAACGATATGAACCCCGGAAGCGCCGGGGGCGCGGATCAGAGCAATACTATCCCCTAAAACAGGTGCCAGCGTCACTCCCCAAGGATGGATGACAACGCCGCCAGTAGCACTGGCGCTCGCCGTCTTCTGATGATGACTCCAGTCATAGGCAAATTGCGCATTACCCGTACTTCCGTCATACCCCATGTTTAACATTGTCATCGCATCCTGGCCTTGTGACGATGACTGTCCAAACTCATAATTCCAGTTGTCATTTAACATTCCGGAAAGGCTGGCCATTTGACTAAAATCCCCCCGAGGGTCGCGAATTGCCTGATAACTGAGATCACCATAACGGGAATTTGAATTGGATGAGAAGGTATCCAGCGGTACTGAAAGGTTAAAAGAAACCTCACAATTCTTTTTCTGCCCTGGCATGGTGAGCTGATTTTTATTAACGGAGATGTTTAACGACAGAGAAACCGAACTAACAGACAATCCATATCCAAAACTAAAACGGTTATCAGTTTCACTTGAATTCCAGTAATCCTCATGAATTGCGCTAAGATTCAAATTTCCCCAATGACTAAAATTTTGTCGCAAAATGATTTGTTGTAAATTCCGGCGACGCCTTCTGTTTCTGTATAATGCACCTAATACCTGACTCCCCATTAAAGAAGTTATAACAGGTAAAGTCTGACTATCCATGAAGGACATATAACCACGCGACGCATAACGAAAATCGTAGATATCAATAGTTGTACCCGTAGTAAGAAGATTTTTTGAGTACTTAAGTCGCCATGCATTACCCGATACCGTAGAACTATGAGGTTGGCTTGCATGAGACCAGGTATTATCAATCGATACAGCGCCCAATTCTCCCAGTGAAACGCCAGCACCTGCCGTCATGGCTACATAATTTCGAGAAAGCAAAAAGCCACCATAGCCAGTAGTGTTTGCAGGTAAACCATAAATAAGAGTTCCCTGTTCGAATGCTGGTTTAACATCCTTATGATAAGAGTTAAATATAGCTTTCCCCATCTCAAACTCATATTCAGCATGGCCATTTCGCTGCATGACGGGGAGTCCGGTATAGGGTTGAACCCACTGCTGGGTATTACCATTTGCTTCCCGGACAATTACCGTCAACTCACCGCTATTCATTGTCTGTGGGATATCTGTTAGCCGGAAATCTCCAGCAGCAACGGATGTCTGATAGATGAGATTATGATTCTGATAAATACTAACCTGCGCACGCGAGCTGGCAATACCAGAAATAACAGGAGCAAAACCACGTTGATTGTCAGGTTTCATGTCATCACTGGATCTCAACTTAAGACCTGTAAAATTAATACTGTCCAGTATGTCATTTTGTGTCCAGGTTTCTCCCAGAGTAAGTTCACTCTTTAATTGTTTTAGATCTCTCGCAATATATCGGTTAGAGAATGTCGGTGAATTTGCCTGTTGCGACCATGTAATGGAACTGCGTAACCGCCATGGTCCCCAATTTGCACCACCTTGTGATGAAAGAAAAAAAGAACGCATTCTTGCATGTCTGTTGGAGAAATCAGCATCACTTTGCATACCACTGAACATATAGTTAAACATCAGAGCGGGTATGCCGTCATCCCATTTGTCAACTGCAGGAAGCTGAGAGGATTCAGATGATTTCATTACTATTTGAGGAATCTCAACATTAAGTTTTAGTTTCTGCTGTTCAAAACGAAGCGTTGCGCCAGGAATAACACGTGACAAATCATCAATATATTCACCGTTTTTTAAAGCTGCAAGTGCGTCATTACTATTAGTATTAACGCCCCAACGACTAAGTTGTTCGCGGTTTAACTGCGCAGTCAGTTTTTCTCCGTGGGGAGATACCTTAAACTTAACCATTTCTGAAGATATCCATACAGTATTAACAATAACATCAACCAGATATGTTCCTTCAGCAAGTGATGATTCCTTTTCAAACTGACTAAGGTCTATTTTTTCTATGCTGCCCTGCTGGTCTGTCACCAGTAGATCAGGATCGAAATAATCTTCAGCATGACACGATTTCTGGGAAAAAAATGGCCCAACAATCATTAATATTAATGATAATCTGAGAAGGTTTGTTTCGACTCTGGATAAGAGCAGATCAATAAGTTTCTTATGATTCATGATTAGATGAAGAATAATGTGATATCTAATGCAGCGTGAAATTGACCATTTCCGGAATCACCATCAGGCGGAACACAAATGCCTGTGAATAGTTTTGCCTTGCTATCATTCAATGAGTGGAGTTCACCTGAAGGAGCTGGCGTTACTGGCCAGGGAAGTAAATTTGCAGTAAGATTATTATAATTAATCACATTACCCTGGTTACAATGTGCAATGTTGGGTGCCGTAAATTGATCGGTAAAATTAAAAACAGCGGATAACTTAACATTTTTCGAATCTGCTGCACGGAAAGTGCGATCAGTATCTGCCACCTGCCCGCTAAAACCAACCATCACATTCTTTCCCGCATCAATGAGGCCTGTGCAGTTATTCAGAGTTAGTTCGAGAATATCAAGCGGATAGACATTATTTGGACCTACAGCAGCCAGTACCGATTTATTTATCGTCGTTTCAACCTCTGTTTTATCCAGAGAGATATCGCATGTTGTGGCTTCAACAACTGCATGAAAGTTTAAATATGCATATTCCTCTAAAGGAGCAGATGTCGGAGTTGGCATCGTAATTGCCTGCGTAACAACAGGGGCAAAAAAAATCAGAATGCTACAAAAAATATAGGGGAATTTTCTTATCAAAACATTCATATCACAACTCGCTAAAAATCCATTTGATATAAATCAGATGGCACACCAGAGTCATCCCGAAAACGCCATGAAACCTGATGCACGCCAGGTGAGCAATGTTGAACAGAAGTATTTATTTCCAATTTACCATAAGGTGGTACGGGTCTAATAAGTAGAGACTTTTTTATCTTATACTTATCAATAAATAGCTGCGTCACTTCCCTGTAATAACCCGAGCGATTTAAAATATTTAATTCACCATTATTGCAAGAAAAATAAATATCTTTTTCCTTAATTGAATCAAACATCGGGCGCCAGTAGACCCTGATGTTATAAGCAGTGACTAAGCGTAACTTAACCGAATTATACATTTTAATTTCAGATGGTATTAGTCTTAGCGTCAAATAGTATAAACTTTCTCTGCTTGATGGTAAGAGAATCGCGCGTGACGGCACTGCAAGTAAAGACACTAAGGTATCATCACCGGCACGTAGTTCGTGGACAGGAGGAGAAACTATAAAGGGTGAGACTTGATTATCATTAGCTGCCATACCCGTTTTAGGGTCGTAACTTTGAATTACTGCCTGTAATAAATAATGCTCGGCTGTATGGTTAACCACCCTAAGCACGATTTTATTTAAATGTGAAGAGAAGACCAGTTTAGTTTTATTAATGAAAATACCCTGTGTAGTCTCATCGCACAACCCTTTGTTTGTTATTACTATTATAAGAAACACAACTATCTTGCGCAGAAAGGGCATAGATATCCTTTGTTATAATAAATTGTACGTCATCATTCTGGTTTCACCGCCCTGACCATTGATGAGGGTCCATTTAATTTCATCCCCTGACGATGTTATTACCTTATCAAGTGTAATTTTACTAAAAGGGGTTATTGTTCTCTGTTTACCATCTAATGCTATTTCTGTTCCATTGACAAAAACTCTGCTAAGCGTCATAAAATACGGACTGGTATTGCTGATCGTCAACGCATGTTCTTTTTTCGTAAATGATAATAATGAAACAGACTTCTCCCACGATACATTAAGGTCAGCGGGACGTGAAAGAAGTTTAATAATTAAACTCAGTGATACCGATAGCTGCTGTTTGACTTTGTTCAGTTCAAAAAATTTTTTATCAATTGCAGGTATGCTCTTGAAAACAATGTATTGTAATGTTTCTTGATTATGTTGCCATACCGGTTGCCGACGAATTATCTGTACTGTTTGCGACTGACCTGATGGCAATTTGAAAATCGGTGGCAAAATGTAAAAATTTTCCGAGGGTGTTAGTTTCTCTGTACTGCCGAGAGAATGAACAATTCCGCTCTGCACAAGCCAGGTATATTTACTGGTATTGCTAATCACTATCTCTGTGCTGTGCAATGTAGAGCTCATAATGACCCTGGTATGATCAATACTTAACCCATCAGCATGACTTTTTACAGGTAAACATAAGATAATGAACAAAAAGTACAGGGTGCGCATATTAATGAACTTTTCCCTGATGCATTTCTGCCATACCAAGATCGTTGAGAGTGACCCATGACACCTGTCGGTTGTTCCCAATTTTTGTGGACGTTAGGTCTATAGACTCAAAGGGAGAGATCATCCCCATATTTTTCAGAGTAATAGTAGCTATACTATTATGACCAAAAAAGAGGTCATGAAGCGAAATGTAATACGGACTATTATTCATAATTTTGACGCCCGTAGCAGTACGATTAAATACAATTTCTTTGGCTGCTTCATCAGCCCCCTCTTCCGTCAATCCAACTGGACGGTAAAACATTTTTATTTGTGAGGATAAAGAAAATATAATTCCAGCCTGAGTTTCAGGTAGTATCACATCTTGTAATGGTTCTGATGTGATAATACCACGAGAGATAAAATAAAAAACTGACTCTCTATCACGGGGAAGTTTGTCAACATTTTCCAACGCAATCATTTTGACTATTGATTCATTTCTTGGCGAAACTTTTTCAATTCCAGGAAGTACTTTAAAGTACTGACTATCCGGTTTACCGGCACTAACTCTGGTAATATAACTTTGCATCAACCAGGTATTGTCAGTATTATTTCTCAAACTTACCGAAACTGATGTCTTTCCTGCTGGATAAATTATCCTTAACGCATTAATTCCAATCCCATCTGCCCATGCAGATGGCAATAAAAAAAGAAACAACAAACTCAGTGAAAATTTAATCAACATAACCCTTTTACCGTATGCTTATTGGTAAATCATCATAAAATCCACAGGCACTTTAATATGCTGAGCAGACGCAGTATTCGCATTTATCGCCTGTAATGATGCGGTCAACGTTGTTTGTTTTCCATCAATTGAACTTATCACATCGCCTTTAGACACGTTGGCCAACTGAATATAATCATTGTTTTTAATTTCTGTCATAGTGGATGTATTGGCCGCAAAATCATACACACGACCTTTGAGAACCACGCCAACATCGTTTATCCCGGTATTACTCCATAATGTTGGCTCACCAGGAATACCCATTCCTGGACTAAATAATACTTCAGCATAAACCCCTCCATCACCCGGAACAGTTCCTTGTGAACTACCGGACTCGGTACAATTAGAGGCCCTTAAGTCAAAAGATTTTGTTCCCACATCTGTTTTTGACTTTGCAAAATCATTTTTTGAGAACGTACCTAATACTATGCTTTCATTTGATACACTAATATCGCATGTTGTTTCCGAAATTTCTGCATAGACATCAATATGAGCTGGTTTGCCAATTGCTATAGCGTTATTCCATACTCCCATTGTAACTATAGCCGTCAGAATACTTAGCGAATACCAATATTTCACAATAATTACCTTACTCATTATTTACAACAATAGCTAAATTCCCTTGTCATTCCTGAATCCAGTTACAAAACTAAAACTCACTTTCAGGAAAATATATCGCTAACAATCAAAAAATCTCGTAATTGAGTATATACAGCTCTGTAAATCAGAAATAGTATCAGAAACAAGATAAAAAAAGAAAAAAAGAAGATATATTTCAAAACAATAATTACGCCTTTTAGCTAAATTCCTGGATTAAAATTGTTCACTAAAAAAAATAAAACACTATACCTGTACTCATTGAAGCTATTTGATTTTATCCTTTCTGAGGATCATGCTACGCAACATGAAGTTGTCATCATCCATCAACAATAAGTCGGGCCAGGAACACCGGTACATCAGGAGGTGTGGTAAATGAGCTGGCGATGGTATTGACGACTTCTGAACGATGAAGCTCCATTATGATTGCCAGAGCTCAGCGCCAGCATAAACCACCGTAGATTGGTCACCTTATCCACGAGTTGATGAATAAAGGCTGTAAACGGTAGTTCTGCGGTAGACTGGTTATGGTCGTGGACGAAATCTGAAGCATCGATAACAGCTAATCATTTGTTGGTATGCACCCATCTATGTGTTTCATATCCCTCACTTAATCAATGAGATAAAAAAGATCAGCCTGATATTGTCAATATCAGGCTCATGTATCATCACTGTACAGTCTTCATATGAATCCGATACGGTAAATATGAAAATTAATGAATGGGCATACTTGCAACAACCTGCATTTCGTCAGTGTACAAGAATTCAGGGATTCGATGTCGCCCCCCCCCCTTCCTGATATAGCGACGCTGATGGCATCCCGAATTATTACTTATTTTAAGATAGTGAATAAATCACCTTAGGTTCTTTGTGTATAGTTCATTTCGTTAAGTAATTTTATCTTGCTTATTAAACTTTTGATTTACATAAGTGCCTGCCAAAATTCACATAAGAAATCACCAGGGACATAAAAAACAATTATGACAGTATCAGAATTCTGTTATCAGGTGGT
The DNA here is from genome assembly GCF_005781065.1 of Escherichia sp. E1130. Taxonomy (NCBI): domain Bacteria; kingdom Pseudomonadati; phylum Pseudomonadota; class Gammaproteobacteria; order Enterobacterales; family Enterobacteriaceae; genus Escherichia; species Escherichia sp. E1130. The sequence goes on from NZ_VATL01000007.1 coordinate 10,458, forward strand.
TATTAATCATTATGTTTTAACCAGTTTCACGTATTGATAATAGATTAATGTTTATATGGTAATACATATTTGGCAAGGAGATATAATATGAACCCTGAATTGAATTTTGATGATGAAACCGGTGTGCTTATGTTTGGAAAAAAATCGACCAGATTAAGCCCAAAAGAAGCGGCGTTGTTTTCGTTGCTGCTGCATAAGCAGCAGTCAGATAGTATTCTACCACGAAATGAGCTTGCTCAATCTGTTTGGGGAGAACGATGGGAGGTGATCAGTAATAATAATATTCAGCAGCTTATTCTTCAGCTTCGTAGAAAAATTGATGCTGTCGGTGGACCAGTGATAATTGAAAACATTTACAAACGAGGTTATAAAATGACCATTCATGCACAAGGAGCTGGAAATACGATAAGACGTAATTTAATCACTCGATTTGTTTCACTAATATTAAATTTTATTTGAGTTCACGCTACACACACTATACCTATAATTATTTATGTAGCCTAATAGTTTAATTCCTTATTAGTGACATTAAAATAATTAAATTTCAATATTATGCAATGCTTTAGCTATTGTTCCTCTGTGCATCCAGATGGCAGGGGAATATTTTTTATTAACACTGCAATATAGCAACCACAGTATCATTTCTGACAAAACGCTTACAGGTCATATAATTAACATACAAATCATTTATTAACTAATTTGACAAAACTATAATTGAAGAAACAAGCTACCATTGGCATAAACGTTCTTCTTCATTTTTATTTATAAATCACTGAAATGTTATTTTTTAACTAATAATCAAGAATAATTGTAGTTACTCTCTATATTCCACAATCTTTTGATTATCGGCGTTATTGTTTTTTTAAATTTTTACTCAGCTAATTTGTCAACAGGAAATGTAGCACTATTGAGCCTTTCATTTGCTTTAATAACCAGGTTGTATCACAACCTTACCTTTGAATATTAACAAGTTCAGGTCAATGACGAGGCTCACCTTGCATGATTCCTCAGCTCCCCTCGTTATCTTTGGCTACGTCCAGAGTTACATGGTAAATTTTAAACATGTTCCTTTATATGGTTTGGTACCCGATCATAATGTGTACTTTCAATAAGTTATAACCAAAACCACATTCTTCAGTAACTTGTTATTCTTAATTGATACAATCAAATGACAGGTGATGCCAGATTTCATAATTATCATCAAGATTTTATTTTTTTTCGTGTGAAAATGAATGTATCTGATAGATCAATAACCCTGGATTTTATTGTTTTTAATGGAGAATTATATGATAACAAAGATGACAACCAGGTTACTTTTTGCCGGCACACTAATTCTTCCCGCTTTTGCTTTTTCTTCAGTTCTTACGGCACAGCAAAAAAATTATCTTGAAGAAATTATGGCGGCACAAATCAGTAATGAACAAGATAGAACAGCGATCAAAAATGAGTGGACCGAAGCACATCAGGTAGCAGAATTCCTGTGCCTCCCCGTTGCAATGACTGTTATACAAAAACATGAATCTCTCGTCGAGAAAGTCACACTCAGTGACGGGGAACAAAATAGTTTAATATTACATACTCCTATCAGACTAACTGGCAATGGCCAATACCTTATTTACGGGTCGAAATGGATCCCATTTTATTTCCGCTGTGATCTATCTTCTATCACTGGCAAAGTGACCCGCTTTGTAATTGATCATCATACTCCATATCCTCATAGAAATGCCGTTTTACAATAGCCCCCCCCGCCAACTTCACATTTATCATAGATAAATCATTCCTGTTACCAGGCAGGAATGAGTATTATTGCTGTTCACTCTCTGATGATATATACCTTTTTTTGTTACAGTAACTTCAGGTTACCCGCCCCCACGATTTCCGCCGTATATGCCACTGTTGTTCCTCTTATTTTTCTATGTCCATTTCATACTCAGCCATAACTGAGTTTACGATCTGAACTATCGTAGCCTAGTTTTCGTCATCATTTCGCAGCCAGGATGATAAACAGCAGTCTTATGCCAGTTAGCATCTAAGCGCCAGAGGATTATGACACGTTTAACCACCTTCAATGATCACAGACATAAGTAATCAACTGTATTGAATATCTGATACAAATCTTCTATTTTTATATTATTTTTATTACACTGGTCAATAATAAGTATTTCGCTTCGACAATACTGTTCAGTTAGACAAACGTAGTGTGTGTGATATAAGAAGTAGATACTCAAGCAGAACATAAGGAACATGATATGAAAAAAATACACGTCCTACTACTAGTCTCATTCATATTATCAGGATGCACAACAGAATGGCAACGCACTCGCTCTGATGCCCAGGATCTTTCAACTGCACAATATGAATGCGGAACATTGGCTGAAGAGAAATATCCCGTTAAGAATAGAGTAGCGGAAAGAACAGTTTATGAAGCACACGTCGAAAAATGTCGCAACAACAGGCACTGCAAAAAAAAGTATGATAGCTCACCAACCTTACGAAGTTATGTGATTGATGTCAATGAACATACTCGTTATGAGTGGATAGAACTTTGTATGCAACAAAGGGGATGGATATCCAAAGTTAAAGTGCTTATGTAAGGTAAGTGATAAGAATAATTATCAGGCAATGGCCCTATATACACAATTTTTAATCCTGTTAATAATGATTCTTGTGTGAGGTAATTCCTGCTACAACCGTCCTACTCATTGTTCGATTTTCCCACCATGTATCATGGTGGGTATTTTTTATCTCAAAAGAAAATATCATCTAAATATGATTACGCTCGATTATCTTTATCGTTAGAATTTTAGTCAGTGCGCATTTTGTATTCTTCAATATATCCCTGTTCATTACCGATACATTATTGTATTGCTATATAGTTCCCCCCTACTGACATCATACATCGACAGCTGCCACAAAAACTACGGGCATACGCTTCACTATATTTGTCACAGCGCCGCTATATGCCCGTACTAAAACAGTAATATGTTACTGTAAGCCGGATTCTGTTTTCTGTCAGAAAGTCTCGCTTAATTGAGCCACAGCACCATATGTCCGATCAGTGCCCACCAGGCCTGCCAGATCCAGATGTACCATATTAAAAGGTGAAATGCCGATACCGGCAGTAAAGGCGCTACCCTCTGAAGAAGCGATGTTCTGACGATAGCCCGCACGTAGTTGCACCCAATTCCAGGCGTTAACTTCAGCCCCCATAGCCGCAAACTGGCGCTTTGTATCATGGGTAAAACCACTGGCCGGCGTCAGATCTACATCCAATGCAGTCGTCACGATTCCGTTATGCCATGAGCCCCCGGCAGTTACCTGTGGGCGAATCCTGAAGGTTTCTTTCAGCCCGTTAACTTCTTTCGTATCAATACTACGGGGAACAATATTTTGCCCAGCCAGACCCAGCATCCAGTGTTCATTCAGCTCAGTAGCAAAACCAATGTCGGCATTAATACCGGGAGTATTATTACGGTATTCATGGCTACGGAAATCGTGGCTGTCGTAATTCTGTACCGTGGTATTGTAATTAAACAGATCCACACGCTGATATTTCGGAGTTACGCCAAGAGAATACCTGAGCCCATTCGTCTCAAACGTCCTAGCAATAGCAATCCCGACATCACTCACTGCCGCCGCACGACCATAGGCCCGCGATGTCAACGTATCAGTATCGCTCGCTGTTGGAATAATTTTGCCCTTAGTCACATCATCCAGATATTGCAGATCGTGGTCGCTGACCTTTCCTTCCACCGTTGCCGTCCCCCATGACTTCAGTATCAGGGCAAAAGGTAATTGACTGTTCGGAACTGTCGCGACCATGCCTACACTCGCCAGCACATTCACCTGTGTATTTTTAAATTTCTCCAGTTGATGTTGCAGATCGGTCGCGGCCCCCAAAGGCGCGACTGCACCAGATAGAGCTGCATCATAGCGATCCCAGGCATCTTTCACGGCATCCACATCGCTCTGCAAATGGTCGGGATCCGATACCTGTACTCCGACTGACGGCAGAATCATGCTGAAATCATCGGAAGCGGTGGCACTCGTCATCAGTGCCGGATTAGCGAGTGCTGCCGCACAATAATGAGACGATACAACTCCCGTCCCTCCCATAGCATCATTACTGGCTTCCATATAGGTCGTAGACGACTGAGCATTACCAGACAGAGCAGTAAAAAAAGCACAGGTCAGCAGAGAATACTGACTTAGCGTAAATTTCATTTTTATTTTCCTGGCCAAAAGAATGAATTGTTTTTAATAAAAATCCCACCGAAGCTATATACAGGCATCGCCCCCAAAAAATAGTGCGTAGTTATCACGAAGGGAGATGCTGATATTTAATCGATGCCGAAACAGATTGTTTCCTATAACTCAAGACACCTAACCAATCGGTAAGTTCACGGATATTAATCGCAGTAACTAATAATCTTTTTTTAATACTCTGAGGCTGGTTCAGCACTACCATGTCCAGCATCAGACAATGCTTACTTATTGATTTTAATGAATATAACTTACATAAACGACAATGTGTATTTAATTTACGACTTACAAGCACGCCATTCCTGTGTTACGCAGGACTCTCATATTTTCCGTATTTTGCACATTATTTTATTTATGTTTATTTAAATTCATTCAGTTATGATTTTTTATCAAACATCATATTTTAGCCTTATGTAAAATAAAATCACCACCACCGTACAATTCATTAACAAATAAACCATTGATGATATACAAAAATAGTCACACCAAACAGTAAATTACTTTAAGAAAACACAATTCGTATTTCACGTTCTAATCCATCACTGAATAGGAAAGCAGATTCATTGTAACAGCTCCTGCTTTATGACTTCCCATCAGAATTTCATCACGACACCATCAGGATATTCCAGTCTCCCGTTGCAATGATAGACGAACAAAATCCGATCTTTTCTACCCGTTCAAAAGCCGGTCCAGAGTTAACAGTTTTTCACATCGTGCCAACTCCCGGGTTCAAAGAGATCTTAAAGAAATCATCGGATGAATTTACAGCATCGGAATTTCTACATATTAACGAGAGGTCTACATTATGTATCGACATCATCGTTCTTTATTGTTTTTACTGATGTTAGGTTACCATGCCTCAACACTGGCATCGCCGGTACACCACATCAGACACACTCCTGTCGTCAATCATCATCGCAAAACAAAAACATCCCACTCGACAAGACAGCATAAATTGTCGCCCAATACAGTCTTCATTAATACGCTGATGGCACAACTGGGTAAGCCATATCGCTGGGGAGGCGCTTCCCCTGAAACCGGATTTGATTGCAGTGGTCTTATCTGGTACGCGTGGCGTAAGAATTTTCACATTACCCTTCCCAGGACCGCCGCCGGCATGTATTCCATGCCACAGGCACACCATGTTCCTTATATGCTTCTACAACCTGGTGACATGGTATTTTTCTCAATACATGGGGAACGTGTCGATCATGTCGGTGTTTATGTGGGAAATGGACATTTCATAGAAGCGCCACATACAGGGCAAAATGTCAAAATTGTCAGCCTGGAAAAAGATTTTTACCGCCGTCATTATCTGGGAGCAAGACGTCTGATGATTTCCTGAGGCGTTCCGATTCCGTATGCTGACCACACAAAAGCAGGGAGGACTTCAGTACATCCTTATACTGGACGGACTGGAGTTCTCCCTCCAATGGATATGTGCTTAGAAAGCGTCATATATATCCATCATTCTCTCTGGAGAGAGACCGCCCGGAAACGGGGAACACTTATGCGATCATCGAGAAGAACAATTCACCAGACATATCAAATTATTTCTATATCGCACACCACTTTATACCTATCAAATTAATTAACCAAATGATTTAAAACGATATTTATAGACTTCACCATAAGGATATAATAATTATTATTCCTATGGTAATAAATTATACAGTACATAAGATTGAATGAACGATAAGATAACCATAAACAGGTTAGTATATAAGCCATAAATAACATCGGATTTCATTTAATTTTATTAATATCCATAGTGTTCCATTCTACAGGAATAAAAATATTAATTTTACCAGCAATGAGGGGTTGTTTATGAATGCAATTACCGGTGTTTTAGTGGATGGATATATTTTTGATATTAAAAATTATATGATTGATGATTATCATTTTCCTAACACTCTGTTCCCTGGTGCTACCTTTAAGATGGTCATTGATGATGACCCGGCCAACAATACTAACGTAGCCTGGAAGTGTATTCCTGATAAAATACTGACTGTTAGTCAGGATGGCACAGTGACCTTTCCGAACGTGGATGAAAGTTGTTGTAGTAAATCGTTTTATATTTTTGCTTAGTGAATTTTTGTCAGGATATACCTTTACTGTAAAACGTTATTTTAAATATAGCACTAAAATTTATCACACAAAAGAAGGGGCTTTAACATGGATTGCAAGTGTAAAGGGACAACTTCCAGCACGGCGCGATATTAATGATTCCGATTTGAACAATTATGAACAATATAACAGGCGCGAGGTTAATACCGGCCTTTATCAGGAATGGGGCACATTGGCTAATGTTGGATGGAAATTAGAACCACAGTTAGATGGTTACTGTCGCATTTATACGGCTGAAAACGATGAATTTTATTGTGCAGAGAATAATAGACTAGATCAGCTCACTGATTCTGGGTATATCGTTCAGGCAGTAGCATTCTATGGCGAGCCTATAGCCAAGTAGTGAGAAAGGTTAAATTCCTTTGCTCACTGTCATTTTCATTATTGTAAAGTAAACAACCACTAAAATTATCAAAATACACGCAGTAAAAAAGGATCTTATAAAGATCCTTTCTTGCGCTATCCATACAGTCCTTATCCTTACCAAACCTGTCTGCAACACCAGACCGTACGAATGAGGACGTTTGAGGTACAATCTTACTGCATTTCGCTCGTTTTTATGCTCCAGGAAATCTGAAGCGTTTAACGTTCATAGCAGGAATCGATTACCTGTCTGTTGTAAATCCTGACCAGGCACTTTCACCAGTTACAGTTCTTAAATTGCAACCATGTGCAGATTATCGCTTCTCGCGTGATGCACATTTTTCTGGAACAACAGTGACGCTCTCACTTTTTAGCTCGACAATTTTTTGTTTTACGGGAGCCTGAGTTAATACTTCAGCTTTACCTGTAAAAACACCACCTTTCTTAATAGATAAAGAAATATAAACCAATGTTCCATCCAGACGGCCATTTTCATAAATATCAACAGAATCAGACTGACAATGCCCTTTTATATTACCATCCACAATTAACTCCCGGCTGGTAATATTTCCTTCCACGACACCATTGCGCATTATTTTCACCAACCCATCCTTAGCAATTACGTTCCCATTCACACAACCATAGATGTATATTTGTTTATTAGAATTTATATTGCCATCAAAGACGACATCACTGGCAATAACCGTGCTATCTGTCCCTGTCTCATTAGCTGAATTTCTGTTTTCCATTTTTTTTACAGTACTACCGACGTCTACAACACTTTCCGGTGTTGAAAGTATTTCTAATTTATCTTTTGCTGCCTTAGATTTGTTAAACATCATGAGTATCCTTTTCTGTAAAAAATGCGTTGAGAAAGAAAAAATTATGAGAAAAAACAATATCACTGCGATAAAAAACTTTCCTGAATACCAGAAAAATAATGCCAGACTCCAGGAAATGATTCCCGCATTCAGAAACATGTTGTTCGCTGTATAATTATGAGAAATAGAGTTCATCGGTGAAATCATCTGTAAACGATATCTTCGGGAAGATGCTTATCCCAAATGATGTTAAGGCAAGGTAACTTCCCCATAAATACAGTCGCCATTACTGTGATTGTGTACGCTACCTCATCCCACAATAACTGTGATGTATTGCTTCTCATCTCAACATATTTACTTTGATTTACAATAATCATGGACCGGGACATAACATACCTTCTTCAGTGGTTATACGACTGCAATGAGGATCGCTGCCGCAATGTACATTGACTCACTGTACAAATCGGCCCAAGGGGAAAATTCTAAAGGGTTGAGGTCATGCGCTAAACGGTAGGTAACCAGAAAGTGTCGTTGGCCATCTGAACAGAGATAATATGCTCACCACAGAACATGACAGCCGATGGCGTAAAAAGCATCGCAACAATAACAACCATGAAGGGTGTAATGATGGGACTATGGCCTGACGGCGACTCACGAAAGAACAGGGGTAGTTAGTTGCCAACTGCCCCACCATGGGTATAAACGCGGTGGTCCTGGATACACGCTATCTTGAATCACCTTAACTGGTTGAGAGATGGCCAGTTTTAGTTAATCAATACAAATCCACGTTAAGCGTTATGTGTTGATATCGATGCGAAGGTATTGAGAAAGTAGTGAGCCGTACAGGGTTAGCCTACCGGACATCATTAAACCGGCGCGAATGCCTTCGCCCCTGTACACCCATCATATGCGAAAGTGACCATGCTTAGGGCATAAAAAAACCGCTAATGCGGTATATAGCACGATGATTGTCGGGAGGCTAATCCCGGCCGCAGATTTACTACAGCACCGGAATATTCTACCAATGGCACATTTATGTCAATTCGGGTAATTACCGGGGAGTTATTCAAATGGTTAATGAGTCAACGCTAAGTCAGGCATTGCCCATGAGCCCCTGATCAGCAAGTCATCCATAACATCAGGAATAGTGAAAGATATAAGCCAGACATTAGCTGACCGGGTTCTGTATAAATAATCAGTAACAGCCAAATCAACCTGAGCTAATAGACCTTATAAGTTCAGAAGCACTATTCTTATAATTAGTTACTAACTCAATGATCTGTTTAACTTCAAAATAAAGGGAAGGATCAACCACAGGAATAACATCATTACTCTTACATATAAATTTAGTTTTCTCACAACCTGAATAACACCGTTCAGCCTCAGCAAGAATAGATATTACTGAACCGCATTCAATATTGTATTCTATAAAATTTCCATTTAATGAGATTGCAGGGATCCTGAATTTTGATTTGATTTTATCATTACCATCTATTATCAAACCTTTTGATTCAAGATATTTTTCCATTACTGTAACATAATCAGTACCCAATGCTTCCAGCCCTGCAACTATCGCAAAGATGTTTTGTATATTATTCTGTATAATCAATGTGTTATCTAATAATTTTTTCGCATATTCTATATATTGCAAGGATGATTTTTGCCACTTTTTATACTCTTCGTTTCTGTTTTCATTTTCCTTTTTTACAACATCTATATATTGATAAATTTCCCTAAAATCCACCTCTCCCCCATTCAGTTCGAAAATACCAGAAATGCCTCGCGTTATATCGTGCAGTAATATTTTAATTGCTTCATTGAGCTTATCATTTGCTTTCTGGTAACGTTTTGAACGTATTAAAGCTTGTTGGCGAGTTTTCTCTAATTTTTCTGCGATTCGAGCATTAACAACAAAATCACCTTCAATTGTGGATTCAGGGAGGGACGGATAATGATATTTTTTGATAAGTGATAGAGCATAAGGTTCTTTGCTTACATCTACCACCTGAACAGGGAATTGAACCATTATTGGCATGTCATCGCAATAATGTGATGATGTCTCACTACGAAAAGCTAATGCCCCGTTAATCCCTAATTTTTTTACACAATGGTCGTCAACGCTACACATAGTAAAGTATGCGTCTACTAACTGAAACCTCTTCAACAACCGCTGTTGGCAATCAGAATTTTTTGCTATATCCAGCAATCGGCATAATAACCGGTAGTTGCCGTAACCAGACTTATCATTTGTAGATACTAATAAACTCAAACTGAGACAGGCCTGTGAGACCAGGTGACGCAATGCTTCAACATAGTTTTGTTGAGCAAGTTCTTTTTCTGCGCTTTCAGATAGTTTTGCTATTTGCGAAGATACCATTAATAAACCAGCAATTACCTTCGCTTCTTTTTTCTGCGCCTTGCCAAAATCAGGGCTAATTGTACGCATGATAATATTGAGACGGTTATGAATTGCATAATCAGCAATAGCATCAGCCCTGCTAAAATCGACGTTTACCCCTGCGACATCCAGCTGATATTTTGTCGGATACGTTTCAATTCTATCCCATGCAGCGGTTTCTAAATGACTCATCGCACATACAGTAGAGCATACCTGGACATATTTTTCTGACATATGCGATTTTCTCCCTTCAAAAGGATCGGCACACTAAGCTGATATGTCCTAACACGACTTAACAAGCACAGAACACATCATCAGTTGCGATCCCGACGCTTAATCCTTACGGTTCTTTTATTCAGATTTTCCAACGTTAACGTTAATAAAATAAAAACTGGGTCAAACAGCCATCATGGCAATACTGTCGCAAGGTGAACAGTTCAGTATTTATCTAAACGTTTTTTGCCTACATACCTGAAAAGTACATGCAGGATGATTGGTACATAGTAGCCATTACATTCCGAAATAAAGCTCTTTTCTATCAGGTTGTTGCCTTACTGTAATCTGTCATATAGTCATGCTGACTTATCCAAAGCGATTTCATGTTCTACTGAACCGCCTTTTTCATTCATGATGATTTAAATCTTTCGCCAACCTTCAGTGTAAGCAATCCATTGATTTACTGCATTTTTTCAAAAAATTTCAGGTTGAAATCGTCAACATTAGCATTCGTGTACTTAAGGTTCCTCTATCAGTCATTAACCATACGTTGATCCACACCTTTAACAGATGCGTTTTATAACAACGTTTCATCATTTAACAATGTTAAGTGAGATTTTTATGGATAAAGCGACCAGGTAGCTATTTTTGCAGGCAGTAAGAAAAGCGCATCAACAGACTTTATAGCCCCAAAATTTAAGGTCAGAACTCAATCCTTAAATTCCACTTTCAGTTCCGGCGCCAATGAGTCGAGAGTCACAATAGCTATAATGTGTTAACAATCACTGAATGATATTTCAGCCCTCTTCACCCTGGTGATTTCGCCATAGAGAAAACACAAATAAAGCATTGATTTATAGTGTTTTTTGCTACCGATTTCAGGGTGAAATCGACACACGGTTACTCAGTGCATACTATTATTTCATGCGTAATTTTATAATTTTTGTTTTACCAATGAGGAATATGGCAGGAATGGATACTACGTCCACATATCAGTCATATTAAATGGAGTACCTTTCCGCATATGACATGAAAAAAGGACTAAGCATCTCGATCAAAGAAAAGCCATCTTCACACAGCGGGCTAAGAACGTAAGGAATGAATTAATAATGACAAGAAGAAAACAATTAAATAGCCTGCTAAAAATCGGGCGACATCATGGGGGAAGCTTTTCAACTTACAGACTGATATGAGTCAAAAAGAATAACACACATATGAATAACAGATTGAAAGGGTAATTAGCCAGAAAAAGACGGTTCAAGTTTTGATGTCATTTCTATAAAAGACCAATTCAAATTAATACTATAGATAGTAATCTTATACTCTGGCTGACCAGGATAATGAAGGATTGTCCTTATGATAAACTATAGGCAGAACATACTTATTAAGGATAAATAAGCTACAGTGAGTAACAAGCATCTTTAACATGCATGAGCGTAAGTATGATCATCACCAGGCTCTAACCTAACCAGAACACCAGGATATAGTTATCATTTTGAATTATTTATTGTTTATTCATATATTGATTTTAAATTGCACAAACATTCGTACGCGCAAAAGAGCAAGAAGCCAGAGCTATCAAAGCAATCTGAACCAGATCATGCTGCATAAGCTATAGAGAGAACAGATGTTGTAAGAGATATCTTCAGATTAGCTCTGTTATTTTGAAATAACATATAGATATAAAAATACATATGATAAATGATACAGATATAACAGGCACTTTCGTTAATCAGACAACATTATATCCTCATCCCTCAAACCAATATAACAGTGTGTCATAAGCACTTTATCAGCTTTCTTACACTCTTACCTGATAACCACGTCCCGAACTTTGGCCTCTGAGCTTTCCTGTTTTTATCTTTTCTTTAGCTGATGTTTCTCAGCATATCAGTACGTTAGTTTCATTTAAATAAACTATAGGCAGCAATATAAACTATAGAGAGTAACATATGCTATAGGTAGTAACATAAACTATAGAGAGGGAGCAGTGTCGATTTTTAAGATTAATATAAGCTATAGCGAGTATAAGCACTAAGGCAAAAAACAAGTAACTATCTGATTTATATTGTATTAACAGTATTTGTATTTACTTTTTAATCTGCTTATTACTTATTATATTTAAATCAGTAATCCTTAACTTGATGCAAACACCATTGAGCAGAGCAAAGGTCGTCAAAATCCTATGTAAAACCAGGCTTAAAAGAAATCAATAGTGATGCAGAACAGCACCACTATTGATGTAAGAATGAGAGGGGATGTATAAAACACATTAATTTTCAGCTAGTTATATAAACAGCAGAAGATATCAACGTTGCAAACTCGAAAGACACTATCCGATTAAACATAAACTATAGTGAGTATTCAGTCCATTCTACTGACTACAGCTTATGTTTTACGAAGGTTCAAAAGAGCTTCCAAATCTTTGAGATCAATCCCCAGCTTTTCCAGTAACTTAACTTTTTCAATCAGAGAAGGATCAACCGAGTCATTTGTATGCTCAGGTTGTTCATAGGCTTCACTATCAGAGCGGGGAGCTTTTAACTTAGGCCTGCGATAATGCACGTTAAAATACACACTCCGTCCACGTTGCAGCTCCGTGTAATCCAGATATCCGATCTCTTTCAGCTGCTCCATTGCCCTGCGAACCGTCTGATTTTGCGAAAAAACAGGCGATTTCAGATTTAGTCGGGCGCGCAAACGCGCTATTGAGATAGGCGCAGGATTTTTGGGCAGACTTTCGATATAGGTGTAAAGCGCCTGTGCAGACTCCCGTCTCTTCAGAGCGTTTATCGCTTTCAGTTGCAAAAGGACTTTCCGATCAAACTGATAAAGTTCAAATAACCGGGGATCGGCCTGGAGTATGACGATATCTTTAGCTGTGTCGTAGTACGCGGATTGAACCAAATGCGTCGTATATTCTTTAGTCTGGCTGGTAAACGAAATGACTGTCCCGGCAATCCGTTTTAAGGAAGGGCTGATACGTTCACGAAGCTTTTTAGACGATCGGCTTGACGGGATCCCGCAAAGCTTTACAAATTCAACAAACGAAAGCTGAACCTTATCACCTATAACTTTATGTTTTGCAAAAGAATGTATGATTCCTACCCAGGTTTTGAAATCATTGTCCATATCCAGTCGCGGGCCAATGATTTCCACTTTGTCAAAACCCTCAGCCTTAGCAAGTGAGAGTCTGGTCAACTCTTCAGTGGCATCTGTCGTTGAGAGTGTATTTTTTTTACTGTTTTTAAGCGATTTGAGGGTAGGCACAAATACCCCCAGGCGCATTAGCGCAACAGGCTGTACAGTGTTATTAGCGTTCGGAGTAAGAGATACGACTTCTCCTGTTCGCTTATCTACTTCATCAAAAAAATCTTTAATATCAATATCTTTTTCCAAAATCAGCTCCAAGTTTGGGCACCCAGTCCATATAACCGAGCTAATAGCACAAGAAAACAGCTGTTGATATGCTGTGAGTAACCTGTGTATACACTTGTATAAACTTATAAGGACATCGGTATGTCCTTATAAAATAAAGAAAAAATCCATTATCGCTATCGTTTGATTTTATAGAGAGTGCTCACTATAGCTTATACAGACTGCAAACTACAGCCTGGGTTTATCTCACTACAGCATATATGAATGCAGGCTATAGTTTATAATTTACAAACTATAGCTTATCAAGATCGCCCGGAAGTCAATGTTGGCGCAGGCTACAGCGATCGGGGATCTATTTAGGATCTTAAAAGGATCTACTTAGGATCAACTACTGTGATCTAAACGAATAAAGTAATTATGAGTAATGAGCAGAAAAGTTCATCGCCAGAACCCGAGAATGACAAGAGACATCAGCTGATTATCTGAAGGTAAAGTGTGCCGGGCAATCATTATCAACCTGAGGCCGCATACGATTACTATAGGTACGCATCATCTCGTACGACGGGAAGACAGTCCTGTAATACCCTGTAAATAGCGCTGTAGAGACGTGAGAGGCCTCAAAACGTCACAGTACACTGATGTGGTTGCCAATACGGTTCAACTGACTATCAGGCGCTGCTGGAGCAGCATAATCTGTACAGACGAATGAGCAAGAAAGGTTACTGGATGATAAAATTGTGTGAAGAAAAGTCACAATTGAAAGATATTAAGCAACAAATAAATATCGTTAAAAAGAACTCAATAGCATTGAATGAATAACAACAACAAAAATTGAGATCATATATTTATAAAAATAAAAACAGAGTTTATTACATTAAGCACATAGTTAGTCATTAATAAATTATCAGAAAAATATAAAAGTAGCTATGAACTATAAATCATATTTCCATCATGACTATATAACTAGTCCTATTTACAATCAATAGGGTTAATCACCTAAACTTTATAAGGTGATCCAGGGATTTGCCGGAAAAGGAAGAAGACAATGAAGAAAATTAGTGTAGTGATAGCTGATAAATATCCACTGATGTTAAAGGGAATAGTAACATTCTTATCAAAGTATCCATCTATTTATGAAGTATCATCTACCTTCACTGATGCTCTGAGTGCAGCTGAGTATTGTTCACAATATCAACCAGATGTATTGATTCTTGGTGAGTTCTCTGACGGTCTGGGGGGCATTGAACTTATACGCTGGATACACTCTATGAGAATAAAATCAAAATTAATATCATATATGGAAAAAAAACCATATATAGATGCAAACAAATTCATTGATGCCGGTGCTATGGGGGTTGTCTGGAAGACCAGTCCTCCTGAAAATTTAAACCACGCGATTGAAAATATTTATAATAATACTCATTATTTCGATGATGGTTTGCTTCAGACATCGCCCGTCACAAGAAAACCCGTCCCTTGTAATTTTCTGACTATGCGTGAAAGACAAATTCTGCAACTTATTGCAGATGGGCAAACAAATAAACATATCGCAAAAATTTTGGACGTCAGTAATAAAACTGTTGAAACACACCGCTTAAATCTGATGAAAAAAATGGATGTTCATAGTGGAATTGAACTTCTAAAAGTAGGTCTGAGAATGGGTGTATGTACCATATAGTGTATAAGGGAAAGGTATAGCGCCTGGTAGTGAGTATAAATTTCGCTCGTTTCGGGTGTTTTTAGCTCTATAAGAGTAAGAGCCTGTCCAGGAAAGCGTTGTCAGAATACTGTCACTGTAGTGGTCATATGATTGTGACCACTATTCTACGGCAAGAGCAATAACCGCACTCTGATTCTTCACATGTCAGCCCGCCGTTGGAAAAAGAGAGAGCCGACACAATAGTCGTCGCCCACGACATAACCTCTGTTTTACTGCCAGACCTTGTCTTTAGTCGCTTAACCATTTACGGGACCCCATTTTGTTTCCAGACGTCTGAAGAGCTCTTCATGGCGCTTTTCGTCCTGCTATTCCCTGCTGATTGGTGATGCAGCCCCTGGCGTTTTCGTCTGAGATACTCCAGCCAACGTTTATCACTTCACTGTCTTTCCTGTCTGAATAACCTGATATCAACGAAAATCGGCAATGCATACAAAAATGGGTATTTGTCTGATAACTCAACTGAAAGGTGGATGACAGCTTTTAAGAATGAAATCTCTCTAAGCCAGTTGAATTTACTGTAAAGTATCATTTGTTAGTACAAGATACTTAATTACAACTTAAATATAATTAGGAATGTTTTTATAGTACACACGCAACATCTTGTTTATATTAGAATAATATTCTATCATGAAATGATTCCTAAGGTCTTTTGATAGCGAGATCATTTGTTTAAAATCTAACTCATGAAATAACTCAACGGCATTTTGCTTTTCTGGAAATAACCCATAGTTATCACCATTCATAAGAGTTATGACCTTTTATGTAAAATTGAAATCATCCTCACAGTGCTGTGATGCCATCTCGACCTATCATAAGAGTGGCATGTCTGCGTATATACTATGATTTTTTTCTTTTAAAATAATATGTTAGATGATTTTTTGCACTTAATAGCAGAAAACCATAGGTTTCCCAACACCAGGATATTATTTTGAAGCAGTCATCTTTAAATATTTATCAGTAAGCCAACCTGATGTTTTCAGTAGAATCAGGCGATAATATAATGTTTTATTTTGTGTCTAAATATTAATAGCTGGGCTCAATAAGAGTCTGTCTGGAGAAATAACATAATGAATGCGATTGAACTTTCTGAACAATCACAAGCAATCCATGATTTGAATCTGACTTACCTTTTATTGGCACAACGATTAATTTTGGAGGATAAAATATCTGCCGGCTTCAGACTGGGACTAAATGAAGCGACAATGGAATCTCTGGTGGGATTATCTCTTCCCCAGTTGATTAAATTATCATCTACCGGACAATTAATTTGTCGTTTACGTATAGACAGTGAAATGATACTTAATTGTTTAACCAGAGATTCAAGGATTGATGCTTTGCAACGTATTCACACCGGAATTATTCTTTCCACAGAATTACTGGATTCATTGTCCGAACAGAAAAACATTGCTATCTGAGGGTACGATTATGAGTGATAAAAGCATTATTAATGAAGTTAAGGATGCTCAAATTGCAATGGAACTGATTAATCTTGGCGCAAGAATGCAGGTTCTTGAAAGTGAAACGAATCTGAGTCGTCGGTGGTTATTAAGACTTTATAAAGAAATTAAAGGGTGTTCGCCTGCAAAAGGTATGCTGCCATTTTCTGCTGACTGGTATATGTCATGGGAACAGAACATTCATTCTTCGATTTTCTATAACATCTATCGCTTTTTGCAAAAGAAAAACTTTGGCCGTCCAGTCGAAGTCATGCTTAAAGCTTACCGACTGTATCTGGACCAGATTCAGAAGGAATCCGGTGAAAAGTCTATCCTGAGCTTAACCAGAGCCTGGACACTGTTACGCTTCATTGACTGCGGAATGGTAGAATTGACGCGTTGTTGCGGTTGCGGTGGCAGTTTTGTCACAACACCAGGATACAGTTTGCACACCTTTACCTGTAGCCTGTGTTTTCCACCTTCTCGCGCAAGCAAAAAAATGAAAGAACAATCAATTGAACATGTAAGCCATGAGATTTAATGAAAACTAATACGCATATCTTCCTGCCATCTGTGGATTTCAAATGCACAGAATGGCAGGGATGGTGGCGATTATAAAGACGTGGAGTGACAGAGTTTTTCTGGCTGCTATCTTCACCAGACTCATACAGAAATCCGGTAACTATTTCCAACGTGATGATGAGAATGATCGCCGTCTTCTCCATAAAGTGATGGCATATTTCCAGTCTGAACTATTAATTTTCGCAGTGTAGTTACTCTTTCCATATGGATTTCGAGTAATTGATTACTCCTTTGATTCAAATCACTTGCACGACGTAGCACCAAAGTAATCCCTTCCCAACGAGTAGCAAGTCTGGCATTATTTTTATAAGGAATATAAAGCTGTGCATTTTTTTCTGCATGCTTACGTTCTTCATCATAAAAATTAATTGCAGCCAACAAACGACTTTTATTGTCAGAGATAACCTGAAGCGAGACTGGATTTATTCTCGCGCGGCTGAGCTGGGAAACTTCTTCCAGCAAGGTACCTTCCAGTTCATCAAGAAGTGTTTGCAATTTAATAAGATTTTTTTCTAACTGATCTTTCACTTTTGTTACTCCTGGTTTATGAAAATCGAATAATCTCATCAACCAACCGGGCGGCGATATGATCACTGTCCAGGGTTAATTCACCGACGGCTATTTGCGCAGAGATTTTGGCGAGGCGGGCGTGGTCTACATCGTTGGAATCATCTGAGGTAAATATGTCAGACAGATGACTTAATTCAACATGCACACTGGCATCTTGATCGTCGGATCGCAGTGATCCACCCTGCGGTTGAGGCTGACGTGAATCCGTTGATTGTCGGATGTCAGCTCCCTGTACAGGAGAGGTCTGGCAAATACGCTCGATACTCATAGTTATCCTGATTCGAAATAATAATGAATGGTTACTATGTATATCGGCGTACAGGGAAATAACTGAAGTCAGTCGTTCTGGCTGATAAATGCCTTACCGTTACCTACGGCTGTCGCCAGCAGGGTTTGCCCGGAGTGCATTTGTACGCGAAATGACTCTCTGAGGGTTGCATTGTCTAATGCTTTTCCGGTGGTATGAATCTCATAATCATCGCCTTTGGTCATCACATCAACTTTTTCACCTGTGTGGATCACCCATTGCTGGCGTAGTTCGCTGAAAGTCAGAGGATGATTTGGTTGTATCCATCGGGTTGGCGTTGCACCAATAATCTTCTGTGGATCGAGGATGAGATCGGCTGGAAGATGGTCGATATTCCCTCGCTGTGACTGGATATCATTCTGACTTACCGTTTGCCCTGGTGTAAGTTCATGTGCTGCCAGCCAGTATGTCGCCGTGGCACTTACAGAAACCTGGATGAATTTCTGATGTGTTCCACAAGAGGCAATAATGCTGTGATTACCGCTTAGTTTTTTTGAATTGCCAGGTAAACGTAATGCCGGGTTTCCACAAAGAGTTGCCAGTTGAGTGGTAGGGGTCAGGATCGTAATCTGTAATTGTGGCATTCCCTGACTATAGGGGGCCAACAGCAATGCGATACGCGACGACAGCGACTGACCGGTTGACTGTGATGCATGAGCCAGGATTGTCAGATTAAGATAAACGATCAGGAAAAGTAATAAAACGAGGGGTACACGTTTAAATAACATTTGTTATCGACCTTTCGTCAGAAAAACTTTCGACTTAAGACATGCACAATAATATATGCTGAGAAGCAATTTTTTTACTCGCTAATGTGATGCCGTAAAAGCGTTTGTTTGCAGGATAGACATTTCAAAATATATCAAAGTGTTTTTTGTATGCCATTTTGGGGAACAATCTGGTTAATTGACGTCATTGCTGTCGCATATTTGCGTTATGGTTTTTTAGACCACTCACCATAAAATGCACCGCAATATTGTTAATAAACAAGAAAGGTTTTATCTCATGCTGGATAAACTCGACAGTGAATTCCGGTTTCAGCAGCATGCGCTGAGTCTGCTGACGCAACGCCAGGGCATCCTTGCTTCTAATATCGCGAATGCTGATACACCAGGATATCTCGCACGGGATATCGATTTTTCGCAACAGTTAAAGGAAGCCGTTAACCGCAGTCAGGCGACTGACAATAATATGAGTCTGACAGTCACCTCTGAAAGACATATTGCTGACAGTACGCATTTAATGAGTGATCCGCGACTTCTTTATCGTATACCCGATCAGCCCAGCGCTGATGGTAATACCGTAGATATGGATCGTGAGCGTGTTAATTTTGCAGATAACTCAGTGAAATATCAGTCCAGTTTAACGTTTCTGACATCACAGATTAAAAACATGATGACGGTTGTTAGTCAGGGATAAATAAAATTATGTCACTTCTAAGTATTTTTGATATTTCCGGTTCAGCGATGGCCGCCCAGTCTCAGCGTCTGAATGTCAGCGCCAGTAATATGGCCAATGCCGACAGTATCGCCGGGCCGGACGGTAAACCGTATAAAGCCAAACAGGTCATTTTTAGCGTTGATCATGCTGCGGATCAGGAGATCGGCGGAGTGAAAGTCAGTGATGTGGTGGAAAGCGATGCGCCGGATCGTCTGGTCTATGACCCTGACAACCCTCAGTCAGATAACAAAGGCTATCTCCATATGCCGAATGTCGATGTGGTGGGCGAAATGGTTAATACCATCTCAGCTTCCCGCAGTTATCAGGCCAATGTCGACGTAATGAATACCGCTAAAACCATGATGCTCAAAACACTGACTTTGGGTCAGTAAGGAAATAGTAATGTCGGTTTTACCCGTCATGACACAACGCAGTTCTGCCGCAGCAAATAAAGCCAGTGAAGCAGCGACCAGTAATAGCGCGACCTCCGCCACCAATGGCAGCAGCGCCGAAGATATTATGAATAACTTTATGCAGTTGCTGGTTGCGCAAATGCAGAATCAGGACCCCACCAATCCGATGGATAACAACCAGCTTACGACCCAACTGGCGCAGTTTAATACGGCGGCGGGTGTACAGCAGTTGAATGGCACTGTGAATAGTGTCGGGATGCTGGTTACCAGTATGCAGCAGATGAACGCTGCCGAATGGGTAGGGCGCCAGGTATTGGTAGAAGGTGATACCACTGTTTCTACCGCACAGGGTGGCAATAATCAGTTTGCGCTCTCTGTTGATCAGGATGCGAGCGACGTCACTGTCACGCTGACTGATGATGCAGGAAATGCTTACACCGGAAAATTGAAAGATGTTAAAGCAGGCGTGCATGAATATACCCTGGACGATCTCAGTGATTTCGAGCCTTCCGATCCGCGCACAGTAAGCGATACGAATTTTACCGTTTCGTATTCCGCGACCAATCCGGACGGCAGCACTCCTGACATTGTGTCGCTGAAAAAATCAAAAGTAGACAGTGTTTCTTTCACCCAGACAGGGGCTGTTCTGCAGTTAGGTAATGATGAGACGGCCACTCTGGCCAATGTCTATCTCATTGAATAATCAATTTCACTATGTTGTTTTTCGGGAAATAAAATGAGTTTTTCACAAGGTCTTAGCGGGTTAAACGCCGCATCACAGGCGCTGGACGTCGTCGGCAACAATATTGCCAACTCGCAAACTGTCGGGTTTAAGTCCGGCTCTATTTCATTTGCCGATGTGTTTGCTGGTTCGCAAATCGGTATGGGCGTTCAGGTCGCTGGCGTTGATCAGAATTTCAGCGATGGTGTTCTTGGCGCTGGCGCCAGCCCGCTGGATATGGGTATTCAGGGTAACGGCTTCTTCCGTATGGAAACCGAAGCGGGAAAAATATTTTATAGCCGTAACGGTCAGTTTAAAACCGATGCCAATGGCTATATCGTGAACAGTCAGGGTATGCAACTGTGCGGTTATAAGGCCAGCGGTGAACCGCCAACTATCCCGGTCGGTTCACCGGTTGAGCCTCTGCAGATCCCAACGGGCGCGATGTCAGCAAAAGCCTCTAATTCAGGTAGCCTGAGCGGTAACCTGAATTCCGGCAGTAAAACAATTGACCAGAAACTTCATCCTTTCAGCATTACCGATAGTGCTTCTTATAACTACTCCACCCAGGTGAATGCGTATGACAGCCAGGGTAACGAGCACGAAATCAATGTTTATTTTGTAAAAACAGCCGATAACAAATGGTCCGTCTACTCTGATGATCACACCGCTCCGAGCGCTGCGGCACCGCAACAACTTGACATAACATTTGATTCCAGCGGAAAGCTCAACACGATCCCCGCTAATCTGAAAGTCGATGGTGCTTCATTTAATGGTGCCGCACCACTTAACTTCGATCTTAATTTAGACAATCTGTCACAACAAGCCTCCGATAACTCCATGGATAGCCCGGTAACTACAGGTTATGCGCCGGGTACGATGACCGGCTATGTTGTTGGCGATAACGGCCAGATTGTTGCTTCTTACAGCAACGGGCAGCAGCAGTTACTGGGCCAGGTTGTTCTGGCTAACTTCACCAACCCGGGCGGGCTGCAGGCAGCAGGGAACAACTGTTGGTCTGCGAGCCCGGAGTCCGGCCAGCCGGTCGTTGGTATTTCTGATACCGGGAACCTCGGCACGCTGCGCGGTAACGTACTGGAAGCTTCAAACGTGGATCTGAGTAAAGAGATGGTCAACATGATCGTCTATCAGCGCAACTATCAGTCCAACTCTCAGACCATCAAAACACAGTCTGAAGTCCTGCAAACGCTGGTTAACCTGGGTTAATGGCTTAAGACATGGATCACGCGATATATACCGCTATGGGGGCCGCAACGGCGGCTCTCGATCGCCAGGCCGTGGTGTCTGATAACCTGGCTAATGCCTCGACGCCGGGGTTTCGTGCACAGATTGCCGCTTATCGTGCCGTTCCGGTAGACGGCCCGTCAATGGCGACCCGCACGCTGGTGGCCGAATCGACTCCTGGTAGTGACTACTCCTCGGGAACAGTCGAAAAAACCGACCGCACGCTGGATGTGGCGCTGCCAAAAGAAGGATGGCTGGCAGTACAACTGCCCGATGGCACCGAAGGTTACACCAAAAACGGCAATATCCAGATGACGGCGGACGGGCAACTGCAAGTCCGTGGTCTGCCACTGATGGGCGATGGCGGTCCGCTGACCGTACCCACTCAGGCAAAGTTAACTATCGCGCCGGACGGCACTATTTCTGCGCTGGGCGCCGGTGAAGAACCATCCGCCGTGGCGCAAACCGGCCGCATCAAGATTGTTAATGCGAAGCCTGGCGAACTACAGCACGGCGATGACGGTGTATTCCATACCAGTGACGCCAGTTCGCTGGCGGCGGATACGAGTCTGCAGCTTATGCCGGGAATGCTGGAAGGCAGTAATGTCAGCCCCGTCAATTCAATGGTGAACATGATCACCACGGCACGCAGCTTTGAAATGAATATGAAGGTCATCACAACCGTTGATGACAATGAACGTAACGCTAATCAGTTATTGAGCGCCAGCTAATCACTGGTAAGGAGTAATAACGCATGATCCGTTCCCTGTGGATTGCAAAAACGGGCCTGGAAGCACAACAGACCAATATGGATGTCATATCCAACAACCTGGCTAACGTAAGCACCAATGGTTTTAAACGTCAGCGAGCTGTATTTGAAGATCTGTTGTACCAGACACTACGCCAGCCTGGCGCTCAGTCATCTGAACAAACCACTATTCCTTCCGGTTTACAGTTAGGAACAGGGGTAAGACCGGTAGCCACTGAGCGAATTCACAGCCAGGGTAGCCTGGCTCAGACCAACAACTCGAAAGATGTGGCCATTGAAGGGGATGGATTCCTGCAAGTTATGATGCCGGATGGCACCACGGCGTACACCCGAGATGGTTCATTCCAGCTTGATCAGAACGGTCAACTGGTGACTGCCAGCGGTTATCCGGTTCAACCGGCGATAAACGTACCGCAGGATGCGAAATCTATCACCATCGGCAACGACGGTATCGTCAGCGTCACCATTGCCGGGCAGGCGCAGCCGCAACAGGTTGGGCAGCTTACCCTGAGTACTTTTATCAATGATACCGGACTGGAAAGCATTGGTGAAAACCTGTACCGGGAGACGCAATCTTCCGGTGCACCGAATGAAACAACGCCTGGTCAGAATGGCGCAGGTACGCTGCGACAGGGCTACGTGGAAACGTCTAACGTCAACGTGGCCGAGGAACTGGTCAACATGATTCAGACTCAGCGTGCCTATGAGATTAACAGCAAAGCTGTCTCTACTTCGGACCAGATGCTGCAGCGTTTAACGCAGCTTTGATTTGTGCCTTTGAGCCGCAGGTGGTTTCGCGGCTTTTTTTTATTATGTGATCGTTATGACCTATCCGATAGATTCAGGCCGCTTACTGCGGCGTCTGTTAACGCATGTTGCCTTGGTGGCGCTCCTTTCAGGATGCGCGTATCTCCCTCATAAACCGTTGGTCGAAGGGGCAACATCTGTGACGCCGCAGATCCCGTATCAGCCTGCTAATAATGGCGCGATTTTTCAGCCTGGCAGCACGATGAATTATGGCTTTCAGCCGATGTTTGAAGATCGTCGCCCAAGAAATGTGGGTGATACGTTGACCATCGTGTTGCAGGAAAATGTCAGTGCCAGCAAAAGTTCGTCTGCCAATTCCTCTCATGGCGGCTCGACGGGACTTTCGTTCAAGACCATTCCGCACTTTATAGAAGGATTGTTTGGTGGCGATCGGGCTAATGCGGATATCAGCGGCAAAAATGAATTCTCGGGTAAAGGCGGTGCGGCTGCTCGAAATACTTTCAGCGGTACGCTCACCGTCACGGTCAGCGATGTCCTCGCCAACGGCAACCTGCGCGTGGTTGGAGAAAAGCAAATAGCGATAAACCAGGGTACTGAGTTTATCCGTTTCACCGGGGTGGTTAACCCACGGACGATCAGTGGTAGCAATACGGTGGTTTCCACGCAGGTTGCCGATGCGCGTATCGAATATGTTGGTAACGGTTACATCAACGAAGCCGAACAAATGGGCTGGTTACAGCGTCTGTTCCTGAATCTTTCTCCGTTCTAAAGGTGCCGGTGATGAATCGTTATTTTTGGCATAAATTTACCCGTCTGACCGGCCTTTTATTGTTAATTATGCTCTCCCTGTCGGTCAGGGCAGAGCGTATCCGCGATTTGGCGTCGTTGTCAGGTGTGCGTGGTAACTCTCTGATGGGGTACGGTCTGGTCGTTGGTCTGGATGGTACAGGCGACCAGACCATGCAAACACCGTTTACGACGCAGACGCTGAACAACATGCTTTCGCAGCTGGGGATCACCGTCCCGCCTGGTTCCAGTATGCAGTTGAAAAACGTTGCTGCAGTAATGGTAACGGCAGAGCTGCCGCCTTTTGCCCGAGCGGGTGAAAAATTTGATGTGGTTGTCTCTTCGATGGGGAACGCCAAAAGTTTGCGTGGCGGCACATTGCTGATGACGCCGCTGAAAGGCGCGGATAATCAGATTTATGCGCTGGCGCAGGGAAACTTGTTGGTTTCCGGTGCCGGTGCTCAGAGTCGTGGAAGCAGCGTACAGGTGAATCAGCTCAACGGCGCACGCATTACCGACGGCGCAACCGTTGAACGTGAAGTGCCGATGAATTATGCCAGCCAGAGTCCGTTAAAACTGCTGCTTAACGAGAGTGACTTCTCCCTTGCCCAGAAGATCAGTGACACCATTAATCGCCGTTTCTATTCCGCTGCGGTGGCTGAAGATGCGCGGACGGTAAAACTGTATGTGCCAAATGGCGCGGCTGCCAGAGTCCGTTTCCTGGCAGCGGTTATGGATTTGTCACTACAGGCTGGTTCCGGAGATGCTCGCGTCATTATCAATTCCCGTACCGGATCGGTGGTCATTAATCGTCATGTCACGCTTGATACCTGTGCTGTTGCCCAAGGCGATTTGAGTGTCGATATCTCTCATACCAACCAGGTGAGCCAACCGAACACGCCATTGGCTGGCGGACAGACGGTGGTTGTGCCGGAGTCTCAAGTCTCTGTTCGTGAACAGGGCGGCTCTCTGCAACGTGTCAGCACCAGTGCCGATTTAAGCCACGTCGTACGTGCGCTGAACAGTCTTGGCGCAACGCCTAATGATTTGATGGCGATCCTGCAAGCAATGGATGATGCCGGTTGCCTGCACGCACGTCTGGAGATTAATTAATGAACAGCTTGTCAATGATATCTAATGGTGCCGCATTTGATGAACATAGCCTTGACGGGCTTAAGCGGGACGTAAAAAGTAATTCGGCAAACGGTCTGAGAGTGGCGGCACAACAGCTCGAAGGGTTGTTTGTACAGATGATGCTGAAAAGTATGCGCGACGCCTCGTTGGGAAGTGGGGCGATGGATTCACAACAGTCTGCGATGTTTACTTCGATGTTCGATCAGCAAATTTCGCAGAATATCGCGCAAACGGGGAGACTGGGATTTGCGGATCAGATAGTCGCCCAGATGGGCGGTGGTCTTCATCCGCATACCGCCACTTCTCAGCCTTTTGTTCCGTCTACGTCGCATTTTAATGCGGCTCTGCCTCATTCACCGGCGCACCCTTTCTCGCTATCGCAATTAGTGCCTCGTGCCGTTCGGAATTTGCCCGAAACGGCGATGCGAGAAGGGGGAAGTTTTATTTCGCGCTTGCTGCAACCCGCTTTGGCCGTGGCCCGTAAAAGTGGCATCCCGCATCAGCTTATTATTGCGCAGGCTGCGCTCGAATCAGGCTGGGGAAATCGTGAAATCCCCACGCAAAGCGGCAAACCCAGCCATAACCTGTTTGGCATAAAAGCCGCATCTGACTGGCACGGTGAAACGACGGAAATTACCACCACAGAATATAAAAATGGCGTGGCCAATAAAACCAAAGCGCGATTTAAGGTTTATCCCTCTTATGCGGAGGCGCTGGAGGACTATGCTTCATTACTGGTTAATAACCCGCGTTACCGCCATGTCTGCAATGCCGTAAAACCAGAGGCGGCGGCAAAAGCGCTTCAGTCAGCTGGTTATGCAACCGATCCTTCATATGCACATAAATTAATTAATATTATTCATCAGGTTAAAGGTCAGTCTGATCAAGTTGTGAACGCCTATACCACGGACCTTTCATCAATATTTTAAATACGGCCTTTAGGGAATTTCACTCAGGCCGATTTATTAATAAAGCAGCGTTTTTTATAACCTAAAGATTTCAATCAGCGTCTACATGGCGGGTACTTTATGAATTTATTATATCTGGCTCAGAATGGATTAAGTGCGGCGCAGTGTGCCCTTAACGTGGTCGGAAACAACCTGACGAATGCCGTAACGGTAGGGTATAGCCGTCAAAATATCCTGTTTGGGGAAGCGGGCGGTCAGTCTACTAATTATGGTTTTTTTGGCTATGGTGTCGCCGTGGATGACGTTCAGCGTATGTATGATGGGTTCCTGAATAACCAGGTACGTGGCGCAACAACAGAGTTTAGCACCATGCAGGGCCGCTATCAGCAGGTCAGCCAGATAGATGACATGTTAGGAGATGACACTAATAACATCTCTACGACGCTTGGCAATATGTTTACGGCGATGGAAGGGGTCAGTAAAAACCCGACCGATCCGGCTGCGCGCCAGGGCGTATTGTCGCAATTTGATGCCCTTGCTAATCAGTTTCGTACCGACAGCAAGACCCTGAACGGCCTTGATAAAAATACCAACACGCAAATCAGCCAAAGCGTTGACGATATCAACTCTTGTACTACTCAGTTAGCAAAACTGAATGCGGAGATCGAGAAGATTCATGGTCAGACGGGCGGAATGCCTTCCGATTTGCTCGATAAACGCGATCAACTGCTAAGTAAACTGAGTACGCAGATCGGCATTAACGTCACGGAAAATAAAGAAACGGGCAGTGTAAATGTCTCAATGCAAAATGGCATGTCACTGGTCAATGACAGCAAGTCCTGCAATTTAAAAGTTATCCCGTCAGATAAAAATCCTACTCAGATGAAAGTTGCTTACATTGATGCAACCGGTAATCCCCAGCCGCTGGATGAAGATGCCACAACCGGTAATCTCGGCGGTTTGTTTAAATTCCGTAATACCGATCTGGTGGATGCCCGTAATCAGCTTAATCAGTTAGCGCTGAAAATGGCGTCGAAATTCAACGAGGTCAATAAAGCTGGCTTTGATCATAACGGTAATGCCGGCGGTGATATTTTCAGTCTCAGTGCTCCGCAGGCAACAGGTTATAACTCTAATAGCGGCGGTGCTTCCCTGGGGGTGACCATAGATAACGCCTCAGCGGTTAACGCCGAGGATTATACCATCACCTGGAATGGTACTTCTAATGCCTGGGAAGTTAAAAACAGCGAAGGCAAAGCCGTTACGACAACCGCCGGACCTGGTGGTTCGCTTTCCTTTGATGGCATCACCGTAACGCCGACAGGAACACCCAATAATGGTGACAGCTTCACGCTGAATCCTGTCTCTGGCGCAGCAGATAGCATCAAGGTAGCGATTACCGATGGTGATGGGATTGCAGCCTCCAGTTCGGCTGATCCGACAGACGTGAACAACAACGAAAATATTAAGAATCTGATTGGCCTTAAGGATGAAAATATTGTCGGTGATATGACCCTGACCGGCGCTTATGCCAACTTGGTAAGCTCTGTGGGATCGACGGTCAGCACCCTTCAGGCAGAACAGGATACCGCCGGAAAAGCCTGTGACCAGTGGGCAATGCAACAGCAGGCGGTTTCCGGGGTGGATATGAATGAGGAATACGTCAATTTACAGATGTTTTCTCAATATTATCAGGCCAATGCCGAAGTGCTTAAAACAGCTAACAGTCTTTTTGACACACTGTTAAGCCTTAAATAATACGTAACTGACAATATTATATTTGAGATAATCGCTATGCGCCTTAGCACCAGTTTTATGTATCAGCGTCAGTTAGACAGTATGTCTAAAGCCATGACCAATTATAACGATCTCTCCGTGCGCCTTTCTGCTGGTCAGACCCTGTTAAAACCGTCTGACGATCCGGGTCAGGCATCTCAGGCGGTGATGTATCAAAATGCGCTTTCACGTCTGGGTGAGTTTGATACTGCAAGAAAATATGCTCAGGATGCCCTCGGGCAGGAAGATAACACGCTGACGTCTATATCCAGCTTACTGACCGAAGACCTCTCCGGAAAAATTGTTCAGGCGGGATCTGAAACGTACAGCAAAGCAGACCGCGAAGCGCTGGCGACAGAGTTATCCGGGATCCGCAGCCGTTTGCTCGACCTGGCGAACAGCAAAAACAGTGACGGACAGTACATTTTTGCGGGCTATAAAACAGGTGCAGCACCGTTTAAAGTCGATGGTAGCTACGTTGGCGGTACGACGGCAATGACGCAGAATGTGTCCGACAGTACGGAAATGCAGGTCGGTACGACAGGTGATGCGCTTTTCCCGACTGATGCGGGAACGGGGGATAATATCCTGCAATCCCTACAGAAAACCATTGATGCGTTAAATAATCTGCCAGAAAACCCGACCAGCGCTGATCGTCAAACGTTTGAAGCGACAATTGGGCAAACCAATACTGATGTACATAAAGCCATTGATAACCTGGGAAAAATCCAGGCGCGTGTAGGCTCAAGTCTGCAACAGCTGGAAACGCTGGGAAGCAGTGCTGATACTCAGGCGATTACCGTACAGAGTCGACTGCAGGAATCAACCGGTTCTGACTGGGACACCATGATCAGCGTATTATCTGAATCAAAAATGTCTGAGTTTGCTTTAAATTCATCCATGAGCGTTTTTCAGGCAATGCAGCAGCTTTCTATATTCAAAACGCTTGGGTAAATATTTAACCCAGACCTGATTCAGGGAAGGGTAAATATAGCTATTATTAGGGTAATCATTTACCAGTAGGGTATTTTTTACTTTGGTTAAGAAATCATGTTAAAACACTTTAATATTTCGACCTGGATGAATATCCTGCTGGGTATGTTCATCTTATTTCTCGTATTGGTATCCGGTTTGAGTTATGTGAACTCAAATAACGCATCAAGGAATTTTGACAGAGCTATCTTATCTCTGGATAAAAATGAATCTCTGATGATGGCGGCTATCTATACGCTTGACAGTTTCAGCGGAATTAATTCGCTGATGATGCATAATATTACCAAACAAGAAATTACTCAGGATGAAATAGATACTTATCGTGATGTGTTAAATAAATCACGTAAGCTAATCAGCCAGTTTATGGATAAGCCGTTCACCACCCAGGAAGAACATAACCGGGCGCTGGTTGTCAAAAAAAGCTTTGAGGATGCTCTGGACAGAGAAACCAATAAAATGGGATTCATCACGCATCCGGAAGATTATCCAGGCAATATCGTTGCTGACGATATGGATGTGCAACATGCGCTACGCACCAGTATTGACGCTTATCTGGACGAAGCCGCCCGTGTTACCAGCAAATTTAATGTCGAGTCAGACATAGAAACGCAAAGAATAACCACCATCTCGGTGATCACGCTATTGCTGGGCTTTGTAATATTTTTAATTTCGCGGATCTGGTTGAAACGCAATCTTTTTCAACGACTTGATATGGCAAAAGAGGCGTTCAGGGCAATCGCCAGCGGCGATCTGAGCCATCAGACAAAAATTGGTAATCTGAATGAAATCGGCTTAATGCTGGCTGAAGTTGAAAAAATGCGTTTGTCGCTGACGGAAACGGTTAATGGCATCCGTGGCGGCGTGAAGCAGATTTACCATAATGTTCATGAAATTGCTAATAGTAACAATGACTTGTCATCACGTACGGAAGAACAGGCTTCTGCACTTCAGCAAACTGCTGCCAGTATGGAAGAGCTAAAAATCACCGTTCGTCAGAACGCCGATAACGCCCACAGCGCCAGACAACTTGCAGAGAGCGCCAGCATTAGCGCACGCAACGGCGGTGATGTGATGAGTAATCTTGACGGAATTATGCGAGAAATATCAGATAGTTCTCGTCAGATTGCAGATATCAACGGCGTTATCGACAGCATTGCTAATCAGACCAATATTCTGGCGTTGAACGCGGCAGTAGAAGCGGCGCGTGCAGGTGAACAGGGGCGCGGGTTTGCCGTTGTTGCCGGTGAAGTTCGCAACCTGGCTAAACGTAGCGCAGATGCAGCAAAAGAGATTCGTTTACTGATTAATACCTGTGTCGCCAACATGAATACCGGTTCTCAGGAAATGGT
Organism: Escherichia sp. E1130; assembly: GCF_005781065.1. Taxonomy (NCBI): domain Bacteria; kingdom Pseudomonadati; phylum Pseudomonadota; class Gammaproteobacteria; order Enterobacterales; family Enterobacteriaceae; genus Escherichia; species Escherichia sp. E1130. Next base: position 40,941 of record NZ_VATL01000007.1, read on the forward strand.
TGTCGCCGGGGAATCGATGAAGGAGATCGTCAGATCTGTCATTCAGGTTACTGATATCATGGCAGAAATAACCTCAGCTTCTGATGAGCAAAGTATCGGCATAAGCCAGATTGCGCAGGCAATCAATGAAATGGATCTGGTTACGCAACAAAATGCGGCGATGGTAGAGCAGGCCGCTAAAACCACCAGTGATGTCGAAACGAATGCCGGGGAACTGGATAATATGGTTTCTTCTTTTGTTGTCGAAGAAGAAAAAGATAAACGTTCCTGGAATGTTAAAAAACAAACCAGAAAACATGTATTACCTGATGTATCGAAAAAAACACCAATTCAGTCAGATGATGAGTGGGAATCGTTCTAAATTAAAATAATAGCAAGATACATATCAGGATAATTATTAGGTATATAAAAATGAATTTACTTTTGATTATTGAAGTTCTGATATGTTTCACTTTAATCGCTTTTATCAGGCTATGTGATTGCCCGGGAATGTCGAATAATAAGCCTTCATTGTAATAATACGGAATATGGTAAAGTGAAGGGGTTATATAATCTGGCTGTAACATATAATAAGAGTAATTTATGGGCGCAATTTGGCGGATTGGTACGCCACGAAGCCCTTAAATTGCAAGCTCGACTCCCTGCCGGGGTTGAACTGGATGACCTGATGCAGGCAGGTGCAATAGCAGTGATGAACGCAGTCGATCAGTTTGATCCCAGTATGGGGGTGAAACTGAAAGTTTTTCTGGCGCAGCGTGTTCGCTGGGCATTCATTGATGAACTGCGTGAAAATGACTGGGCGCCGCGCCGCATACGGCGAAAATCGCGTGAAGTTAGCGCTGCGATAGCTCGCGTGGAACAGCGAACCGGCAATGCAGCGACAGAACAAGAAGTCGCAGCCGAACTGGAAATGTCGCTGCAGGATTACCAGACTGTTTTACAGGAAACAAATTCAAGCCTGATATGTTCGCTTGATGAGCTGATGGAAGATGGGGGTGAAGGGTTTGAACTTTCTGAATGTCAAACTGACGAGGAAAATCCTCTGAATGATATTCTGCGTAAAGATCTTATGCAGAAAATTAGCGAAGAAATTCAGCTGTTACCAGAGCGTGAGCAGTTTCTATTAAACCTGTATTATCAGCAGGATCTTAATATGAAAGAGATTGGCCTCTTGTTATCTGTTACAGAAACACGCATCAGCCAATTACACAGTCAGATAATCAAAAGATTAAGAGCAAGGCTTGAAATGCATGCAGATATTAATCTGCAATAACTAGATGTCCTGAGGTTGGTCATTCAGTTACAGATATTATTATCTAATATGTGATTGTCGTACCTCCTGTACAGATATGCAACCATGAGCATTCGCCTATCGTGATTTTATTACCACGATAGAGATTTCTCATTGTCGTTGTTTGCGCTGTCGTCGGGATGTTCGGTAGTTTTTCATCGTAGTGAACATCTCTGTCAGCCTTTTTTATACCAGGCATGACCGATGGTAAGGAGCGAACATGCTTGTTTTATTGGGATATTTTGTAGTTTTTTTGACTGTGTTTGGTGGTTATGTCCTCGCCGGAGGATATCTGATGTCATTATATCAGCCTACCGAATTTGTGATTATCGCTGGCGCAGGTCTGGGTGCATTTATCGTTGGTAATAATGGCAAGGCTATTCGTTCAACTATCAAAACATTTCCTGTCTTATTCCGGGCTAAGGCACTTTATTCAAAAGAAATGTACATGGATTTACTGGCCATGATGTTTTTACTGCTAAGTAAAGGACGTCAAAAAGGGTTAATGTCACTGGAGAATGATATTGAAGATCCTGAAAGCAGTGATATTTTTTCTTCTTATCCCCGCTTATTGAAAGATAAAAGCGTGATGAATTTTATGGTTGATTACCTGCGACTGATGATCAGTGGCAGTATGAACGCCTTTGAAATGGAATCTTTAATGGATGAGGAAATTGAAACCTGCGAAATGGAATATGAAACAACGGTTCACAGTTTGCAGACTGCAGGTGATGCTTTACCGGCATTCGGTATTGTGGCGGCCGTTATGGGGGTCGTAAACGCCCTTAGCGCAGTAGACAAACCCGCCGCTGAACTTGGTGCTTTGATAGCCCATGCGATGGTGGGAACCTTTTTAGGGATCCTGTTGGCCTATGGTTTGGTGCTTCCGCTGGCGTCTCTGTTACGGCAGAAAAGTGCCGAGCAAATAAAAATGCTTCAGTGTATTAAAACCACGTTGCTGTCATGTATTCATGGTTCTGCGCCGCAAATTGCGGTTGAGTTCGGTCGAAAAACCCTCTTTACCAGCGAACGTCCGGGCTTTGCCGAGCTTGAGGAACATGTTCGCCAGGCGAAATATTCGGCCAATAATTCTTCCACAGGTGAGGCCCCATGAAGAACAACGGGACCGGCAACATTATTGTTGTAAGACGCTCAGGTAATAAAAAAGAAGGTTTACATGGTGGTTCGTGGAAAATCGCTTATGCCGATTTTATGACTGCCATGATGTCCTTTTTTCTGGTTATGTGGCTGGTTTCTTCCTCAACGCCAGAACAGCGTCATCAGCTTGCTGAGTATTTCAAAATACCTATCGGCGTACCTATGGCCGAACATGGCGACAAAAGTAGTCAGAGCCAAAGTGTTATTCCTGGCGGTGGCGAGGATGTTGTTCATCAGGATGGGGAAGTTCAGAAAGCTGTTTTGCAAAAGCAGGAAGATCATTTCTATTCGGGAAATAAAACGCTGAAGCATGCAGAGTCAAAGCTGCAAGGCATCATGAAGACGGACACCCGTCTGAACAAATTCCGTTCAAATTTACGCTTATCGTTGACCCCGAATGGACTGTTGATACAGATAACGGACAGCCAGGAACGCCCGATGTTTAAAGTCGGTAGCTGGACACCGGAAACTTATATGGTCGGAATTCTGGAGGCATTAGTGCCTGTTCTGAACCAATTACCGAATCACATAATGGTAACCGGACATACTGATTCGTTGCCTTATGCTGGCGGTGAAGCTGGCTATAGCAACTGGGAACTTTCCGTTGATCGTGCTAACGCGGCGAGAAGGATACTTATTAATCATGGTCTGGAAGTTGGCAAATTCTTACAGGTTATCGGTGATGCTGACAGTATGAATCAGACCGGTACAGCGAAAGACGATCCCGTCAACCGTCGCATCAGTATCCTCGTGCTGAGTGAAGAGAAAGAACAAGAAATTATGAACGAGGATAAGTTGCTTAACAGTGATGTGACAGAACAAAAAACCTTTGCGCCATCTAGTACATCTGATATTGCGCCATCCAGCAACCCTGGCACCGCTAACCCGCCGTTACACCCCGCGTCCGAAATTCCTGTTCAGGAGAAGACGAAATAAGATGGATATCAGCGATTTTTATCAGACTTTCTTTGATGAAGCCGATGAGCTATTGGCAGATATGGAAGGGCATTTGCTTGAGCTTAATCCGCGAACGCCTGATAAGGAAAGCCTGAACGCTATCTTCCGAGCCGCTCATTCGATTAAAGGCGGCGCGGGGACATTTGGTTTTACCATATTGCAGGAAACAACGCATATTCTGGAAAATATTCTGGATGATGCCCGCAGCGGAAAACTCCAGCTCAATGAAGGCATCATTAATCTTTTTTTAGAAAGTAAGGATATTATGCAGGATCAACTTGATGCATATAAATCTTCCCGCTCGCCGGATGAGGACAGCTACCGGTATATTTGCGAGGCACTGAGACAGATGGCCCTGGAATCCAGGGGGGGCACTGTTAATAACAACACTCAGTCCGAGCCGATAAAAGAAAGTAAAAAAGATACAGGAACGGGAGAAGATATTTTAAAGATTACCCTCAGGGATCTGGGAGAAAAGGATTTCGAACCTCTTGTTGAGGAACTTAAAAATCTTGGCGAGTTGCAGGATCTTAAAATTGAGAAAAGCAGCCTGCAGGCTCGTATGTTTACCACTACCGCTGCGGATGATATTCTGGCGGTATTATGTTTTATTCTGGAACCAGAACAAATCACAATTGATGTTTGTGATGACGATTTTGTAGAAAATACCTGTCCGGATACAGGCGGTGTTGCGGGAGAAACAAACGATAGTGGATTTTCTGCAACAGCCAGTTCCCCGACTGGCGCTGCGCCAGCAAGAAAACTGCGTGGTGCCAGCGAATCCCGTAAACAAGGTACTGAATCCGGTAGTATTCGTGTCGCCGTAGAAAAAGTAGATCAGATAATTAACCAGGTCGGTGAACTTATTATCACCCAGACCATGCTTACACAGTTATCTGCGGGGCTGGATCCTGCTCAGTACGATTCGCTGATTAACAGTATTGCGCAACTCGAACGTAATGCACGGGATTTGCAGGCATCGGTGATGTCGATCCGTATGATGCCGATGGAATATGTCTTCAGCCGTTTTCCGCGTTTAGTTCATGATCTTGCTAATAAATTAAATAAACAGGTAGAACTGACGCTGTGGGGCGGTTCTGCTGAACTGGATAAAAGTTTAATCGAACGCATTATCGACCCTCTTACACATCTGGTACGTAATAGTCTGGATCACGGTATTGAGCCGATTGATGTCAGGCTCGCTAATGGTAAACCTGCTACCGGTAGCCTGACGCTATCGGCAGAGCACCACGGCGGTAATATTGTTATCGAAGTCGTGGATGATGGCGCCGGCCTCAACAGAGAAAAAATCCTTAATCGCGCTCATGCGCAGGGCGTCGCTATTAGTGATAACCCCAGCGATGAAGAAGTCTGGATGCTCATTTTTGCAGCGGGTTTCTCCACCGCAGAGAAAGTTACCGATGTCTCCGGTCGTGGTGTTGGTATGGATGTCGTGAAACGAAACATTCAGGATATGGGCGGCCATGTGACAATCCATTCAGAGCAGGGGCGTGGAACCACTATCCGGATAATATTACCTCTGACGCTGGCAATTCTGGACGGTATGTCTGTACGCGTTGGGTCAGAAATTTATGTTCTTCCGCTTGGCGCAGTGATGGAATCGCTGATGTTACTGGAAATGCCGTTAAACAGAATGTCCGGCGGTGAGCTGGTATTGAAAGTCAGAGAGGAATATCTGGCCCTCATAGAGCTGAATAATCTTTTCGGTATCCAGAGTGATTTACAGAGTGTAAATGAAGGTATTGCGGTCGTCGTGCAAAGTGCTGGCGTTCGTTATGCGCTACTGGTTGATCAACTGATTGGTCAGCATCAGGTTGTCGTCAAAAATCTCGAACAAAACTATCGTAAGGTGCCGGGAATTGCTGCTGCCACTATTCTGGGGGACGGCAGCGTAGCTATGATCCTGGATGTTGCTGCGCTTTATTCCAGAACAGCAATGACGCCTGCAATAGTGGATTCCGGCAAGGTTCTCAATTAAGGAATACATTATGAAACTCACAGATAACGATAAGCAGTCGGCAAAAGAAAATGTCGGTAATGAATATTTAATTTTTACTCTTGGACAAGAAGAGTATGGGATCGAGATATTAAAGGTTCAGGAAATTCGCGGCTATGAACGTGTTACACGCATTGCGAATACCCCTGATTTTATTGCCGGTGTGACAAACCTTCGCGGCGTTATTGTACCTGTAGTTGACTTTCGCGTTAAATTTCATCTCGACACTGTCGCATTTGATGAAAACACAGTCGTTATCGTGTTAAGTTTTTCTAATAAAATAGTTGGGATAGTGGTCGATGGTGTCTCTGATGTGCTCTCCTTGTCACCCGAACAAATTCGCCCGGCACCTGATTTTAGTGGCGCAAAATTAGCTACGGATTACTTGCTTGGCTTAGGTACGCTTGATTCCAGAATGCTTATTCTCGTAGATATTGAAAAATTGCTTAACAGTGAAGAAATGCAATTGGTTGAGCGTACAGCAGAAATGTCAGTTGACTAAAATGTTGCTTTAGTAATTTTCATGCTTACAGGTCAGGTGAATAATGATTTTTTCATCAAAAATCAGCGAGAAGCTCAGGTTCTTACCTGACTCATTATCTCTAAAAACAACTTTTATTATTGCCGTTTCTTTTGTTGTTTTGCTCTTCACTATGTCAAATATTATAACATTATATCATTTTATTGAGATTAAGAATAACGTTTTCAGGCTAACGACAGGTTTAGATCAGATCAATAAATTGTCAAAGACACGGCAAGCGCTTGAACTTGTCTTTGAAGAATGGGATTACCGTGACAATAGTAAATCCATGCATAACATGGAATCTGCTAAAAATTATTTCCATGAGTATCTGAATGTAATTTCTGATGATGCTAAAGTTGGTTCGAAATCCACTCAGGCAGTCAGTAATGCTTTTGCAAATGTTGAAAAGGCGTTTAGTTCGGGTCGACTGAGTGAAGTGCAAAAAGAGGTCGATAATTTTGTTATTCAGGAAAATGCTCTGGATGATTATGTCTATAAATATGATGAGCCTGAAGCTAAGGATATTATTAACTGTCTGTTAACTGACTCTTATTATGTTAGTATATTCTCTTTCGGTTTTTGGATAATATTATCGGTTGTTGGCTGGCTATGGTTAAAAAATAAAGTATTCTCACGATTTGAATACATTAAAGAATGCTTTTCTTTAATTTCTAATGGCGAACTTAACCATACCTTAGACATCGGTCAGAAAAACGAAATTGGCGAAGTTATTGAGCAACTGGATACTATGCGGCTCAATTTAAGCGAAATCCTTACAACGTTTAAAAGTTCAATTGAATTAATCAGTGACAGTACTGATGAAATGGCGCATGGCAACAGCGACCTGTCAACTCGTACAGAGGAGCAGGCGGGGGCATTACAGCTTACGGCTGCCAATATGGAAGAGATTAGTACGACAGTCGCGCATAATGCTGACAACGCAAAAAAAGCGAATGAATTTGCCAGCGCGGCAAATACGACGGCACAGGAAGGGCTGACGGCGGCGCAGGCGGTTACGGAAACCATCCGTACTATTGAGCAAAGTGTTAAAAAGATATCGGAAATTAACAAAGTTGTGGATGACATCGCTCGCCAGACATATATCCTGGCGCTTAATGCTGCTGTTGAAGCGGCAAGAGCCGGAGATCATGGACGTGGATTTGCTGTCGTTGCCAGTGAAGTACGGCATCTGGCTCAAAACAGCGCCAGTGCGGCAAAAGAAATCAATGAATTGATAACCACAGCCGTTGAACATGTTAATACAGGCAATGCGCTGGCTTCCAATGCGGGTAAGACGATTAATGAAATGGTAGATGCCATTTATGATGTCAACAGCATTATGAATGATATCTCACAGGCGTCTGAAGAGCAGAGCAAGGGAATTCAGCAGGTTGCGTATGCACTGACTGAAATGGATAACGTGACGCAGCGTAATAGCATATTGGTCGGCGAATCGGAAACCATCGCACTGAGTCTGCATGATCAGGTCAGACAATTACAGGAAATGATCGCCTTCTTTAAATTACCGATTAATGATCTTTGATTATCCCCGATGCACATCAGATATAGCACCCTACCAGGGTGTTATATCTGCCATCGTTGTCGATAACTACGATTACTATTCCTGTTTTTCTCGTTACTACTCCTGGTTTGGACTGGTTAATTTTTAGTAGTAGGCTTAATCTATTTATATAGGATTAATATAAATGCCTTTATATTAGCCAGGGTAAACACCTGAGTTAATCTCATTAAATATCTTAAGTTGGTTTATTTTTGCTACAGATTTAACTTATTTTATGGTTAATAATATGGAAACAGATGCAACAATTGAAGAGGGTGTTAATATCTGCATATAACAAGCCGTTTTTTGGAGCTAATTTTATGCAGCAACCTGTCGTTCGAGTGGGCGAATGGTTAGTCAGTCCCGATGTTAATCAAATCAGCTGCAACGGGCGGCGGACAACACTCGAACCGCGATTAATCGATCTTCTGGTTTTTCTTGCTCATCACCCCGGAGAGGTGCTTACGCGCGATGAGTTGATTGACCATGTGTGGAAGCGTAATATCGTTACCAGCCACGTTGTAACACAATCTATTTCTGAATTACGCAAGTCATTAAAAAATGGCGATGATGATGAAAATAATGAATATATCGTTACTATCCCCAAGCGTGGATATAAACTCACCGCGCCGGTAATATGGTGTGCTGAAGAAATGGAATTGACGCCTGAACAATCCGATATTATGTCTGATACTCCGCCACCGACCAATGCCCCCACCATTACCGCACCTCAATTAACGGATAATCAGCCGCGTAAATATCATCATTTCCGTGTTGTTATCGTTTGGGCTATATTTTTACTAGCCGTGCTCAGTTGTGTATTTATGGTTGCAAAAACAGCAATTAAATCTAATTTAACGACGACCAATACTCAGCTTCTGCTGAATCCACTTGATATTGATATACACCTCGTTAATGGAAATGCATGTAATAACTGGAATTTACAGCTTTTTTATGCCGTTGGCTTAGGAAGCCTGGTGACATCCACGCTTAACACATTTTCTAATTATATGGTGCATGACAAAATAAACTACAGTGGCCATGTTTCGGGAAATTCAGGGAAAACGTTAACGCTGGAGTTTCTCAATCAACGTCACTATCGCGCACAGCAATGTTTTATGTCTGTCCGCCTGGTCGATCATGCGAACGGCGAGGTTATGCTGGATAAACGTTACTTCATTACGGGGTCTAATGAGGTTGCGATCCAGAATGATTTACTGAGCAATTTATCATCGGCGCTCTCGCTATCCTGGTCAGACAAAATGACGGAAATGATGAACCATTATCAACCCATTAAAAGTCAGTCTCTGGCACATTTTTTTGAAGCACATCAGTTGTTAATGCAGGGGGATGCTGCATCGCTAAACAAAGCCAGTGAAATCCTCGAAGACGTGGCGAAACAGTCCCCGGAATTTACCTATGTTAATGCTGAAAAAGCATTGATCGATATTTTTCGCCATACGCAGCAGTTGCTTGATGACAAACAGCTTAAAACGTTATATGCCTCGATGGAGAAAATTCGTAACAGCCCAGGGATCAAGGATTCAGCGATTTACTATCAGATTAAAACTGTCGATTTGTTAGATCGTGGCAACGTGGAGGAGGCGTATCAGGCAATTAATCTTGGTATCCGAAATGAGCTCTCCTGGCTAAACTATATCCTGCTGGGAAAAGTCTACGAAATGAAAGGCGAAAACCGTCTTGCTGCTGATGCCTATATTACCGCATTTAATTTGCGTCCTGGTGAAAACACGCTGTACTGGATTAAAAACGGAATATTCCAGACATCACTAAACCGCATCGTACCCTACCTTGAAAATTATTCTTCAGCAGAATAAATGAAGCCTTATCATATTTTTTCTTAAATAATATGATAAGGCGTTTTTTTCATGTCATCAGTCACCGTATTTATATTTTACGTAATCCATCATAAGTCAGATGAACTACGGTTTTATTCTTAAGAAAGTTACTTTAATTTGTTGATATTCAACAAGATTTATCTTTTCATGATAACCGTAGATAATCCAGATAACCTTTATGGTTCTCTAAAAAACATCATTTATATATCGTTTATTGTTTATTCATTTTATCTTTAGGACTTCATTCTCCTGAATTAGTACTCTTTTCTGTAGTCGGCCAGTCTGCAGCGTTGTTTACATGTTGACTAGTGCCTTGAATATTAAATCCAGGAGATTGAAAATATGAGTTCTGCCAAACAGATCGGGCTATTTGCCTGTACTGGCGTGGTAGCCGGTAATATGATGGGCAGCGGGATTGCATTATTACCCGCGAATCTTGCCAGCATTGGTGGTATTGCTATCTGGGGATGGATTATCTCTATTATTGGCGCGATGTCGCTGGCCTATGTTTATGCCCGCCTGGCGACCAAAAACCCGCAACAAGGTGGTCCAATTGCTTATGCGGGGGAAATATCTCCGGCATTCGGTTTCCAGACCGGTGTTCTTTATTACCATGCGAACTGGATCGGTAACCTTGCTATTGGTATTACCGCAGTCTCTTATCTTTCTACTTTCTTCCCTGTATTAAATAGCCCAATTCCAGCCGGCATTGCCTGTATTGCTATCGTCTGGATCTTTACGTTCGTCAACATGCTTGGCGGTACCTGGGTGAGTCGTTTGACGACGATTGGCCTGATACTGGTACTGATTCCTGTCGCGCTGACTGCTGTTATTGGCTGGCACTGGTTTGATCTGGCGACTTACCAGGCGAACTGGAACACCTCCGGTACGACTGACAGCCGCGCTGTGATTAACAGTATTCTGCTCTGCCTGTGGGCTTTCGTTGGCGTTGAATCTGCTGCGGTGAGCAGCGGCATGGTGAAGAATCCAAAACGCACCGTTCCGCTGGCAACCATGCTTGGCACGGCAATGGCCGGTATTGTTTATATTGCCGCAACCCAGGTGCTTTCCGGGATGTTCCCTGCCGACCGTATGGCTGCTTCTGGTGCTCCGTTCGCCGTTAGCGCCGCGACGATGTTTGGCGGCTGGGCCGCACCGGTGGTTTCTGCTTTTACCGCTTTCGCCTGTCTGACTTCCCTCGGTTCCTGGATGATGCTGGTTGGCCAGGCGGGTGTCCGTGCGGCAAACGACGGCAACTTCCCGAAAGTTTATGGTGATGTTGACAGTAATAACATCCCTAAAAAAGGCCTGCTGCTTGCAGCGGTGAAAATGACAGCCCTGATGGTGTTGATCACGGTGATGAACTCTACCGGTGGTAAAGCTTCTGACCTGTTTGGTGTGCTAACCGGGATCGCCGTGCTGTTAACCATGCTTCCTTACTTCTACTCCTGTGTTGATCTGATTCGTTTCGAAGGCGTCAACCTGCGTAACAGCGCCAGCCTGGTTTGTTCAGTGCTGGGTTGTGTCTTCTGCTTCATCGCTCTGTCAGGCGCCACGTCCTTCGAGCTGACCGGGACATTTATCGTCAGCCTGATAATCCTGATGTTTTACGGTCGTAAATTGCACCAGCGCGAACATGCTGCTGACGACGTTAGCAGCGTAGACACCCACTAATTCCCTTCGTTTCTCTGCGTTCCTCTCGTTCTCCCACAACGAGACGGGAGGAGCCAGCTCTATCAGGAGATATAAATATGAACGTTATCGCGATAATGAATCAGATGGGTGTTTACTTTAAAGAAGAGCCTATCCGTGAATTGCATTGCGCCCTTGAAAAACGGGGCTTCCACGTTGTCTATCCAAACGACCGCGAAGATCTGCTGAAGCTGATTGAAAATAATGCTCAACTTTGCGGCGTGATCTTCGACTGGGATAAGTACAATCTTGCTCTGTGCGAAGAAATCAGCGCCATGAATGAGTACATGCCACTGTATGCGTTTGCAAATACTCACTCTACCCTGGATGTCAGCCTTAACGAGCTGCGTATGCAGGTGCGTTTCTTCGAATACGCGCTGGGCGCGGCAGAAGATATCGCCTTAAAAATCAAGCAAAATACTGACGAATATATCGATACCATTCTGCCGCCACTGACCAAAGCCCTGTTCAAATATGTTCGTGAAGGTAAGTACACATTCTGTACCCCTGGTCATATGAGCGGTACGGCATTCCTGAAAAGCCCTGTCGGTAGCATTTTCTATGACTTCTTTGGTGCAAACACCATGAAATCAGACATCTCCATCTCGGTATCTGAGCTGGGATCTCTGCTGGATCACTCTGGTCCGCACAAAGAAGCGGAAGAGTATATTGCTCGCGTGTTCAACGCTGAACGCAGCTATATGGTCACCAACGGTACGTCAACCGCTAACAAAATCGTCGGTATGTATTCCGCTCCGGCGGGCAGCACTGTGCTGATTGACCGTAACTGCCACAAATCGCTGACCCATCTGATGATGATGAGCGATATTACGCCGATCTACTTCCGCCCGACCCGTAATGCTTACGGTATTTTAGGCGGTATTCCGCAGAGCGAATTTCAGCATGAAACCATCGCCAAACGCGTGCAAGAAACTCCGAATGCCACCTGGCCTGTACATGCTGTTATTACCAACTCGACTTATGACGGCCTGCTGTACAACACCGACTACATCAAGAAAACGCTGGACGTAAAATCCATCCACTTTGATTCCGCCTGGGTGCCTTACACCAATTTCTCGCCAATTTACAAAGGTAAATGCGGGATGAGCGGTGGTCGTGTTGAAGGTAAAGTGATTTACGAAACTCAGTCTACGCATAAATTGCTCGCAGCGTTTTCTCAGGCATCCATGATCCATGTGAAAGGGGATGTCAACGAAGAGACGTTCAGCGAAGCCTATATGATGCACACCACGACTTCACCGCACTACGGTATTGTCGCATCGACTGAAACGGCTGCGGCAATGATGAAAGGTAATGCCGGTAAGCGTCTGATTGATGGCTCTATTAATCGTGCAATCAGGTTCCGTAAAGAGATTAAACGCTTAAAAGGTGAATCAGAAGGTTGGTTCTTTGATGTCTGGCAGCCAGAGCAGATTGACCAGGTTGAATGCTGGCCGCTCAATTCTGACAACGGCTGGCATGGTTTCCAGAACATTGACAACGAGCATATGTATCTGGACCCGATCAAAGTCACTCTGCTGACGCCGGGTATGACGAAAGACGGCACGATGGACGATTTCGGTATTCCAGCGAGCATTGTGGCGAAATACCTTGATGAGCATGGCATTATCGTTGAGAAAACCGGTCCTTATAACCTGCTCTTCCTCTTCAGCATTGGTATCGATAAAACCAAAGCTCTGAGCCTGTTGCGTGGTCTGACCGAGTTCAAACGCGCCTTTGATTTAAACCTGCGTGTGAAAAACATGCTGCCGTCACTGTATCAGGAAGATCCTGAATTCTATGAAGACATGCGTATTCAGGAACTGGCACAGAATATTCATAAACTGATTTCTCACCATAATTTGCCGGATCTGATGTATCGCGCGTTCGAAGTTCTGCCTGAAATGGTGGTAACGCCGTATCGTGCATTCCAGAAAGAACTGCATAGCGAAGTGGAAGAAGTTTATCTGGATGACATGGTCGGTCGCGTGAACGCCAATATGATCCTGCCGTATCCTCCGGGTGTACCGCTGGTGATGCCTGGCGAAATGATCACCGCTGAAAGCCGTCCGGTACTGGAGTTCCTGCAGATGCTGTGTGAAATTGGCGCGCATTATCCGGGCTTTGAAACCGATATTCATGGTGCGTATCGCCAGGCCGATGGCCGTTATACCGTGAAAGTACTTAAGTAATTAAAGTAGTAAATTGATATAACAGTTTATTTCCTTCTGTCTTATATCGATCTATTGGAAGGGGCCGGTGAATACATGCTGTCGTTCACCGGCTTTATTTTTTTCCGCTGCTCATTCCTCTTTAGCAATATTCTCAACATCTCCTGGCCGTTAAACTAAGGCCAAATCCTGATGGTTTTCTCTTACGCTGAGTGTCAGTATGTGATAGTGCGCATACTACAAAAAAGTTAATTTCGAGAAGAAAATTAAACATAATTAAGAAATAAGATAAAAACTTTCTTTTCACCCAGAAAAGTATTGTAGATAAATGTTGCTCTGTAAAATATATACCTGCTATTAACCAGCACAGAAAAAGGAGAAGCAAGATGGAAGGATATGAGATTATGTTCAGTAACCGAAAAATTAAGTTTAGTCATCAGGTATCGATCAGTTTGTTACTCGGCGTTATCGGTTTTTTTGTTGTCATCGCAGGAATAGTTCTGTTGTGGCACAATTATAATTCATAGGTAATGCCTGAGTATTTCGTTTCACCATCAGGTATTTGACTGCTGATATAGCTGATGTGAAGGGTAATTCATTTTCCTGCACGTCAGCTCGTTGAATTATCTGATGTTAACGGGATATTTTTTGTTGAAATTGTCAGCAATATCAGGTTATTACATGAAGTAAGCGCTTACATTTACATAAATCTGTAGGCCGGATAAGGCGTTTACGCCGCATCCGGCAAGAAACTACGTCGGGCTAAATAGCCATTACCGCGCACATTCATGATGTCCGCGCGAAAACACCTACTCAAGATGTCTGGCGAGTACGTCATTAATTGACTGCTCCAACTCGTCCATAACTTCTTTTGTCAGACGATTAAATTCAAAAGAGATTGTTCGGCCATTAACGCGTTTACGCGCGTATCGGTCTTTGTCATCAAAAGCCCACAGCGAAACGACCTTCGCTTTCTCTTTTTTAGGCAGCGAGATCAGCAAAGACGATTTTTTCTGAATAAGCTTCAGCAGCTTATTTTTAATCTCATCTTCCGCAAGGCCACCTTCGCTCAGAATAAGATCAATATCTTCTGAAATTTGTTCGATCAGCGTGCTCAGTTCGACATTTTTCTCGGCGAGACTTTCGTCTACCGCAGCCAGTAATTTGTAATCGGAAAAATGAAGCTCCGACTGCACTGGGAACAGTGAAACCAGCTCCTGCGGAACGGAGGCCGCCTGCATGGCGCGGGAGACTTTGGCCGGTGACAGTTTTTCCTGTGCGGCTATCTGTTTCTGATTCAGCCCTGATGCCTTAAGCGCCATCAGGCGTAACCCAACTTCACGCAGGTTATGTTCTTTCGCCGTCTGAATATCTGCCGCCAGTTTACGAGCCTCATCGGCAGACACCGTTGAAGTGGTGACCAGTACTTTCAGCGGGGTATGGCACAAAATTGCCGCCGCGCGTCTGCGGGAACCATCAATAATTTCCACACCATCTTCCCGCTCAATACCGATGCAAGGGAAAAACTGTTGCAGGCGGAGCGTGCGGGTAATGTCTTTCAGGGACTCGCTGGTCAGCGAGGTCTGATCGCGACCGTTTATCTCCTGAATGACATAGGTTCCTTTTTCGACCTCATTGGCCGGGATTGTGCGCAACGAAAAAGTAACATGACGCCCAGTGGAGAGAGTAAAGATTTGCTCCTGAGACGGTCCGCCATCATCCTCGTGCAGCGCAGGGGTTTTGAAGGTACGGCCTATGGTGACTCTCTTGGCGCTCATCATACAACTCCGTTGGTTCTGATAAATTCAATGCGGTCGAATACTGCCCGGGCGAAATCTTCAGCGGCGTGGCGGGCATTTTTCAACGCTTCGCTGCTGCCGATATAGGTGGCTGGGTTTGCCGAGACAACGGTGTCGAAGGACTCGCCGCAACGCTCAAAGCCATCCAGTCGCGGTAACGCGACATCGAGCATATCGCCGCCAAAAATCTCTTTTGCCAGGCTATGGCAAAGCTTATGGTCGGATTTATTTGACAGTTTTGACATGAAGCCGATATTGCCCCGTAGATTACACTTCATGCCGGATTCATTAATAATTTCAACCAGTTCAGGGAGTCTGGTTAAATATTTCAGCGTCGAGTGGAAATCGACCTGTGCAGGCGGAACCGGCGTTAACAGCAGATCGGCTGAGGCGATGGCATTTTTGAGAAACGCGTCAAGGTGTGGGCCGCTGTCGATAAAGATGAAATCGTAATCCTTGCGCAGTTTATCAATCACATTCTCTTTCAGCACAGCGTGAACATTTTGCCCCGGCAGGTGTTCGGCGCATAACTCATCCCAGCGTGAGGCGATAAACGCATCTTCAATTGAGGCTGGCAGTACATCTACGCCCGGCACAATGGAAGGCACGATAAATTCTGAGAGTAACTCCTCGCGCGACACATTTTGCAGCATGGCCTGTGCGGAGGTGGCCTCCACCATGCCAATGGCCCGGGTGTGGTTGAGGAACATGGTTGCCGAAGACTGCGGATCGAGATCAACCACCAGGATGCGTAAGTCTTCATAAAGCAGGTGAGGGTGGGTGCGTAGCGCATGGGCCAGAGAAACGGTAGAGACCGTTTTAGACACGCCACCTTTCAGGTTGCCGATGAAAACGGCGAATGCCGATGGATAGCGGTCGCGATATTTAGGAACGCCACGGTGATGGTAAATGTCGATAATGTTCTGAATCGACATGGCGTACTTGGTGGAGCTACCAGCGGGGCGCTTATCAAACACATAGCCGCTTTCTTCCATCTCGTTGACGGCGTAGTCCACGCTGGCGCGCGTGAGACGGGGCAGCCGGGCAAGCGCCGCCTTGGCATAGACCTGATAAAACTTGTTTTCCTGCAACTCTTCTTTCTGTGACTGAATTTGTTCGGTAAGAGAAAACAGCATTTTCTCTGAACGTTGCGCAACTTTTAACAGATGGACAGGCGTATCCATGATTTTCTGCCTTTATGCTGAAATGATGAATTTCGTCAAGAATGCTACATACAAGTGGCAAAGTAAACATTTCAGATGCAATAAGGTAAAAATAGCGGGTAGCGGCTCACTTATCTGTTGAGTTGTGAGCATCTTTGGGCGTTATTCGCCAGATCGGAGTGGGGCAGAAGGCCGGGTTATGTCGTGCTGACGACGTACATAAAGCGCCTGTCTGGATAATATCGTTGTTGTATTGCGTTCAACTTGATGGAACTCTGATAGCACTATTTTCAGTCAATACGCGTCAGGGCTATAGTCCAAAAACATCGGTAATATCAGGGTATTTTTGATAAAAAAAGCCTACGCAATAGATGTTGCTCAGGCTATTGGTGGTTGTTCAGATCCCACTACCGACAGAGGGGGCTGGATCTGCTACGTATGAAAGTGGAAGACGGTGATGTTATCCTGGTGAAGAAGCTAAAACGTCATCTTGGCCGGGTTCTCAAAAAATGCATGGAACTAAAACGGGTCTATTTACAGCGATACCGCCGGTATGATCCAACTGATAAAGGAATTTGACGCTCAGGGCGTTACCGTCAGGTTTATTGACGATGGGAGCAGCACCGATGGTGATATGGGACAAGTGGTGATGACCATCCTGTCGGCAGTGGCGCTGGCTGTACGCCGGAGGGTCCTGGAGCGTACAAATGAAGACCGACAGGAAGCCAGAATGAAAGATGCGACAGTGTCATTTAATAAAACTGTCGCATTCAGAAGATAAAACCACAACGCCATAATTTACAAACAGAAATTCAAGGTGATATAGAAAATCATTTCAATTTTAAGACAATCCCATCTTTAAATGAAATATTGAAACTACTTAAAATATCAACTGGCATCTCATCTACGTACACGATTTTTAAGTCATTTAACGCCATTACATCTGGCAGGTTTTGAAGAGTTGCCGCAGCTAATGTTAGAGTCGCTTTTGAACCGGATTTAAAGTTAATCATTCCTGCCCAGCATTTTCCTGTTGGTTTCTGTAACTCTTGCACAGGAGCAATTGGGATAGTATTGTTCAATGGATTAATAGTTACCTTTGCACTACCTGACAACTGAATAATCTTACCCATCCCATTCCCCTGTGAAAACTGAGTTGTATGAATATCCACTGTCGAATTATCAAAAGCATCTATCGCAACATAATCTCCTTCGTTGTTATCAGGGACATCATTACATATAGTCCTTGCGAAAATATTTCCATAAGATGAATCATAAAAAGATAAACTACTCGAAAGGTTTAAATTTGAGTCAGTATGTTGCTCTAATCTAACATTTAGTAAGAGTGAAGAATTATTATTAAACCTCAATCCGCTAAGTATACTGCCCGCGATGTTATTTGTTGAAATTTCATTGGCTTGCACATCAAGTGTGCTGTATCCTGATATTATAGCGTTATAAAACAACTCAATATACTCTGCTGAAATGATGAATCTTGAATTCTGAATACCAGTAAGGTATGGGCTTTTAATTGTATCTAACCTTGACATTCCGAGGAAAACAGCGCGTAGATTTTCCAGTGTAACACGGCTATCATCGAACAATTTGAAATCAATTGCGAAATAAGGACGATGTCTCGAGGAATCAGTTAATGTTATGGTTTTTAAGTTTTTGTCACCTGCAATACGGAAATCAGCTTTTTCCAAAAACAGAAAAGTGGAATTTTTATCCTTCGTAGCTGGTACAGACCAATTAATAACGTCGGCTCCTGTACTATCCGGGAGAAGAATAAGAGGACCAGCTTGAACAGGACCAACGTGAACAGGACCAGTAGCCATACCGTAAACTTCAAGCCCGCATCCTTGCATTTTATTAAATGCTTCTGCAGGTCCCCTCAACGTGACTTCTCTGGGATAGTCAAAAGACTGATTACTTTCAGGATCCCAGTTAAACGTAGCGTCTATATTTTTCATAATAACCTATTTTCAAGTAGAAGTTGTAACCCAAAAAAGTATTAGGTTGCCGATGAACTGCCTGTTTTGTACTTGTAATGGATTAAAGTGTTAATTCATTAGATCTGAACATGAAGCACAATTGTTGTTTTATTTTACGGAATAGGATTACAACTATATATCACGTTGCTGCCATCAATATTTCATCATTACTGATGACCAAAAAAGCAACTGTATTTTTATTCATAAATAAATCTTCATTTCTAATGATGCAACATTTTATTTCATGGCCAAGTGACACTATAAATATTAATAGAATTAAAAAAGAGTTGTTGTTATTTACAAGTTATATATTGATATAGTTTGAGTTATTTTAAAATGATTAGATGTATATAGAAAATATTTTTATTATAAATCTGTGATATCAGTGATTGTAGTGGCACAGTAAATTTGACTACCTGATTAAAGGTGATATTCACACAAATAGCGGGTTGAGTCTCACCTATCCACTGAGTAGTAAGAATCTCTGGGCGTTATTCGCCAGATCGGAGCGGGGCAGAAGGCCGGTTACGTAGAGCTGATGACGTAAATAAAGCGCCTGTCTGGATGATATCGTTGTTGTGTTGCGTTCAACCTGATGGAACTCTGATGGCACTATTTTCAGTCAATACGCGTCAGGTCAATAGTCCAAAAAATCGGTAATCTCAGGATATTTTTGATAAAAAATGTCCTGCGCAATATTTATTGCACAGGACATTGGTGGTTATTCAGACTGATGCAGTAGGTAATCTCACTGCGTTAGCCAGGCACCCTTATCGGATGCTGGCGTGATTTCTGTTTAGTTAATGGTTAAATCCACCGTCATATTGTATTCAAATTTCCATGTTCCGTCGGTGAGAATGTAATGGATCAAACCGGTGTAATGTCCAGCAGGAAGGTCGGGGTTATCGCTGCGCGACCAGTCAAATAAACTTCTCGCAAGAGAAAGCCCACAACCAATCACAGTGTTGAAGGAATAAAGACCACAAGCTGTAAGCTTTCTTGCCCTTAACTTGAGCGTATACTCCTTGCCGTGTTCATCGATGATCGGTGTCTGAATCACTTCATTATCGGGATTGTTTCCTGATGATAGTGTTGTTGGGCCCATCGTGGGGGGAGCAACGATAAATGCTGTGTAAAGGTTAGGGGCGCTCAGATGCGCAGACATAGTTTGGGCTGTGTCAGTATTGATGACCCAGTGTTCAGATATCTCTGTCATAAACGCCATGTCTGGATCTGTTATCGTTGAACCATTCGTGCTTGCCGTTGTCGTCGCCATTCCTACTTTAGTACTTCGAATAGTGACACTTGTAATTCCGTTGGCATCGGTTTTTGACGTTTCCGCAGAAAGGAAGAAACCAGGTGTTGTCTGCCAGCTAACGGTAGCATCAGGGACCCTGTTATTGTTGATGTCCGTCACTATCGCTTCATAGGTTGCGTTATCCTTACCATCAGGGGCAACAATAGACTTATTACTATATATTGTATCCATTTTTGCGGTTTTAATATCTCCAATAAAGGTGACTCCAGGTGCCGCAAGCTGTGTGCCATTCACCGGTATGGTGGCGGTGACAATTGTTACGGCTGCGATTTTCGTGTGTCCGCTGACGGTGGCAACGCCCTGGTTATCCGTCAGACTGTTGGTGCCGTCTAACGTCAGATTCGGGGCGTTACTGGTCCAGTCGATCTGCACGCCCTTAACCGGATTATCGTGGGCATCTTTGACAGTAACCGACCAGGTTACGAGTTCCTTGTCATCGGCTACGGCCTGGGTTTTGTCCACTTTGCTGTCAGACAGGGCCGCTGTAGCAATATTGCCAGTCACATTCACCGTTACAGTCTGGCTGGACTGATTAATACCCGCAGTAATTTGCGACGCACCTCCTTTGGTGGTGGAATAAGCAACTTCCGCGATACCCTGACTGTTGGTGTCGGTGACATTACCAGGCTGGAAAATCCCGTTGGTATTATCGGAGCTCCAGTTAACCCGTTGGTTAATAACAGGATGTCCGGCTTCGTCCGTCACTGTGGCTTTCAGCGTTATGTTATCACCTGCTGCCACATCCGTTGTTGTGGACGGGGTGAGCGCAGAGACTGCGGCAGTAGCCGCATCGGCACCAAAGCTGATGGTTTCAGATGACTGACTTACACCATTGATGGTCGCCACAGCCTGACAGGCGAGTACATCCTCTGAGGTGAGCGTTGCTGTAACCTGACCCTGGGCGTCGGTTTTTTGCGGACTGCCGGTAAGATGATATTTACCTGTTGCTGGCTGAACCTGCCAGGTCACCTCACTCTGGCTGACGGGGTTCTTGTATTCATCTTCCACAGTGGCGGTCAGGGTAACCACATCCTTGTTATTCGCCATTGCGCTGGTTTTACTGGCGCTGACGTTAACCGGTTTTGCACTCTGTATATCAGGCGTGATGGTTAGCTGAATAGTTTTCTGGCTGTGATTGTCGCTGGATGCCGTAATGGTGGTGGCTTTCGCGAGCGTGCTGATGTAAGTCACCTTCACGTTACCCTTCGCATCGGTGTTCGATGTTGTTTCACTGAAAACACCTGCGGCATTGTCAGACTGCCAGACAACAGGTTTATTCGCGACCGGGTGACCGGATGCGTCCAGAACCTGAGCGGTCAACGTAACAATACCTTTACCGGCAGTGACACTGGTGTTATCTGCTGTCAGGCTTTGCAGCGTAGCAGACGTCGCATCCTCAGTGAATTTCACTGTGCCTGATGTTACCAGTGCTCCGCTGGCAGCATGGCCAATGTTACCGCTGATCTGATGCTCCCCACGTTGTTTTGAGGTCAGAGATACCGTCACGTTGCCGTTGCTGTCTGACGTGCTGGAGGCCGTTGACAGGAGACCTGTAGCAGGTATTGCTGCCCAGTTGATACTGATGCCCGACAGTGGGTTGCTGTTCGCATCCGTCACGATCCCCGTGAAAAAAACTTCATCGGCGCCGTTAGCGAGTGCGTTCTGTTTACTGAGTTTCAGGTCGGTAAGCTGCGCAGTGCGGGCGTCACCGATAAAGGTTACCTGTGGCGCATTAAACCCGGCACCTGTTTCTGCCTGGGCCGTGACTCCGGCATTTCCGGCTTTCAATGCGGACAGCGTGACGGACGCGACGCCCGAGGCACTGGTTGTTGTGCTCGGTGCTGAAAGCGTAACACCCGTACCAGAGGCGCTCCAGGTCACTTTATGATTTGTAACAGGGTTGCCTTTAGCATCTTTTACTGCTGCGGTGTAGGTAATAAGCTCCTTGCCGTCGGCAATAGCCTGCGTTTTATCCACGGTGACGTCAGTCACTTTTGCCGAAGTGCTGTCGGCAGTAAAGTGCAGACTTTGTGAACTTACTGCGCTACCGCTCGCGGTGCTGGCAGTAACCACCACATCCCCGCTTGACTGTGACGTTAGTGTTACCAGGCTGTTGCCACTGGCATCGGTGGTGTTCTGCGCGTTACTGAGCGTTCCCTTACCGGATGTAATAACCCACTTCACCTGGCTGCCGATCACCGGATGCTTACTGGCATCAGTGACCAGCGCCGTCAGTTGAATGGCATCATTCAGGTTGGCGATGGCAGTTTTTTTGTCGGCGTTAAGTGAAGTTACCGCGGCGGTTTTACTGTCCGCCATAAAGTGCAGGACCGGAGAAGCCAGCTTCTGCCCCTGCAGCGTGGCTGTCAGCGTAACCTCTTCCACCGCCGGAGAACTGACCTGAACAGTGACATGTCCCTGTTCGTCCGTCTGGGTGGTCGAGGCGGATAACTGCGCGGTATTGCTGGTTGAACTCCAGTCGATCTGGACATTCTTTAACGGATTACCCTGTGCGTCTTCTGCGACAGCAGTCAGCGTAGCGCTGTCCTTTCCATCGGCCAGCAGGGTGGTTTTATCCGGTGAAATGCTTTTCAGCACGGCGCTTTTGGCGTCGGCAACAAACGTCAGCGTGGTGGTTTGTTTCGCTGCACCGTTCGCGGTGGTGGCGGAAACAGTTGTCTGCCCGGCGTGTGTGGAGGTGAAATGCATGGTTGCAACCCCCTGATTATCCGCAAGGCTGCTGGTGCTGACGAAGATCAGCTTCGGATCGCTGCTGTTCCAGTTGACCAGTGCGCCAGGCAGAGTATTGCCGTTCGCATCTTTCACCGTGACCGACCAGGTCATCGGTTCGTTGCCATCGGCGACGGCCTGAGTTTTGTCCACTTTGCTGTCAGACAGGATCGCGGTGGCCATATCACCGATAATATTCACCGCTATATCCCGGCTGGTTTGATTCGTGCTCGCCGTGATGTGCGTGGCACCGGAACGGGTGGCCTTATATTTTATCTCCGCAATACCCTGACTGTTGGTTTCGCTGGCATCAGCTGGAATGAAATCGCCAGTGGTGTTATCAGAACTCCAGTAAACTATTTGCTTTGCAACAGGGTGGCCGTTGCTGTCAGTCACTACGCTCAGCAGCGTAATGACATCTTTGCCCGCAACGACATCGGCTGTTGTGGACGATGTCAGGGCGGAAACACGGGTGGTGGCCGCGTCGGCGCTAAAGTTGATGGTGGCAGACGATTTGTTCACACCGTTGGCGGTTGCCACGGCCTGACAGGCGACCACATCCTCTGAAGCCAGCGTTGCGGTAACCCGGCCCCGATCGTCGGTTTTTTGCGGACTGCCGGTAAGATGATACTTACCTGCCGGCTGGATCTGCCAGTTAATGTCGTGCTGGCTGACAGGGTTTTTGTATTGATCTTCCACCGTGGCGGTCAGGGTGACCAGATCCTTGCCATTCGCCGTTGCGCTGGTTTTATTGACAGTGACGTCAACAGGTTTTGCGCTCTTGACATCGGGCGTGATGGTCAGCTTCACGGTCTTCTGACTGTTATTGTCGCCGGATGCGGTGATCGTGGTGGCCTGTGCACGGGTGCTGCTGTAGGTCACCTTCGCGTTACCCTGGGCATCGGTATTTGAGGTGGTTTCACTGAAAACACCCGCGGCATTGTCAGACTTCCAGACAACAGATTTATTCGCTACCGGATGGCCGGATGCGTCCAGCACCTGAGTGGTCAGCGTGACGCTGCCTGTACCGGCGGTGATACTGGTTTTGTCTGCATTCAGGGCAGACAGGCTGGCCGTGGCGGCATCCTCGGTGAATGTCACGCTGTTTGAGGTAACTGATTTACCGTTCACCAGAGCGGTAACCTGATGCGCCCCGCGTTGTTTTGATGTCAGGGATACCGTCACGTTACCGTTGCTGTCTGACGTACCAGAGGCCGCGGACAGGTGGCCAGTGGCAGGTGTTGCGCTCCAGTTGATGCTGATACCCGACAGCGGGTTACTGTTAGCATCCATCACTGTACCCGTGAAGGTGACTTCATCGGTGCCGTTGGCGAGTGCATTCTGTTTACTGATTTTAAGGTCAGTAAGCTGTGCGGTGCGGGTGTCGCCGGTAAAGGTTACCGGGGAAGCATTAAACGCAACGCCTGCTTCAGCCTGTGCAGAGAGGCTGACCGTGCCGGCTTTCAGCGCCGACAGTGTGACCGAGGCTACCCCGGAAGCATCAGTTTGCGTGGTTGCTGCAGAAAGGATGACGCCAGCGCCGGAGGCATGCCATGTTACTTTATGGTTTGCCAGGGCGTTGCCTTTCTCATCTTTTACTGTCGCGATATAGGTTACAGATTCTTTTCCGTCGGCAACGGCGTGTTTTTTATCCACGGTGACGTCGGTGACTTTTGCCGAAGTGCTGTCGGCAATAAAATGCAGGTTATGAGAAGCCACTGCGCTACCGCTTGCGGTGCTGGCAGTAACCACCACATCCCCGCTTGAGGCTGACGTCAGCATGACCTTGCTGTAACCACTGGCATCGGTGGTGTTCTGCTCGGTGCTGAGTACCCCTTTACCGGACGTAATGGTCCACTTCACCGGGCTGCCGGATACCGGATGCTGGTGCGCATCGCAAATCAGTGCGGTCAGCTGAATGGCGTCGTTCAGGTTGGCAACGGCGGTTTCTTTACTGGTGTTAAGCGACGTTACCGCAGCACTTTTATTATCAACCGTAAAATGCAAGGTCGGGGAGGTCATCTTCTGCCCCTGGAGGGCCGCCGTCAGTGCCACATCTTCCACAGCAGAGGAGCTAACTTGGGTGGTGGCTTTGCCTTCATCATCCGTCAGCGCGGTTGTCGGGGCAAAATGCGCGGTAGTACTGAGGGTACTCCAGTCGATCTGGACATTTTTTAATGGGTTACCTAACGCATCTTCTGCAATAACGGTTAGCGTTGCGCTCTCTTTCCCGTCGGCCAGCAGCGTGGTCTTATCCGGTGTAATATTTTTCAGCACGGCGCTTTTGGCGTCGGCCGCAAAAGTCAGAGGAACGGAGTGTTTTGGTACCGCTTTCCCGGTTGTCTTGTCTCCGGTGGTGGCGGAAACAGTAACCTGTCCGGCACTGGTGGAGGTGAGAAGCATGGTTGCCACGCCATTCTCGTTGGTTTGGCTCTGGCTGCCAGCCAGATGTGCCGTGGTACTACCGGAACTAATGGCCCAGTTCACGGTCTGATTCGATAATGGGTGGTTGCTGGTATCGGTCACGATGGCCTGCAGGATGATAGTGTCCTGGCCATTGGCGATAGCACCGGTTTTATCGCCATCAATCTGGCTGATCACTGCGTTGGCATTATCCGCAATAAACTGCAGCGCTTCACTTTTAATAATTTCGCCGTTATCGAGATGGGCGCTGATTGTTGTACTCAGGAGCTGGGAACTGGTCAGCGAGATGCTGGCGTTCCCCTGGGCATCGGTGCGAGCGGACGTTGCCGACAGGAGAGCTTGCGCATTATCCGTGGTCCAGGTAACGGGGACGCCCGATACAGGATTTCCCGTTGCATCCACGATGTGCGCCGTGAGGCTGATGGCATCTGTGCCGTTAGCCAGTGCTGACGTTGCCGATGCGGTTATCCCGTGGGCAGCAAAGCGCTCGCTGGCAGCGGGAGATTCCAGAGTAATGGTCGTGCTGCTAATCTTCTGAGTCTTGTTATAGAAAACATCAACAGTTGTCTGCCCAGGCATATTGCCGGCATGGAAGGTAGTGACATATACGCCGGGCGAGTTTTCTTTAAACGCCGAGATACTGGCTGGCACCTGCGTTGGTGCGGTTGCCGGAGAGAGGCTGGTTTTCTTTTGCAGCCTGGCTTTCTTTTGTGGCTTCTGTTGTTTTGAGTTGGCTTCCGTGATTTGAGCACTGAGGTTAGCTGCCTGACCTGTGATTTTCTCACCACTGGCGGTGGTCAGCGTCACGCTAATCGGTGTGCTGCTTACTCCGTCTGCTGGTAGCGTCATTTTAGCGGCGCTGGCGGTGGTGACTGCGTGTTGAATATTAAAACTGTCAACCTGCACAGTCATGTACGCCGGGGGCGACTGGTTACCTTTCGTATCCAGAGCCGTCGCGGAAACAACATAGACATTCTTCACGGCGTTGCCGGTATGATAATGCGGGAGCGTGACGGACCAGGCGCCATTTTTCTCGCTGATGTTGCCGCCGTTTTTCAGCAGACTGTCGGCCTGCCAGTGGATGTGATCAAGCGGATATTTGCTCTTCACCTGCACATTTACCGGCAGGGTCATAGATTCAGTGCCGGAAATTTTATCCTGCAGGGTCAGCCAGATAACCTGTTGCTTACGGTACTCCAGCACAATGTCGTTGTTTCTGTTTACCAGCTCGTAACGGCTACCCATCAGCGTTCTGCTGGCGCCGACGGCGTCTGGATCGAGATGACTCGCCAGGGATTCGCCCATCTTCCAGTTGAGATTGAGGTTCACCTGGGTGTCGTTCTGATCACCTTTACCCATTTTTTGGTTCAGGCCCACGGTCATCAGCGGGAATGGCGTGTAGTTGACGCCCAGCGTCATGGCCCACGGGTTGCTCAGGCGCTTATCACTGCTGTTCTGCGAGAGCGCCACTTCCTCACCAAAGTATTGTTCCCACGCCAGTTCTGCACCTAACTGTGGATAAACGGGTAAATAACCCTCGGCGCGAATGTCATAGCCATTGGCAACACGTTCCTGATAATCGGCATAGCGTTTTGAATTTTTCCAGCCGGAAAGTCGGCGGTAACCGTTTGCGCTAAGGCGGAAGAAATCGCTGCCCAGCTCTGTCCCGACGCCCAGACGCTGATGCTTATTACCGGAGAGCTGCTGGTCGTAAAAAGTGTTGACGCCCCACATCCAGTGGTCAGCAAAGTAACGATAACCAATACCGATATTGACGATATCGCGGTCATCATTGCGGCGGGCACCAACTTGCGTAAACAGGAGATCCTGCTTCTTGTTGTCGTAGAGAGGCACCAGAAGATCTACGCTGGCATTATTAAGTGCCATTTTGCGGTCCAGCGTTGCATTAACTTTGGCAGTTCCGAACTGCTGCAACCATTGCTGCACTTCACTGGTGGCAATCGACGAGGTGCTGCCGATGGCAGAGGAGATCAATGCATCTGTTCTATTGCTCTGTTTTAATAATTCGGCAGTGCTGGTAAGAACTGAGGCGATTTTTTTATCGTCTTCATCATCCTGTGCTGTTGTTTTCGCATCGTGCTTTCCTTTTGCTTCTTGTCCGGACTTATTCTCTGGCGAATTCGTTACTGCCTGAGCAGGGAACGTAAAGACAAAGGAGTTCATAAAAATAACCATGAGCTGCAAAAATATTTGCAGGCAGGCTGTGAGTCTCTGTTTCATAATAACATCAGTCTGTTGTTTGAAATTTGTTAATAGACGGCGGACAATATTTATTTATCCGGACTAATCTTCCTTAAGGTGCTTTATTATTCTGTTCATTTTGTCTGAGACAGACACACGAAACAGTGTGTAACTAAATTCATTCAAGTGCTGTTGTAATAAATTTGGTTTTTGCTCACCCCTCCAGCTACATGTTACTGATAATAAAAACTAACGAATGTTAATGATTTTCTGTTGATAATGGAATGTTAGGATGATTATGTGTTAGTGCGTTTTTTTCAATAAGAACATGTCGTTGCGCGCGTCTATTGTTATAATTCCTGGTAGAGGGGGCGTTAACAAGAGAATATAGGTCTGTCTGCTATGTGAAATTACAGCATAAAATTCCGTTATTGATATGTTAGCTGGTGAGGATACTGTTATGATTTATCTCTGATTTATGTTTATATTTAGTGATATCAATGGGTTGATTGGTTGTTGTATTTTCATTTTGTGACATTTCATACTGATTTTTGTTGTCTGGTTTCTTTTTTGTCTAGGGTGTTTATCTTAATTTTTTTTTGGTGATGACAATTGTTGGGCTTAAAATGATAAATAAGCGCAATTTTTTTGTGTGATTTGATTTATTGTTGTAATGAAATGTATGGCATTATAACGATATGGCTATGCTATTTATCTGCTTTAATACTCTGTAATGCCGAACTTAAAGGATTTGATATCTTCAGGTTTGAACACCGTTAAAGGACGTAATTGGCTAACTGAAACGTTGATTAAGGTGGCAGTGAAAATATCAGAATCCAATTAGGTTAAATATATTCATTAATGGCAGCATTTCCACCATTTATTATGGCTAATTGCTGTTACGGTATAACTGAACAATTTATCGGTGCACAAATGTCAGTCAGAAGACATACACCAGGTTATAAGGATGAGAGCGATGTTGAAAAGTGTATTACTTACCGGGGCAGGTTTACTTGCATTAATGCCATTGGCATATGCTGACCAGAGTGTCAACTTTTCTCCTGAGAGTGTGTCAGTTGGAACTTCTCTTTCGGTGTTAAACGGGGAGTCTCGCGAATTTGTTTATGATGAAGGTGTGAAGTCGAGCCAGCTTAACTGGAAAATAAACAATGCGCCGGTTATTAAAGCTGGAATTACCTGGGACCCATTATCATGGTTGTCGCTGAATGCTAATGGGTGGACGACGTTGGCATCTCGCGGTTCTGGTATGGATGATTATGACTGGTCTTATCCTTCGCAAAGCCACTGGAGCGACAGGTCAAGCAGTCCTGACACGCATCTGAATTTCGCTAACCAGCTTGATCTGAACGTAACCGGCTGGTTGCTGAATGAAGATAATTTGCATCTCGGCGCAGTGGTTGGGTATCAGGAAACCCGTTTCAGTTGGCTGGCTGAGGGGGGGCATTATACCTATGATAATGGTGCGAATGTGGGCGATTTCCCGCGCGGTGAGCGCACCATTGGTTACCAGCAGAGATACCGGGTGCCTTACTTAGGGCTGACGGGGAAATATGTTTACCAGGATTTTGATATCACTGCACAGTTTAAATTCAGTCCGTGGGTAGAAGCTCGCGACCACGATGAGCATTACATGCGTGACCTGAGTTTTAACGAAACTGCCAGTAATTCAAACTATTACTCAGGAACTATCAACGCGGGATATAATATTACTTCCCAGGCTCGTGTCTTCACTGAATTGAGCTGGACGCGTTTCTCTGAAGGCAGGGGGGACTCAACTGTGCATGATAAAGTCACAGGTGACTCTGAACATTACAATGATGCTGCAGGTATTCAAAACTATAACTACGCCATTGGCGCAGGGATTGAGTACCGCTTCTGATGGTTAAATGCGTCTTCGGGGGGCAGTAAACGCCCCCGAATTTAAATAAAAATTACGTAGTTACAACATCCTGATAATTTACCCATCCGTTGCAGCAGCCGTCTTGCCAACATTAAGTACCTTTAGTCAGTAACTCTCTGGTGAAAAATTCAGTTATCCGGTATGTATAGCAATTGCTACACAGCAATAATCTGCTATGCTGTATAGCAAATGCTATACGGAGTGTTACCATGAAATCAGATGTCCAACTCAACCTTCGCGCCAGAGAATCCCAGCGGGCGCTGATAGATACGGCAGCAGAAATTCTGCATAAGTCGCGCACGGATTTTATCCTCGAAATGGCTTGCCAGGCCGCAGAGAATGTCATTCTTGAACGCAGAGTATTTAATCTGAACGAGGAGCAGTATGCCGAGTTTATCGATATGATCGATGCGCCGGTAGAATCTAACCCAGCATTAGAAAAACTTCTGGCAAGGAAACCACAGTGGGATTTGTAACTCAGCCTGAACCTTTATCGAGTTCTCATCAACTTGCGGAATTTGTTAGTGGTGAGGCTGTTCTGGATGAATGGTTAAAACACAGGGGATTAAAGAATCAGGCGCTTGGGGCTGCGCGGACGTTTGTTATCTGCAAGCAAGAGACAAAACGTGTAGTTGGTTATTACTCACTTGCAACCGGTAGTGTGAATCATGTCGAAGCAACGGGAAATATTCGCCGTAATATGCCTGACCCCATACCGGTGATTATCCTGGCTCGTCTGGCGGTCGATCTTTCGTTCCACGGTAAAGGACTGGGCGCCGATCTGCTTCATGATGCGGTGTTGCGCTGCTACAGAGTAGCTGAAAATATCGGCGTTCGCGCCATTATGGTTCATGCGCTTACCGACACTGCCCGACGCTTTTACCTGCACCATGGTTTTAAAGCATCACAAACGCAGGAGAGAACGTTGTTTCTCAGACTGCCGTAATAATGGGGGGCAAGGGAGATTGAAATGTGCATACTGAAGCCCTCCAGATACGATATTTAACATAATCTTTGTTATATGTACTTTAAAATCAATAAGTTACTTTTTTATGCGATTCATTGTACGCACTTAGGCATGGCTTGCGATAAATGTCACTCGGCCCCAGTCGGTTAACAGAACAGCAATATAGAACATTAAGCGCGATAGGTCAGTTATAGACGCGGACGGCGCTGTTGAGTGTCTGCTGTGAAGCAGACATTTAATTAAATAAATGACGGGATAACGATATTGCTCGTTCTCCACGGTTTACGGATTTTAAGCAAAGCTTTTTGTAAGTTATCAATTGTCACAGATCCAAGAGCAATCCTACAACGCTTATAGCGTTTATGCCTTGGGGTATACCCTAACTGTGCGACCATCGCTTACCACAAGCGAAAATTTCAATTTCATCTGGCGTGAGCCAACAACAATGAATAGCGGGTCCTTTGGGTTTCGATCACCGGTAGTTACGGTTAATCATCTTCTGCTGTACCAAGGGATGAAAAGGCTCAGGGTTCCTCCCCAGAATACGCCATCAATAAGTCCTGTTACACCGCCAAACAACATACAAAAACTTGCGGATGACCGTAATCCCGGTTGCAGATAAATGGCTGAAGTAAGTATGAACTTCATGCAAAAAGTAATCACAATCAGCCCCAGGGTCAGCGGCGTCCCAGCCCTGATAATCATGCCCGGATTATCTGAATCTCTCAGCGGTGGCTGTAAGCGCCACAACCTGTATCCAAGAGCCGTGCCTGCGAGCAGTCCTGCTGCCATCATTGAAAGGCTTGCGCCAGCAAGTGCAGTCTCAGTGATAACACCATATGCCCCCCAGACAAGAAAAAGCACTGGGAGAAAAAACAACCGCCTGATTGTCATCTCCCGGACATAAAGAGCAGCAAAGCCGCGTCGCAGTAAAAAAGCCAGCAGGATCCATATCCAGACAGGTGTATCTCTTAAAAAGATTGCAATATTCATAAGTTGTCCCAGTTACGAAAGTTAATCTTTTTCAGTACAGGTGAATCGGCACACCATTACTTTTCAGTGGTATTGTTATTCGATATTTTATTTCCTGACCGAAGAATTTTCTGCAACCTGCGTTGTTGCCATAAGGCGATTTTCCCTCGCATGATAAACACGCGTATTCCCCTGAGTATGACAAGTCCTCCCCATATAACAGCTACCACAACGGACCAGTAACTTTCCGGGGTAAACAGAGAGTTAATTATCATTAATGCTGTGCATACCAGAACAGCAGTAACCAGAATCCGATAAAACCGGGTTTCCTGTGCTACCTGAATTTTGGCTTCGCTGATGCGTTCATCAAGAGCCTGGCTGGCAACGTAAGTCTCTTCCGAGAGATCAGAAACATTTATATCAAAGGCTGAAGCAATCGCACTGAGTGTTTCCAGACTCGGCTTCTGGCCTTTTTCAGTTCGCTGCACAGTCCTTACAGAAAGAGAGGCGACTTCAGCCAGTTGTTCCTGCGACCATGCCTTTCTCAGACGATATGTTTTCACCTTTTCAGCGACAGTCATCATTGTTCCCGTTCTCTGCAATGTCTGTGACAATAATACTTGCACATCAGTCCGGCACCGTATACGACACCACCATGACAGCAAGGCGACACGCCAGTGTCATAAGGTCGGACCCCTGCACATTCAGTTGGGTCTGGGGTTGGGTGACAGCCGCAGCTTCCCGTTCTTTCCGTCGACTTCCAGCATCAGCGGAACGTCTGAATTTATGCTGAATATAGAGAAACTGAAGTAAAAGAGGAGCAGGGTTACCCCTTACTGGTGATGCCGCAGTAATGATGATTATCTCGTCTTATCCGGATTCCGGTCACAAGGTTATGCTCCGTTTTTGTGGATAACCAGCTGTCCGTCAGCATGGATCAACATATCATTCACCCGGCATAGTGGATTACCTACATACGGCTCGCGAGTCCTGCGACCAGTGTCTGTCATGATGGTGGACGCAGGGCTACCTGCGGCAAACTCCGATTCAGCCATGAAGCACACTATACCGGGTGCGCACTTTCACTGGATCCACTACACAGGGTACAGCTTTCACTTCAGTATCATCGCGTTATCAGAGCCGATCATCATTCACGATACACTGTACCAGGTAAAGTTTCCTAACCGTGCCATCACGCTATCAGGTATGGTGGCAATGACGTGATCCACTATATCGGGTACTGATCACATTCTTGGCTAAAATACACACAAAACACACAGAAAAGTCAGAAGAAAATGGACTGCATCGGGGTAATGGGGCTGACGCCACCCGGTGTAGTGGAGATGCACTATACCTGTATGGTCGTTTTTATCCGCGATCGCGGCTATCGCAGTGTTTATCCCGTAAAGCGGATAAAATGCGTTTGCAGATTGACTTTATCCTCACTAAAGGATAAAACTGAAAATATCCCCTAAAGCGGATAAACTTCTTGTGGACGTATGGCATGATAAGCTTTCCGATGATCTATAGCCCAACGCAATTAGCAAATGCAATGAAACTGGTTCGTCAGCAAAATGGCTGGACGCAGAGCGAGCTGGCGAAAAAAATCGGTATAAAACAGGCGACCATTTCCAATTTCGAAAACAACCCTGACAACACCACGCTAACAACATTTTTTAAGATATTACTGTCGCTTAAGCTATCAATGACGCTATGCGACACGAAAAATGCCTCGCCAGAATCAACTGATCAGCAAGATCTGGAGTGGTAATGCCTAAACTTGTCACGTGGATGAACAACCAGCGG
The DNA here is from genome assembly GCF_005781065.1 of Escherichia sp. E1130. Lineage (NCBI taxonomy): Bacteria > Pseudomonadati > Pseudomonadota > Gammaproteobacteria > Enterobacterales > Enterobacteriaceae > Escherichia > Escherichia sp. E1130. The sequence goes on from NZ_VATL01000007.1 coordinate 73,466, forward strand.
GTAGGCGAGTTGACGAAGCTGGCCAACGGTGCCCATACCTTTAAGTATGCGCCGGAGTGGTTAGCCAACCGTTATGCCAGGCCATTGTCGCTTTCGCTGCCATTGCAGAGGGGGAATATCACCTCTGATGCCGTATTTAACTTCTTCGATAACCTGTTACCCGATAGCCCGATTTTACGCGACCGGATCGTTAAACGTTATCATGCTAAATCCAGACAACCGTTTGATTTATTGTCAGAAATAGGGCGAGACAGCGTTGGCGCCGTGACGTTATTACCAGAAGACGAAACCGTAACGCGCCCGATAATGGCATGGGAAAAGCTTACTGAAGCCAGACTTGAAGAAGTATTAACGGCTTATAAAGCAGATATCCCGCTAGACATGATTAGGAGGAAGATGACTTTCGCATCTCGGTTGCTGGCGCGTAGGAGAAGACCGCGCTGCTCAGAATGGGCAATGACTGGTGCATTCCGAAAGGAATAACGCCGACGACGCATATCATTAAATTGCCGATTGGTGAAATCAGGCAGCCCAACGCGACGCTCGATCTCAGTCAGAGTGTTGATAATGAGTATTACTGTCTGCTGCTGGCAAAAGAATTCGGGTTGAATGTTCCCGACGCAGAAATCATTAAAGCGGGAAAGGTGCGCGCGTTAGCGGTCGAACGCTTTGACAGACGCTGGAATACTGAACGAACGGTTTTACTTCGCTTGCCGCAGGAGGATATGTGTCAGACATTCGGTTTACCTTCATCGGTGAAATATGAATCTGACGGAGGCCCAGGCATCGCGCGGATCATGGCGTTTTTAATGGGGTCCAGCGAGGCGCTTCGCGATCGTTATGATTTTATGAAATTCCAGGTATTCCAGTGGTTGATTGGCGCGACGGACGGCCATGCGAAAAATTTCTCTGTGTTTATCTAGGCCGGCGGTAGTTATCGACTCACGCCATTTTACGACATCATTTCAGCATTTCCGGTATTGGGTGGCCCGGGAATACATATCAGCGATCTCAAACTGGCAATGGGGCTTAATGCATCCAAAGGCAGAAAACGGTAATCAATAAAATTTATCCGCGACATTTTTTGGCGACAGCAAAGGCACTGAAATTCCCGGAAGTGCAGATGCATGAAATCCTGAGTGACTTTGCCAGAATGATTCCCGCAGCACTGGATAACGTGAAGACTTCATTATCGGCAGATTTTCCGGAGAACGTGTTGACGGCAATTGAAACCAATGTGTTGAGGTTGCACGGTCGGTTAAGCCGAGAATATGGAAATGAGGGTATGAATTGATTAGATAAATTGATGTTTTTACAGATTTTGCTGCTGTTTCAAGTGTCTGATCATCACCTTTCCCTCTGGCATAAACTCGGTCCCATACCGTACAAGTCCGATACCTCTCAGTTCCGCATCTATGGCGTAACGCAGCTCCCCGGGCACTTGCTGTTCGAATAAAGTTACATTAAGGGACTGCAAACGTGGTTCATACTTGAGTAGAACACCGGCCAGCGTATCGATTAGCTCGTGGGCTGTTCCGGGCATGCCTTGCAGAATTTTGGTCATATCCGGCAAACCATAATCTGGTAGATGAGATATGGTCCCGGCCCGGGCGTTCAAGATACGCTGGATGTTATCCAGCACGGATAAAATGACCTGGTCTTCTTCGTTTACAACTTCAAGGGGAAGATCCCCTGTAAAGTTGCCAGTGAGAATTTCATATAACGATGGGGATTTTCTATTGGACATTTAGACCTCAAGAATCCGCTTCAGAGTCTTTAAAAAGTGGGAGGCCTTGAGATTTTCTCCACACCCTCACAATTTTGATAATATTATTGGGGTTCCCGTCTTCTGGTGATTCAGGATAGGCTATTAGGTCTCCTTGCTTAGGGTGCTCAGTAATAACTATGAAATGGTACATGAGCTTATCTAAGTAAGTATCTAATTCTTTCCCTTTTAGAAACTTATCTTTCCTTGTTGCTTTTCTAAATTCATGTAAGAATTCGAGAAATTCATTTTCAGTGTAATCATTAAACGTACGCATAAATTCAAACATATTTTTCTGTCTGTAATTATGGATTTAATAAAGTGTCATTTACTCTTGGAATTACATAGGGTTATAACGTTCTAGTTTAAATATCTTTGAAAATAGGAAGGCTTTGGGATATTCTCCAGTTTAAAACTGCCTCAATCAATCCTTCCGGAGTACATTTTGAATTATCCTTTGGGTGAAATATTAAATCGCTCTTTTCAGGATGCTCCGTGATTTTGTCAAAGTGATTCGATAATTTTGTCAAATAATCACTAAGAGATTCCCCCTTTGGCTTTGCTTTTCTTGAATTCTTAAAAAATTCATTCAAAAAAGCAAAAATTCTTGTTGTGTATATTCTGAAAATGAGTTTTTAAGTTCCATAAATTACCTTCTATTCATTTTGTGTGGTTTTATTAATCTTTAAAAAGAGCTAATCCATGGTTTTTTCTTGATTTTTTATTTCCTTAATTACGGATTCTGGATTGTCTTCTTCTGGGTGTTAGGGTAATATATAAAATCACTCGCAGTAACTGAGCCAACTAAGTAAATGATTTTATCCAAAAGCTTGTCCAAATAATTTTCTAATTCTGTGTTGCTTAATGATTTTTTTGATACTTGCTCGGGATAGAATTCACTTACAATTTCGGTGAATTCGTTCTCTGTATAATTGGAAATGTTTTCGCTCATCTCAGTTACATTTATCATTTCGTGTCTCCTATTTACCATAGTGAATAAATTTATGTTGAAATCGTGATGCCGATTTTACCATTCACACTGGTCTGCGCCAGACCGCATGGCATAAACCTCAGAGATCATCTTGGGCGAAAGTCATTTTGCGGGAATGATGTTAGTTATGGAGAAGTAGGAATTCCTTTAGCTCATTAGATAAATTTTTTTGCTCTACGTAATGTTTTTTCTTTTCCAGAGATAGCCTCCCCCAGAAAGGGTGCCAATATATACTCCACCATGCTTCTATATCGCCTTGTAGACTTCCGAATGTTTCTACATCCCGGTTAGGGAATACAGTGCTCGGTAGCGGTGGTTCTAAATATAAAGCGTAAATATTATCAATGAGGTTGTTGTCATTAGTTATTATATCTACTGCTGTTTGACCAAATTCTTTAAATTGATAATAGTGAAGAGTGCTGTTTTTGAGCGAATAAATAGCTTTATTGCTGGTTATCTTTTTGTTGAACCTTTCCTCGATCGTATCAACTAGCTTTGCTAAGTCATCGGATTTAATCATGAACCTGGTTGAGTATGCATATACCCCGCTCCCAACAAAAAAGAATGGTGGGTATCTTCTTTCTGAGTCTGGGATTGTGATAAAGGTATTTTCAGAATAGATATCCTGAAGGTTATTTTTTTTGCTAAATAAACGATCGAAATTAATTTTCATCAATATAATCCGCAACCAAGTCCGCTCCATAATATCCAGCGACTCCGAATATCATTCCCCAACAAGTCCATTTTTGTTACTAAATTAAGACCGTTACGCAGCAGTCATGATGATATTCTATTCATGATTCTTTGACCTAGAAGTCCTTAAATAATGGAAGCTCTTGATATTTTCTCCATTTAATTATTTCATTTAATGCACCTTCAGGCGAATCATTTTCAGGTGTGTCTGGGTAGTATATAAAGTCACTAACTTCTCCGGTCCCAACCAGTACAGTCAACATATCAAGGAGATTATCTAAATAAGTTTCTAGCTCGTTACCCTTAGGTGATGACGATGATCTATGTTCTGAGTAAAATTCATTCAATATTTTCATGAATTTATTTTTAGTATAATCTTCCAATTTGTTTTTAACACACCTATTATTAATCATAATCAGCTTTGCATTCCTCATAATGTGCAAGCAGAAATGTTTGGTTAGATTATCTCATCAGATAGCCATATTGAGTTCAGGTATTAATTCTTAACTATCTTTAAAAAGTGGAAGCCCTTGGGATTTTCTCCATCTTATTATTTCCCCGATCACCCCATCAGGGCTATCTTCACGGTCGTCTGGGGGATAGAATAACAATCCATTACCTTCAGGGTGATTTACAATTAGGTCAAAGTGCGCAACTAAATTATCTATATACTGCTGCCGCTCTTTTCCTTTTAATTTTTTTGGGTTCGTGAAAAATTCATTTAAAAAGGTTCTGAACTCATCCTCTGTATAATCCTCAAGCTTTGGCTTAAACTCCATAAATCACCTATTTTTCTTTGAGTGTAAATTAATATGATTTCTAACTGTGTTTACGCGCATGTTTTCAAAGTCATAAACAGCCCCACTATCAATAATACGTTCTATATGGTGTATTTCAAATCTTTTTCTTCCACCAACTTGTTCTGGCACTATGCTGAAAGGAGCATTCCCATCTCTTATTTCCATCTGGTTAACCCTTTTAAACTGACTCATCAATTCAGGACATTCTGCCACAGCAAGCCAAAACTCTTCTCTAAAATGGTCAAAGTTACGGAAGGGTTTTCCTCTAAGTTTATCAGCAACCTGCGCAGGTACAGGTGCCCCCAGACCAGAGCTCGCAGCCTCAAGCCATTTCTCTGAACCTGATAGCGTCTCCCCCTTCCCTGTTGCCACACCTGGCTCATCCCTCGCGGTTTTGAGATAAACATAAATCGGCTTAATCCCTGAATCCGCAGGGAACACCAGAATGTAATCGTTAAGATCGCGTTCTTCCGGCACCGGGAAAGGTGGTGTCGTGTATTCATCTTTACCGTCAGGAATTGGCGTGACGAGTATTGTTGCCTGGTCTATTGGCTTGATGTCGCTGCCGGTATGTGAGGGAAGGTCACTGCCCTCAGGTCTCTCTGGCGTCCAGGTAATCAGCGGACCATCGGCACCGTGAGCTGGAGTGAACTCATATTGATTATGCTCACTATTCCACACCATGTTTGCTGTGCGGACACCTTCATACGGGGTACCTTCACCCGTATGGACGCCATAGACCCGCATGTTGCCCTGTTCATCCTGGCGCCAGAAGAATCTCACCCGGGTTGTCGCTTTTGCCCCGGTGATGGCTTTCTGCCGCAGCTCTTCCTCGTACCAGAATTCATCCCGGCCAGGAACCCTGTCACTCCCCTCGCCCGCAGATGGAACGTAGAGTGCGGACATCATCGCTCCTACATACGGAATTCCCCGGGCCGCGCCCAATACGCCGGTCAGGGACCATTCTCCCCAGACCTGGGTCATCACGCCCGTAGCAGCCCCAAGAGCAAGTGGTGCAGCCGTTGCCTGAGCGCCCCCGGCGTCAGGCTTACGCTTTTTGGCTGACTGGGCATGCTGAACGACTTCATCATCTGCATGCTCATGCTGATGGCCATAACCGCAGCAGTCGTCCTCGACAGGCTGGGCAAAAATTGTCATCTGTCCAAAGTTATCAACGGGCTCTTCGGCAGTACCGGCATCCGTGCAGCCTTTCTCCTTCAGGCAGGATTTTGCATACACCGGCGTCACCCACGGGGTGAGCGTTTCGGGATTGAATTCTCTCATGGTCGCTGGAGGCGGTAAGGATAAGGCCTCCGGAGGTTTAGCACTGGCTGATGCCGCCATCGTCCTTTTCACCTTCCGTACATACGACGCTGTCGTACCATACTCGACCTTCCCGGCCTCAAGCTTCAGATAACTGCCACCACCAATCAGCGTGATACGTTTTTTTCCGGCAAAGGAGATGTCACTCGCTGAGCTCAGCGTCAGCTTCTTCTCAGCGAACAACCGCATACTGGCGTTTTGCGCCTGGACATCTATTGGCCCTTCCCCGGATTTCAGGCTCAGTTGACCGGTGCGGGCAAAGAGCCCCAGCTTCTCCCCGGTCAAAGCGGTCGCATTGCCCATCACTCCAGCACTGAAGTCTTCTCCGGCGTTAAGCGCAAGGTTCCGGCCCGCGGCCAGCTGCATATCTTCTCCACTGGTCAGTGCCATGCCTTCCGGCGCCGAGAAAAGCACCGCTTCATTGAGCGGTTTCAGCCGCTGCTCAAACATCTGTATCTGGCTGTCGACATCCCCCTTCAGCGCCAGGGCCTTTTCTGCGGCCATTTCCAGTTGTTGCAGTTGCTGATTAAGCCTGTCGATTTCCTTCAATGCAGCATCCATGTCCAGAGCATCACCCTGCGCTTTCGCCTGGACATCCGCAGCGACAAAGAGTCCCTTTCCTGCTCTCAGGACTCCCCACTCATCGGTGCGCAGCTCTGTGCCTTTACCGCGAAGTTGTCCTTTGCTGTTCACCAGGTGCCCGTTGTTGAGCTGCGTTTTACCGTATTCCGTGGCGAGTTTGATGTGCTCCTCACCACGCTTGTCTTCCATCCGCAATTTTGAGTTGGCCGGTGTCCGGAGGATGTTCCGGGTATGATTGTCCCGGTTCACAAGATCGGGATGTTCGGAGTCGTGTAGTGCACAGGCGATGTACGGCAGATCAATATCGCCATTGCTGTACGCAATCGCCACTTCGGTGCCATCGATGAGCGGCGTATGCCAGCCCAGCGTTTCACCGGCATAAGGCTTCGCCATCCGCAGCCAAAGGTAGCCGTAACCGGGTTCCGTCCCCTCCCGGTCGAAGTCCTGCTTCACCCGATAGCGCCCCTGCTCATCCAGATGTGCGTAGGTATCATTTTTTTCGCGACTTTCGATCCGTGCCGGAAGCGTACCCGCGATGACCGGACGCGGGATCTCTGCCGGACGGAAGCAGTAACGTTCGGTGTAAGGCTGGCCCCAGACCGACACATGCAGACGGGAATCACGGGCGCCCCGGAAGGTCACCAGCGTAAGGATGACGCCCTCTTGCAGGGCCGTAATGACATCGCCCTGCGGCTCCAGCACCTGCCCGGGTGTGAGGTGTGCAGCATTGCTGAACAGGTGAATACGGGCCGACCTGTTGAGCTCCCGCTCGTGGTGAAGTCGGGCCCAGAACGCGCCAGATTCGGTTTCCGGCTCCGGGCTGGCATCGTCTCCCGCTTCACGATAAGGGGCTGCGTAGCGGTAATGCTCCCCGGTGGTGACCACATCATTACGCACGCTGACCGCCGCATTCATCGGCATGGTGGCTGTCCGGTAGTTGTAATCACGCGTGGTGACAGTGCCGGTGGCAATGTTGTGCCAGGTCCGCACATCCCAGACCGATTCTGCCACACTGTCGAACAACCCCGACGGCTCGCTGTAGGGCAACTGCACATCAAACTGATAGTTAAGCTGGCTGTCGGCCAGTATGTAAGTATCCAGACCGCGCACGTCGTCCATCTCCGTACGCCAGTAAATACCCACCTCAGACAGAATGCGCTGAATGAACTGCAAATCCGTTTCCCGCCACTGAGTGATAATTTCACGTGGTGGGTAGGTGCGCTCCAGTCTGAATTCAAAATCGGGACCTTCCAGACCGTGTTTACGCAGCACCTGCTCAACCACCTCAGGAACAGACTGGTTCTGATAGACCACGCACTGTCGGGTATATCCCAGGAGCGCCAGGCGCGAACTGATCGTAAGCCGGCAGTGAGACTGGTCCTTTGAGGTGGAAAGCCATTCCAGGCGGGTCACCATGCCGTGCACACTTTTACCGCTCCGCATCCGGAAAGAGGCATATTTCATCAGCACCTCTTCCGGGGGGATATTCGCCTGAAGCGTTGTGAACTCGATGTCCCAGCTGAAGGGTTCGCTCAGTGCTTCCCTGCCGTAAAAGCGCAGAACATCCGGCTTCACTGAGCTGTCAAAAATATCCAGAAAATATCGGGTCTGTCCGTCAAAAAGCGCTAACCAGTTATCCATCACGTCACTCCTTCACCGGCACGAGGCTGAGCCAGCCATCACCCAGTTCAATCGTGCGGGGGGTGTCCGGGTCCAGATCGTCACGGGTCAGCACCAGGCGCCAGCGGTTGTCCTTCTGATCCGGGCGGTTAAATAATCCCACCACCGCCACGAACTGAGCGTCTTCATCCATGGGCATATTGAGTGTCATGCTGCCTTCTGGCATCACCAGCAGCTCTTTAGACGCCAGTACGTCGTCTTTAAGTACCGTATCGGCATTGCGCAGCAGTGTCTGGTAATCGGCGGCATCAACCGCTTTACGATCCCTGAGCTGATAAACTCTCACCATCGTTGCCAGCGGTGTCTGTGCGCCATCAGCGTTAATGGCCGTACGCGGGGTAAAATCCAGATGCAGCGTTTTGATTTTCTTGTAGAAGATGGATTTCGTGATGCTGACCGTACCGTCCGTGACAGTCTGAGTCAGACCGCAGCCAGCGAGCAGGCTACAGGCAATAAGCGTCAGCGCCCACCAACGGGTTACTGTTGCCATTCAAAAGTTCCTTTATTGAGAGTGGGAGTACGTGATTATTCGAAGCGGTAGTGCCCGTCTTCAGCGGACGGTAGCGCAGAACATTGCAACCCTTCATAGCAGCCCAGACTGACGGTCAGACTTCCCCGACTATTGCTGAGCTTGCCTGCTTTCAGGCCCAGCAAGCCGGTGCGGCCCAGCTGGATACGTCTGCCTTTGCCAAGGCGTGGCTCAGGCAACAATCGTACGGGTACGGTGAGGCGCAGTCGGGCGTCACTGCGGTAGCCGAGATAAACGCGCAGCAGGACCAGTAAATCGGTATGGAGGAAACCACCTGGTAACCACCCTTCGGCTTCCTCCGGATCTTCTGTCTCCAGCGTCACCAGTACCCGACTGCATGCTTCCTTTGCCGTTTTACCCAGCGTGGCTCGCTGAGAAAGACAGATGCGGTTCCCGGTACCCAACCCGCTACGGTTATCGATATGGACCTTAACCGGATCGGGCTCGGTGATAATTGCCCGGGTATTCGGTGCCAGTAGGCTTACCAGGGCCCGAATGCCTTCTGCATTGCGGGTGGGTAATCGCATGGTACCCAGCAAGGCCAGAAAGCGTGAAACCGGCGTTGCCACCTGTTCAGCGGTGCCCGGTATACCAAGGCCGACCAGCCCCAGCAGACACTGAGATGTGGCATCGCGGCCACCTGCCTCGAAGGTGGCCGGCCAGGCGTATTTCCGCCAGATCCGATAATACTGGGTGGTGATACGGTGGCTGAAAATATCCAGAAACGAGGTAACTGCCTCGTGCCCTTCGCGGCGCTGCGCAATGTCGTCCAGCCAGGACGTCGGCAGAGGGGAGTCCACGCCATATATCCCCAAAAATGTCGTACGGACCGTTGGGGGTAATTCCGGGTGGTCTTCGTCAGTCTCCACCGCTTTGAGGGTACTGACCGGGAAACCCATACCAGGCCAGGGCCTGAAGCGGACCGGATCGTTGGCTGGATGGCTGGAGGCGCCCAGTTTCGGCGCGTCCGGATTTTCCTGCTCCAGCAGCTGGCAGAAACGATAAAAATTGGCCCGCCAGATATCTTTGCTCAGGACTAGTGTTAGCCCGGGACGTACTGGCTGTGATTCTCGCGCCATCTCAGTCGTTTTCCTGTCGGTTGCAGCACCAGCGTAAGCTGGTTGAAGAGGTGAATATCAGCGTAGCGCGCGAAGAACCGGTGCAGCATTTCGCCGAAGAGATTCACATCCCCCTCGCCTGCAAAATTATCCATGTTCAGCGTGACCTCTATGTCTACTCCCCGGAGCATAAAGCCCTTCTCAAAACGGCGGAGCAGGGTGTGCTTCACGGCGACGATAGCTTCAAGCCGACGTCGGTTCATTTCATCATCGGTCCAGTCGTACAGCGCCAGCGTTCCCCGCAGGACTTCCGGATTGTCCATCATGCTGAGGAAGTTTGAGCCGAGGTGGCTCATCACCCGCCAGTGAAAACGGTCGTTTGCAGGGGGATACAGCGGTATCGTCGGTGCGGTGACGTTCAGTACCCTGACGGGCACTTTGCCGGTTTTTGCCACCCTGTCCAGGAGCGTACTTTCCAGCGCTGTGCGCGGAAGCTGCCCGTTGGTACCGGTTATTCGCATCGAAAGGGATTCTGGTTTATCGGACAGCTGCTCCAGCTCGAACGAACGCCCCCCGAGAATCAACCAGGTGTCATACAGGCCAGAGGGGCCGCGTTTCACGCGGGTGTGGTAATAACGTTCAGGGGCATCGTGGCGCATCATACCGCCCCGGTGCCGGAAGCTGGTGAACGGTACATAGGGGTGTTTGCCATTCTTTACCGCGCCATGGATATCATCGACGCTGTAAATCTCGGTGTGACCATCCTGAAGACGCAACGGCCTGAGCAGGTATTCGTTATCCAGCGGGTTAAGCGTCAGCGGATCGGCCTCCAGGGTGAAGAGGTTGATGACCGGTGCACAGTGCAGCCGGAAGTTTTCCGTTTCAAAAGGCAGATCGGATGACCAGGCTTCACTGAGCACGATGTCGATTTCAAACCAGGAGCTGGCTTCAGTTAGCCCGATGGTGTCGAGGCCACGCAGTTCAACAAACATAAATTTCGGTCGGAAGCTGAAATACTCCAGCAGCAGCTGGTAACCACTGAAGGCAGTATCGGCTTTCTTCCACAGGCCGTCATTGTCGTCAAAGCCCATGGGTTTGCACCAGCCATCAAACTGATGACGTTCGGTGTATGTCCCTGAATGGCGGGCGTACATGGCGTGAACGCGACGGGTCAATGCCAGGTGGAGTGCTGAACTGATCGGACTCTCTGCGTTGAGGAATATGGCGACTTTGTCGATCCCGGCTTTGCTCCAGTCCACTTTTTCAGGGCATTCGAAGCGCAAACGGATAGCAGAGCGGCCATCGGTTTCAGTATGAAGGCGGGCATCCGCAAGATGCAGTGGTTGCAGAGGAACATCGCGAGTCGTCCGGTACTGGCAGGCGGTTTTATGCGGCCCGACAGGGCGTGATTGTACGGAGAAACCTTCGGCAAGAAGTTCAGCCTGACGAAGGCCACGCCAGTCAGGAGAGAATTCGACGATAGCCAGCGACGGGATGGTCCGCATATAGTGTGGCCACAGCAGACTCACCAGCCCTTCGGTCAGTTCCGGCAGGTCATCATCCAGCTTCTGACGCAAACGGCCCATCAGGAAGGCAAAACCTTCAAACAGGCGCTCTACATAAGGATCGCGGGCGCCGGGTTTATCCAGATTAAGCATCGCTGCCCGATCCGGATGGGCACGGGCGAACTCTTTGCCCGCCTCACGCAGATAGCGCATCTCTGCTTCGTAATAGCGAAGGGTTAAATCATCCATGCATGGTATTCCTGAAAATTATTAAAGAGAATATTAGCCACAGAGCACCATGGCACTGGCCGGGTCAATGGCGATCAGACCCACCAACGGGCTTTATCAGATTCACTGTGACCGGCTTTCATTCGTAGCAGCTTCAGGCGTTGGGCCAGGACTTCAAACAACAGAGCGGGCTCCGAGTCTTCCAGCGTCAGCACTGGCGAAACGTCATCTACCGGCATGGGGCAAGTGAATCGGTTTCCCGCCACTTATCAACCTGACTGAATACACCTGAAGACCAGCCATCTACCTGTTTAGCAAAGGCCAGCACAGGATGAATGCCTCTGTTCATATTTACTCAACACCTTCAGTGCCAGCAGCAACGTTAAAAATGGACGCGGGCAGCGTAAATCCCTGTAGCTTTAGTAAGGCTAGCGGACCGTCGCCCAGCTCGCTGCGCATGATGAACTTCAGAGGATTGCTATCGGCGGTGATCCACACCAGTTGTGTACGGCTGGCATCGAGTGGAGTGATCAGGGCTTTGTCCAGCAGGCGAATGAAGCCCCAGTTACCCTGGTTACTGGCGAAGAGTTGCATACCGCTGTTTACACTACGCCAGATGAGCGACACACCTGGATAGTAAGTATTCCCCGGCCAGGTGAAGCTCTGCCAGCTTTCCATCTGATTGAAGTAATCCAGGTTCTGCTCATCGAGGGTAAGCTGCACTCTGGCAACATCCCGTGAAGGACGCGCCATCAGTTCGAAGTGAACACTCGCATCGCCCTGAGAGAACATGATATCTGACAGTTCCGCCAGCTGATTAATCGCCCGGAGAAAATCCGGACTCACAACCATCCCCTGACTTGCGGAAGGATCAACGACCCAGCGATTCCCTTCCTGGCGGAGGATCCCGCCGAGATTAGTTTTCAGGAAGGTAGTGATTCGACCCGAGTCGCTACGCAGGAACTGAGCCAGTAGCGGCAGGGAGGCATCGCTGCCGGTGGCTTTAAACGGGTACCGTCCCGCAAAGGCCTTATTCCACTGATCGACAATGGTTGTCTGCCAGCGGACATTGAGGCTACCCGCAGCCGGGGCAATTACCTGCCGCCAGGCCAGATCAAGCGGTTGCACAAATAACGACTGGCCAAATCCATTCCACCCCTGCCCCAGACTCGCCGCAACCAGACTGCCGTAGTCGCGGGTATCGGTCAGATCGATGGCTTTGCCCTGGAATACTGTCTGGGCCAGCATCTGCGACATAGCCTGCGGATCCGGGGCGCTGGTGACTTGCTGAAGCTTCAGCCGCACCTGAGTTACGCGGGCCAGCCAGGACTGGAAACTGAGGTTACCGTTGGCACCGGTACCCTCTTTACCTTCCATAAGCCCCATCAGCGGTCCAAACACGCCATCAAGCGGACCTTTAGGGCCCTGTGCCTGTTCAATAAACTGTCTGGCATTTTTTTTCTGACCGATCAGCTTTTTCGCTGAGTCCACGATTGAATCAGCCAGAGCCTCACCTTTCTGCCCTGTTTTCCCCTGCCAGGCCAGCGTGTTCATCAGTGCCACTAGCGGGGACTGGCGGACATCACCGATCAGACTGAGCTGGGCAATCGCCTCAGACAGTGACGTGGCTTCCTGCCACTGTATGCTGTTGACCATGTTGAGCCAGGCGTTACCAAAATCGGTGAAATAGCGTTCAGTCAGGCGGGCCTTCAGCGCCTCCGGGGAGATATCGCTCCCTGTCTGATGGGTCTTGTCCGACAGTACCCAGTCAATTTCATCGCGGCGGGTTTTCACGACCTCATCAATCGCATCCTGTACCTGCTCTTCCCAGGCCTGACGCGTAAACATTCCAGGAACGACTTCATCAGTGCTGAATACCGTTGAGGCATCGGTGTCGCCAGTCATATCAGCAAGCGTTAAATCAGGCCAGTTGCTGGCCACGCGCTTAAGCATCTCCTGATATAACCCGGACTCAGCGTTCCGCTGGCCAATTTGCTTAAGCAGAATTTGACGGACTGTGCTGATTAATTGGGCATCAGGCTTAATTTTCCATTCCGGATGAGCCGGGAGGTTTTGCGCATAAAAACCCAGCAGTTTCGGTGCGATGTTCTGCCATATGCCATCCGGCACATTCTGGCGTTTCGGTAAGGCTTTCAGCGCGTTTTTTGCCAGCCAGCCGGCGTCCGCTTTGTCCGGACGCGCCAGCATCAGATAACTTTTGAGTATGTCATATGTATGCTGTGTGCCCTGCGTACGGGCATCACTGGCAGGAGGTAGTTGCACAAAGGCATTCAGCTGCTGCCTGAGACTGTCTGCTGTAGCATCCCTCATTAGCTGTGCGTTATTTTTCGCATACAGCGGCCAGAGTGCGGCCAGCGTGTCGCTGTCCTGATTAAGACCAAATCGTGTGTACCATGGCGCGCCGGTCGTCTCACGATGTTGCAGACGGGCAATGGCCTGCTGGAGTACGAGCTGATTGTGCAGACGTTCAGCCAGTGATTTTGCAGTATCCGCTGCCTGTCTTGCCGTTTCCTGCGCCTGATAAATCTGAGTACGGTTAACGATCAGAGACAGCAGTGTAGCGGCCCCCCACAGGACAATCAGGGAAAGCAGAATTAACCGCAGCATCTTCAGCCAGTCGAAGCCCAGCTTCCTGCCGCTGACGGCATCACAGTCATCAATGACGGCTTTCCAGGTCAGTGTGTCGGGGCGTGTGTTTGGGACCGAACCGACAACGGCCACTTCAGGACTGAACATGACACCGCGTAAACGCCAGACCGCAGATCCCTGCATCAGCCCGCCGAGCAAAACATCCAGACTGGCTTTCAGCTCCTGCCGCAGTTGGAGGGATAACTGAAGCAGACCGAAATCAGCCGGATTATTCAGTATCTGTGCCATACCTGCTTTTTGCAGATGCAGTGCCAATGTAGAAAACCCTTCACCCGCGTCTTTCACGGTGCCATCAGGCCCGAATATGACCCCTGTCGCAGCAGTTTCCGCGCCCTGCTGAGCATCGGTGGCGTTGTCAGTCAGCCACAGCCAGACAGGCACCTGCCAGCCCAACTGATGGTCGGCTTTCTGACGGTAACGCAGGAGGGCATCCCGTTCGCCATCCGTTGGAAGGGCTGAAATACTCATCACCTGAATGATGCCATCAACCGGTTGCCCGGATCGCAGGCGCTTCAGTTTTGAAAGGAAGATCTCGTCCGGAAGTGACTGCGCGTCACCGCCATAAATCAGCACATTGCCGTCGCCTTCCTGCCAGAGGTCATTACACAGGCCCGGGGCAGCTTTGTGAACGTCGTCCTGGTTGCCCATCACCAGAAGGAGTCGCACTCTACGCTTCCAGCGACGTCCATAGCGAAAGCGCAGGTGTTCGGATACGGCGTCTTCGCTGAAGACCGGTTCATCGTCGTCTTCTTCACCGGGAATGGTGCTCATTACCGGAGTGACGCTCTCAGCCTTTTTCCGTCCCCACTGGAAATACAACCCAGATTTACCGGCGAGGTCGAAAGCCTTCTCCGTCAGCCAGCCGAGTAAAAACAACGTGGCAACCAGTATGGCGCAGAATGTGAGTATCCGTTGGCCGTCATACGGACCGAAGCCGGTGGCCGAAGCTACGTTTTCCGGAAAGGCATAAAACAGAAATGCCACGATGGCTGTCAGGAAAAAGGCGACAGTTACAACGGAGCCGATGAGAGTTTTTACTTTTACCTTAGACATTCTTGGGCGATTCCTTGCGAACTTCTTCTTTGGTGATGACAGCGATCCAGACGTCGTCTTTGTCAGCGGTGGGTTGGGCGGCGATAACCTGCGGGCCATTATCTCTGCATGCCACTGAGGCAAGAATAACAGCGAGCCAGGGGGCGGCACGTCTGGCATATCCCAGAGCAGAATCAATGCCATGATTGTCTTTTGACAAGCTGAATGTTACCCCGTTATCTTCACAAGCCATATTCCATCCACTTCCGCCTGAAAGGACTGGACCTGTATACCAGGCCGTTTTTAGTGCCTCAGGGGCTGTTGCGGCCCATAACAGCGCCCTGTCCAGCGTTTTTACAAGCTGGACTTCCTTACCCTTTTCTGGGCGATGAAGGCATACTGCATCTGGATAGCCAGCAGCCTTACGGTTGCTGAACACCACAAGAGTAATGGCATCGGCGTCACCTTCATCAGGTTGCGCGGGCAATGAAAACGTCACCTCTGCAAGAATGCCTGGAGTGTTCCAGCGCTGATCAAGCCAGGCATCAAATCCCGCCAGACCTTTGCCTGCGAGGACTCTGAAAACTCTCCCGGTTCTGGCCGTGAGTTCATTTCTGAAGTGCTCCTCCAGTCCGGGACGGATATCATCGTCACAGTCCAGCATCAGGCAGCAAGGAATATCCTGCGAAAGGATGTCGGTAATTTTTTGTACATGGGCGACGAGTGTTGACGTTACAGAGATGAGTTCTGTATCCAGAGCTGTCTGAAAACTGGGTAAGGCTGCATACCTGACAGCAGATTTGGAACCACGTGGCGTGGAGGTCTCTGAAGCTGGAACAGTATGATTAACAGCTTTAACCAGTGCAGCGGGAGTATTTCCTGAAAAGTGTTGAACATAGGTATCGAGTATCCAGCCACAGCGCTGACCACGACAAGTTTCGCTATCAATAAGCGCTTCGCGTTCCGCATTCCTGGACTCAGCCCCTACCTGCTCTACTTTATATGCAAACCTGCGCAGGGAGAAAAGAAGCCCCCAGAGACAGAAAGGCAATCCCAGCGCAGTAAACCAGAAAATAAAGCCAGTGCGTTCTGCCGTCCAGTTCCAGAGCGTTAACGCAATTCCTCCTGACATGACAAATGCCAGGAACAGCAGCCATCGGCGGGTATCAGGTCGTGGAACCTTCGACGCCTTTTCAGGGATAGCATCCAGCAGGACTGGCATACTCAGGCAACCTTTGCAGAAGCAAAAGAGCTGATCAATGTACAGCCACAACCACATTTATGGCCGTGAAAGGCGACCGGGATCCCGTTATCAAGATAATCAGGATTACCTTCGATGATGGTTGTCGGACCATGTAGAGGTATCGGGCAGAAAACCATATCACCTTTACGCGCCACGCCAATCCCACCAAATATCATGGTGTCAGAACAGGTCATGACTGAACCGCCGTGAGTGGTTTTGTCGCCTTTTCGAATAATTTGCAACATTTGTATCTCCATTAATTTATTGTTTACAGGGCGGAATAAATTAATATTTATTATTCAAGTGTTTCAGCGTTGATCCAGAATATAAGAGGTAAACCTTTGGTATTGATATAACCAATATTTACCCATTTATTATCTTGTGAAATCCGTATAACCCTTACCTTATCTCCGGAAACAAGCTAAGCACTGGTCTTATTATTGCGCGAAAAATAAAATAAATTTTATTTATTTTTTGCTTTGACTTTCATAAAAATTCCGCTCGGATATTCAGAAATGGTTTTTAATGCAATTTCTTTCGCCTTTTTGTTTTTCTTTGATATATATCCTATTTTCCTTAGATGGTAAGACGCACTGAAGCATGTAAGCCATTCCAGAACTGACTAATATTTCTTTTCCTCCGTCCTGGTATATCCATATACCTCTCCATCCCAGTCGCTAACCTGACACCTGGCTATCTTATTCACCAATTTAACAATCAATGCATTAACATTAAATTTAAAACTCTTCGATGAGTTAAAATGAAATTTATTTTTGTTGGGGGGCTTATGGAAAATTAAATCTTTCCTCATTCACGTAAGGAATATCAAGTATATATTACTTATAATACTATCGTGTCTAAATGAACTCGGTAAGCAATCACTGGATTGAATAATCCTTCCATTTTTCTTGATATCAAACGATATTGTATATTTATTTTTTTCAGAACCTTCGATTACATTAATGACATAATTGTATTTGCCGCGCTTGAAGCCATAATAAGTAATTCTCATTTTGCTATCTTTGGTGTGCCTCAGGTTATTCCTTTCATTAAAAACCACTTTTAACTCTGTTTTACCATTCTTTTCAAAACTATAATTAATTTCTTTTGTAATATTATCAATGAAGAATGAAGCTTCTTTACCTCCCTCTCCAGGTAATGAGCAAGTAATGATTTTAGTGGATTCTTTGTAAATAGACCCGTTTTAGTTCCATGCATTTTTTGAGAACCCGGCCAAATTGACCCTGGCCCAAAATCAGTGCAGTGCTAAATCAGAGATCTTCGTCTTTGCCTGAGACTTGCACTATTTTTTTTTAAAATATCACATTGGGCACAGACATATTAGCATTCACAAATGGAGTAGGATTAGTGATGGTATATTTAAGGACATTCTTTTTAATTGATATAGTTGCCTGACCAATACCCCCAAATGTACTTTCAAAGTCCACAATTCCAACATTATCTTTGATTATACCGTTAATGTTTCTATCATTGCCTTCAGAACAGTCAATTCTATTTCCGTCATTAGTTATAAAGCAATATTTACCAACAAGATGAGCACCATCTTCGTCTAAATCCAATGTTAGCGATTGTGAGTCATTCTCCTTTACCCAATGACCAGAAAAATTAGCTATTGAGTGAAATGAAATAAAAATTAAAAGCAATAATATTCTTTTCATATATCAACCCTCAAACAATCATTAACTCTATTTATCCAGCCATTGAGGAATTTAATCTGTGCATTAGGTTCACCGTTGGTTATAGTTAAAGAACGGTAATAATCCTTTCTGATTTCTGCAATACGTGATAACAACTGCTCTTGATCTTCAACTGCATTTATACAATGAGTCATGTCATCATCCATTATGTAATTTACTATCAGGCGATTATTGTATTCATCATGAAGCATTTTTCGTATTCATTTGGTGTAATTATCACGACCAGTAATCTGTAACACACCTCTGCATTTAAACAGCAGGATATCCTTGATATAGTACCATTTACTGGTGTGATTACCAGATCACAACCATATTCAACTGTAACACTATTTGCATTACTGACTTTAGATACATAAGAATTCTTCTGATATCCTTTAGCTTTTAAAATCAGTTCTGCTGATTTTTTAGATATCCTCTAAACGCCTAAGTCAGTATAAAAGTCCAAAATAATATTGCTTTACTCTGTAATCATGTCATATTTCTGTGTTTGCTTATTAAATATGTAATTAACACTAATATCCGGCCCAATACTGTAACAATTCAGGTGAATCTGAGCTCCATCGTTTTCTAAGTTTTGAAAAATAGACGTCATATATGAACCAAATTCACAGCCATTCAATTGTGGGTTAATGACTTGTATTAATTTACCACTTACTTTATCAATTACATTTACTTTATTGATAACAATACCTTCCTCCCCCTCTATATATATCCCAATGAAAGCATGCTGTTTAGTTTGCCCCCAAAATGGAATATCCAGTTCTTTAGCCTCCCCTTTCAAAACACCATCACTAAGTCTGGATGTCTCCCTTAAGTCCACTTTTAAAGTGGAGCGAGCATTGCTCCATTCACCTGAAAAACCAACAGAGTTTCGTGTTAACTTGAAAGGACATTTTGCAATTTCAAACTTCTCACCTTGAATAATATATTTATCGAAACTCTCATTACTAACGGCCTCACATAACACAATCAAATTTGATTCATTCACACCATATAGTGGAATGGAGGTTCTATGATTATCGTAATAATAATTTCCCTCTACGTTCACATTTTTCCCAAAGTCATAATACTGGAGGGATAAATGCACAGGATATTTCCCTATATAACCTTCATAATTATTTACTACGTATGGAACGTATGCTGCCTGAATTGAAGCACTTAGCGACAGCACGAAACAGCCTAAAAAAGCTTTAATTTTAACCATCGTCTAACCTTGATTTTCAGTTAATTAAAATGCATCAGTAAAGACGTTAGTTGATTTGATTCTTTCAAAATGTTCCCGACGTTTTGCATAGCTAGTTGTATTTAAATTCACTTTTGCTGTTATTTTATCCACTATTGAACCTGTATCCCCTTGATCAGCAATGTCATAAAGTTTTTCGCGAAGCCAAAAATAAATAGCTGATCGCATACAGTAAATTCCTTCCTCAAGCAATGATGGATTCTTTATAAAATCAATATCATCCACCCAATTCTTTTTATAGTAATCAGAAAATCCTTGGTAATTTATTTTTCCTGTAAGATGAATACCTCCTCTACCTCTATATGCACTACCATCACCTGACGAAATATTTCCATTTCCTAATCTATTAGCATAAACTCTATCAGCAATAGCAATCTCATTTGCATGCTTCGTAATTCTTCCATTAAGTTTCGTATATGAATATTCATTTGCTTCTACAGGGTGTCTTCTAAAATAACTAAAGTTTGCCTTCAAACCCTCTTCGCTATAATTAAGGGCTTCAACAGGGCTAGCCATCCCTCCCATCTCTTCTCTTATTTGAGCAAAAAAATGATTGACTCTCAATACATTGTCTAGTTTGTATTCAATCGCATGATTATTAATTTCATCGGCAATATCCTGAAGAAATGAAAATTTCGCTGGTGATCTTAATCCATTGAATACTTTATAAAGCATATCCACTGTTATATGAACAATACGTTTATCTCCTATAGCCTCCAAAAACACCACCGGATGCATATGCCACGGCTCCGGTCCCAGCGCCACGCCCTTCTCAGACACTGCCTTCATCCACGTCATCTTATCCAGAAATGCTTCCAAATACGTTTTCCATAACGGTGCATCTCCGGTTAATGTATCCAGATAGTTTTTCCACAACGGGTCATCTTTACCGTAGTACCATTCACTGGCGTGTTTCGCAATTACACGGTATAAGCGATCGCGGTAAGAGATATTATGGATCGCCTGAAGATACTCCTGCTCCGAGTAATACCCGTCCTGGTTATTGTCTATCATCTCCAGCAGTTGCTGGTAGTTATATTTGTTCAGGGCATGAGTGGTACGCGTTTCATCCTGTGCTGCTTTATACAACTGCTCCAGAATACCCTTAACCACGTTATACGGTTGTTTTATCCCATCAATCAGGTCAAAGCTCGTTGGTGCTTTATTCAGCGTCACAAACCCCAGCTCGCCTAACGCGTACTGCGATACCTTTTTTACACTGGCAGCAGGTAACCAGCCACCTTCCGGGCGTATCTGATAATACGCAGCATCCTGGTTACTGGTCAGTGTATTCCCCCCGGCATCAACGCCAGGGACTTTGGCCAGCGTCAGAATTCCTGAGGCTTTTGTTTTTCGACTGCCCGCAACCATTCCCCGCTCACCCTTTTCAAATAATGGAGCGTTGGTTTGCCAGGTCAGATACACTGGCGCATCCTCTCCTGCTCTTCCGGGGTTGGTGATGAACTTTTCTATATCATCCATGCTCAGGCACTCTATATGTACCTGGTAGCGCGAGCGTTTACCGTTTTCCTCAGGTAGCTGATAAAAACCCATATGGCCGAGATTAGCCCCTGCACTGACAGTCACAGGGACTGGCGGGACATACACATCATTAAAAACGGATCCACTACCGGATGCTGCTGGTGCAACCGGCGTCAGACTGTCGCCGTCTGATACTACCCATACCCGGTCGCCCTTTTTCAACTTATCCTTATCCCGGCCCAGAGTGACCAGACTGAATGTTCTTGCTGCATCGCCTGGATTCTTACCTGGACGGATGATCTGCTGTGCGGTATTACCGGGCTCGTATGAAAGCGGGAAATCGGCTGTCAGTCTGCCTGCATTTTTATCTTGCAGCACATCGTCACTGCTCAGATAGTACGCCCAGTCTGTACGCGAAGTGCAGTTCACCACGCCTTCTGACTCATTAGTGTAAGCCGGAGTACATTTTGCCCACCAGGACGGAACGAGTGCTGATTTAACAGCCTTCAGAGCCCCCCTGTCTGATACCGTCCAGACTTTTGTTCTCGCTGCAAGCGTGTCTCCCGCTGCATTTTTCGTCTCTCTGATAATGGTCACTTCGGTAAACTGACGCAGGTCGCTGGTGCGGGTCACAATAGCGTCACTCAACGTGACTACCGTGTCTTTATTCAGTTTTCCGGCTGCGCGGCATGTCTGCACATCTTCCGCACTGGTGTAATAGCGCTGGACGCCTGCCACTTTTCTGTCCGCCTGGCTACCCTGTTGTTCATAAGCAGCATAGGGCGCCAGATTCATGTACAGCGTAAAAAACGTCAGTCCACTTTCTGCGTTATCAGCCGGCTGGATATAATGTTTCACCAGCACAAAAGAGGTCGAAATGAACAACTTTTCACCTCGCCATTCAATCGCGGCACTCTCGTAATCCTTGCATACCCGCCAGGCAACTATTTCACCATCGGCCATACAACGAATAAATTGCTCCCCTTTATAAAGCTCACGACAATATTCATTCTCAGCTTCACTGTCAGTACTCAGGGCGCACCAGGGAATGGTGGCATCAGTAATATGAATACCGCCATGCCACATTCCCTGACTTCCCACCAGATACAGTCCTGAGCTTTCCCCTCCGATCATCGATAACAACGCTTCCACAGAGGAAAAGGCATGGCCATTTTTGTTTGACGGTACGGGGTAACTGATTTTGGGTAACTTTGCTGTCATAAATCCCCTTCCATGCTATTCACTGCTCCATTTGGAGGAATTTTTAGCCGTGACCGTAACGTCTGTCATTTTAAAGTCCGGTGTTTCCAGTGGCAGGCTGCTGCCATTTCCGGGCACCAGATAGCTCGCTACCTTCATCACCATATTCCCTTTGGAGCCATGCTCAATCCCGTTCTTACTCAGTCTCAGGTAAGAGCCGCCACCGTTCAGCGTCAGCGTTTCCGGGGTGCTGATAATAATTTCGTCTTTACTACAGGTCACCGTCAGCTGTTTTTCAGAAAACAGGGCCATCGTGTTGTGCTGAGCCTGAATCTCGATGTCTCCCTGGTTGGCAACCAGCTTCGCCCCGTCTTTATGGACAAACAGACCAAGGGCTTTTTCCACCGTTACCGACAGATTTTTCATCGCACCGATATCAAGATGTTGACCGGCATTGATCATGGTATTGCGGGTACTGCTGAGCTGAAGATGTTCACCTGAGGTAAACGCCACCCCCTGCGGAGCGCTACCCAGTAGGACCGCAGACTGGAGGTCCCTGATTTTGTCAGTCACAAGACTAATCTGAGTATTGATATCAGAGATCAGGGCTCCGGCGGCTTCAGCGGCGCTGTTCAGCGCCTGCATCTGGCTGTTGGCCTGATTAATCTGACTTATCGCAGGGGCCATTTCCAGTACCGGTCCCTGGGCTTTGGCCTGGGCATCAGCCGTCAGGAACAGCCCTTTTGCCGCACGTACAGCACCATGTTCATCCGTTCGCAGTTCGAAACCGGCTCCGCGCTTTTCACGCTGGCCATTGACCAGGTGTCCCATGTTCAGTTGCGTTTTGCCATATTCCGTCGCGAGCTTGATATGCTCTTCCTGGCGCTTATCCTCCATCCGCAACTTATTGTTCGCAGGAGTGCGCCACACGTTTCGCGTATGGTTGTCACTGGTGACAGGGTCCGGATGTTCTGAGTCGTGCAGGGCATAGGCGATGTAGGGACGATCCGGGTCTCCGCTGTCAAATACGACGGCCACTTCCGTTCCGTCGATAAGCGGTGAGTGGAAGCCGTACGTATCACCGGCATAGGGCCTGGCCAGCCGCAGCCACAAACAGGCATAACCCTGTTCAGCACTGTTGCGGTCAAAGTCCAGTTTTACCCGGTAGCGCCCGTCCGGATCGAGCCAGGAACAGGTGTCACCTTTCTGTGTGCTTTCCACCCGGGCCGGAAGCGAGCCGGATATCACCGGGCGACTGAGCAGCGCCGGACGATAACAGACGGTTTCGCTATACGGGATGCCTTCAAAGGTCAGGGTAAAGCTACTTTTTCGTGAGCCACTGGTGCGCACCGTGGTGATGACAATGCCTTCTTTCACGGTATCGGGAAGCGTTCCGTCAGTTTCCAGTACCTGACCCGGAGCCAGATGAGGGCTGGAGGAATGCCCGCTGACGTGATATTGCGCATTCAGAATACGTTCGTGACGCAGACGGGCAAAGTATGCCCCGGTCTCCGGGCTTTCAGCGTCACCTGCTGTCAGGAAAGGTTCAGCATAATGGTATGTTTCTCCGGTGGTGATCCCTTCTTTGCTGAAAATGCTCTCGATACTGTCCTGAGGTTGTAGCGCTTCACGGTAGTTGTAGTCCCGGGTGGCCACACCTCCGCTCACCACGTTATATGCGGTCTGAATATCCCAGATGCTCTCCTGCCCGTTGTCACTCATCCCGGCCTGGTTGCGTAACGGTAGCGTGACACCAAATTCATACTGCTGCTGGCTGTCCTGGAAAATCACCACGTCCTGTTCAAGACGGCTGTCCATTTCATAGCGCCAGTAAATGCCCACTTCTGCCAGCAGACGCTGGATAAATTCAAGGTCGGTTTCCCGCCACTGGGTGATGAGCTCCCGGGAGGGGTATTCGCGGGAGAGGCGGAACTCGAAATCAGGCCCTTCCAGACAGTGTTTACGCAGTACCTGTTCAACCACTTCAGTGACTGACTGATTGAGGTAGATCTCGCTCCCTTTCGTATAGCCCAGAAGGGCAATACGGGGAACGATCGTCAGCGCGTAATAGGTTTCATCGTTCGAGGTAGACACGCGGCGAAACGACTCAACCACGCCAAATACCGTCCTGACCGGCTGGGCCGGAGTTCCGTCAAACACGGGTGTCTGGAAAGTGAATGAAGCGGGCTTCAGCAGTAACGAGTCACAAGCAATATCCGCAGAAGAGCTGGTGACCGCCACGTTATAGCGCCAGGGCTGGCTGAGTGATTCAACGGCGTTGTAACGTAACACATCCAGGAAATGGTCGCATTCATGCACTTCAACCCGGTACCGTGATTGCCCTAAAAGCTGATGTACCAGGCTGGTAGCCTTGTTGGAGAGGGAACTGCTCATGACGGCTCTCCTTCTGCCTGCTCCAGCAGTTTCAACAGCCAGTGCTCAGGCGTGATTTCCGCATGCGCACGGGTCTGACATAAAAAAGCCGCCCCCTCCAGTGCTCTGGCGCAATAAGGGGTAAGTCGTCGTAGCAGGACTGCTGAATGATGTTCCATTTCGTTCCCTCTTGTTCAGGCACGCTACCGCCCCTGGCCGTCAACCGATGCCCATAAGGTTCATGCCGATAAATTGTGAGACTGCTCTGCAAAGCGTCCGTCTGACAGGCGCTGTGCGGAGTAAAAAAAAGGCGGGCAGAAAGGATCTGCCCGCCAGAGTCTTATGCTGTGGTGCGTTCGTTCCAGGAATTGGAATGAATGATGTTGCCGTCTTTGTAGGTCCAGGTGATTTTTTCGTAGTGCAGCTCGATCTGCTCAAGGTGGTTATGCTTCTCGAAGGAGGCATCCTTGATGTCAGCGCCGCCATCGTCTTTCAGCCACAGATAAACTGGGATTGCCATGTTTACTTCTCCATTTCTTTAGTTGAAACGTCACGTACATCCTGTGACGTGTGTTACGCGCCTGGCAGACGACAGGCGTCAGCCTGGGGTACCAGACTGATCTCGACACGGCGGTTATGCGCACGGCCATCAGGCGTGTCGTTTGATGCAACCGGTCGGCTGTCACCGTAACCCTGCACGTCAATGCAACTTTCCGGGACGTCCCAAGTATCACGCATCCAGTTACGAACGGCCTCCGCTCGTTGTAAAGACAGGGTCTGGTTAAGCTGAACGCTGCCGGTATTGTCTGTGTGGCCACTGACCACGATGAGCCAGCCTGGTCTGGCTTTGACCCCTGCCAGTGCATTGACGAGTATTTTGGCAGAGCCGTCTTTGAGTGCCGATTTGCCGGAATCAAACAGCGACATGCCGTCGAGACGAACAATTTTCGGTACTGGTTTTTGTTTAGATGCTGGTTTTGGTTTAGGTGT
Source organism: Escherichia sp. E1130 (assembly GCF_005781065.1). NCBI lineage: Bacteria > Pseudomonadati > Pseudomonadota > Gammaproteobacteria > Enterobacterales > Enterobacteriaceae > Escherichia > Escherichia sp. E1130. The sequence continues at coordinate 98,571 of NZ_VATL01000007.1, forward strand.
TGGTGGTGGAGTCCAGGTATCGATAGCCTGTTGCACGGCCAGCCACAGGCGTAGCCCCGGGTAATAGCCCAGGCTGTAACGGAAAGGCTCTCCCTGACGCTGCCAGCGTTCAAGCAGGAGCGCATCCTGCTTCAGGGCAACCAGTGATTCTGCCTTAGGGCGATAGTGGTTCATCGGGATTGCATTCCAGCGCTGCAAATCGGTGCTCACCTGACAGATCAGGTCACGGTTATTGAGCGCAGAAATACCCAATGCGGTCAGAGCACACACCCACATCAGCAGGACCAGGCGACGGGTACGTTGCCCCCCCTGCACCGTTGATGCAAAAGGTGCCAGCAGCGGCAGAACCGCATCCGGAAATAAACTTTCCGGATCTATCTGCCCAGGCTTTCGGGAAAACTGCAAACAGGTGCGGGAATATAGCCAGTCGGTCCAGACTGACTGGGTTTCGAGAAGGACGGTACCGAGGCGCAGTGCCACGGAAAACGCTCGTTCAGGCGGGGTTAACCGATCAGGTTTCTCAAGCTCATCAGTCAGGGTTTTACGGATAAATGAAAATGCCTGACTGATCACGGGTAGTGCCGTAATATTGTCATTAGCCTGCAACCAGTCGATGAAAGCCTGCGGCGAATCATTTACCGGACATACAATCGGCTTGTCACCACGAACGATTATCCACGGAGTCTCAGGTCCGGAGAATTCGGCACTCACCACAACCGGTAGTGTGAAACCCGTCAGAGTTTTGATTTGTTTACTCTGCTGGCGGAGCGTCTTTAATGTGGAGCGCAGAACCGCTTCATCCTGATGATGGTCTGGCAGGCAACGGTACATAACCGAAAGCTGACCGACCTGGCGTGGGAACTGCGCCTGTATGCTGCGGACAACATCCGTTAACCGGCTGACGTCATCGGCCCGGAGCCACCAACCCTGAGCTGTTTTACGCAGAGGACTCCCCTGAAACAGCGCACCCAGCCCGTCACCGCATACCAGTACAACGGGGCCCTGGGTGTCGAGTAGTGGCAGGTCAGCAGCTGAAACGGAGGTGTCGGATACCGGCTGCTCCCGGCTGCAGTTATTAAAAACAGTCCAGTCTGCCAGCAGGAGGATCAGCACCGTGGTCAGACCTTTAAACACGTTCCCTGTTGGGATGAAATACCAGAGCAACCACAGCAATGTGCCAACAGCTGCAAAGGTGTGCAGGGCAACCGGAATAATGACTGATCTACGCATTAGTTACGTAGCTCCGGTATTTGTGCTGACAAGAGTGCCTGGAGCCACAGATGACCGCCCCACCAGATAACACCGGTAAGGATGATGGCAAGCGCTATCCAGAACCAGACTGAACGCATCAGACTCCAGCGATGTTTCCCCATCCGGTGAACAATCAGTGACAGGCCTGCATCAGGCGGAGAGCATCGCTCAGACAGGGCTTTGACGACTTCATCCCGCTGCGACTGACTGACCGCCTTCAATCCGTACACACCCTGAAAACCCAGGGCAATTACCCGGTGATAACACGTCAAAACGGCCGGGTTCGGTGAAGGCTGACGCAGGACCTCTGCAATGCTATCCCACAGCGCCTCACCTGCTCGAAGTGATCCGAAAAATCGTGCCTGAAGCGGGACTTTACGCCATGCCACCTGGCCCTCATCAATTTTCGGCTCTTCTCCTTCCTCGCACTTTTCAGGCTTACGGCTCATCACCGCCTCGTCCAGCAAGGCACATTGTGCGTAGGAAATATGCCCGACACTGTCCTCGTCATAACCGGCACGCTCCAGCGCTTCCCGCACACTTTCAACCTGTTTAACGCACTTGTCGTAAAGCGCACTACCATTGAGCGTGACGGCGCCTTTCTTCAGCATGGTGACGGTGAGCCAGGTCTCTGTCATCAGCTGGTCGATATCGATATCCTGTTTCATGAGCGCAATACCGCAAACAGTTCAAGTTCCAGTGCGCCAAGCATTTCAGGCACGTAGAACATACACACGCCCTGCTCCTGCATTTCATGCGCAGCGGGGCTTTCCATATCAAGCGCGAAGTACTGGTTTTCCATGCGTACAGGCAAAGCCGCCGGGACCCTGCTGACAGGGATCAGAGGGATCCCCTTGAGTGCAACACCATAGATCTCATTGACGTCATCAGGTGAACCCGCCTGACAAAGTGCCGGGAATTTATCGGCAACCTGCCAGGCCGGTATGTCTGAGCGAACAGAGAGGTAGAGGTCCGCCTCTTCGCGCAGACGAATATCGTGAAGGTTTGCTTTCCAGGTTTGGCCGTCCGGACGGGACATTTCCAGAGCAATGACCCGGGATGGCAGACTTGCCTCAAGTAACCCCGAGATCAGGTCAAACAGCGGAGGAAACGTATTGGCGGGATCCTCGTGGTCATACCCCGGTATGGCGTCGAGATCATGGTCCAGGGAAAAGGTCAGCATGCTTCCTGCCAGGCGTGCAAGCTCAGCCCACACCTGTTCAGGCGGACGGGAAGGAAAACGTTCGTATTCCGTCAGCACCCCAGCGTGGGAATTTAGCGCATTCAGCAACCAGAAAAGGGAAACATCGGCGACGGCAAAATCGGCAAGTCTCTCGTTGCTCTCACGACGCATTGTCATCAAACGTTGGCGTCGGGAACGTAACTGGCGATTTAACAGCACCAGACGTTCGCGAAGAACCGGGCTTGCCGAAAATGACGCAACGGGAGGAATGAAAGACGGGTCCAGTAGCCACGCATTATGTCCGTCCCGGATTAGCCTTGCTACAGGGCAGACTTTCCAGGAATCATTACTTTCATGGGCAAACCGGATGGAGAAATTGAACCGGGCAACTGCCATTGATTCTTCTTCAGGCCCAAATGCATCCGGCAACGTCACCCATTCTTCGCGATAGCGAAGCGGTCGATCCGGGAAGATGCCTTCCTGCTCAACGTTGGCAACACCCGGCTGCATATGAGGCAGTGCGATAACGACAGTTACTGCATCAAGACCTGCCAGCTGACTGGCATCTAACTCACGTGGCGCCGGAGGCAGATCGCTTCTTTGCGCATCAATCAGCGTTCCATCTTCCAGCCAGAGGCGTAACTGCGTAATCTGGATCAGACCCGATGAAAGAAGACTGTCGTTAAACTCAATCTTTTCCACACCCCAGGGGAATGCAGATGCCAGTGCGGTTGCACCGGCGCTGCGAAAAGACTCCCATTCTGCCTGTTGCTGGAACTGCTGAGGGGACAGTAAAGCCCCCTCGTTCCACAATGGACGATAAATTTTCATCTCTGCGCCCGCCTTATGCTTTTGCTTTCGGCATCTGAGATACCAGCGACAGATTGACGTCCATACCCTCTCAGGGTGTTGGCAACATCAATACTGAACTCTGGGTTAAGCTCGGATAGAACGCTATTAAAGTTGTGTTTTGAAATAGTTAACTTGCTGCGTTCAGAAAACGGGAGAGTTTCTTTGCCGTTGCTGAAATTTCCCACCGCGAGAAGTTTTAAGGGCAACTCTACTTTCTTTTGGGCAGAACCCGTGTGCAGGTCAGGCTGGATGTTGACGCGTGCTTTTGGCACTTCATTCTGGAAGCTGGAATCTGCCATATCATTCCCTTTGTTGGGCAGTGGTGATAGTTACCACGAGGTATCTTTACAAAGCGATGATAGAGCGTTTTGCTAAAAAATATCAACTTTGCAGATCAAAAATCTGTCATTGTAATTCTATTAAGAATTTTCATCTACCCTGTAACAGGGCGCATCTCTAAGTATTGGGGTAAAGGTTTTTTTGTTCACTGCTTATGTCGTCATTTACAGGGGGATTAACTATAAATAGGTGCCCTGGCGGTTGAATGTTTCATATGTGATCTTTTATTGGTTAAGATCAATGCAATGAGTGGGATGATTGCCTAGTGCGGATGTGTACCTTTGCACTGATAACTCACTGTAACAGTTACATTTTTTGTTACATGCTGTTGTGATAAAAATCCGAAAGCGGACTTATAGGAAAAACATTGTAAGTAATGGAGGGTATTTCGTTTTAAAAACTATCTGATTTGTATGACGTTGAATAAGTTACGGGTTATGTGGCAGGTTTCAGCATCAAAATCGTTGTTTCTCAACCGGTCGTTTACGAAACCGCGCCCGTGGTTACTGGGCGCGGAAAAATCCAGGTTTCCGGTGAAAAAAAACTATACGGCATTTCTTAGGGGGTCTTGACTCAATCGGATAACCTAAATGCGATGACCACTGACTTTAAATCAGGCCCTTACAAATCAGGAGTGGTTAAATAATGCGCTTAACGTACAAAATTTTCCATTTCCCAAACCGACCCCACATACGGCTCGCGAGTCCTGCGGACAGTGTCTGTTATGATGATGGATGCAGGGCTACCTGCGGCAAACTCCGATTCAGCCATGAAGCACACTATACCGGGTGCGCACTTTCACTGGATCCACTACACAGGGTACAGCTTTCACTTCAGTATCATCACGTTATCAGAGCCGATCATCATTCACGATACACTGTACCAGGTAAAGTTTCCTAACCGTGCCGCCACGCTATCAGGTATGGTGGCAATAACGTGATCCACTATACCGGGTGAGGATCACATTCTTGGCTAAAATACATACAAGACACCCAGAAAAGGCAGAAGAAAATGGACTGCATCGGGGTAATGGGGCTGATGCCACCCGGTGTAGTGGAGATACACTATACGAGGTAAATCAAAGCGAGTTTCTGCCCTACCCGGATCCGACATGCCCGGTAGGCCGTAGTGGCTTATATTCGTATCATGAAGCGCAATAAGCTCTTCCTGTGATATATATGCCTCATTATCGGTTAACCAGTTCCTTGTTGGTGGAATCCAGTGTGTCAAACAGGGATGCAAATTCGGCATCCTGCGTCGCTTTTTTGTAGGCTTCGAAAGTAACCTTGTTGACAATTACAGCTGTCTCGCGGCCTCTGCGGGTGATTTCAACCTTTTCCCCGGCTTCAACATTGTTGAGCACTTCAGTAAGGTTGCTGCGTGCGGTACGGAAGTTGATGGATTGCATAAAAACCTCGTGTACTCGTTATGTGTATACAATCATGGGTTTTAATGACACGAAATACCACTTCTTTGCGCCTTAAATCACCGGGCAATCGTCAAATTTCCCCACTCCAGGCATCATTGATGATGTGAGTGATCACACCAAACACGGCATTACTGCCCATGCATCCATCGTCATCCTTTGGCAACCTTCCTCCTTCCAGGCTCTTAAATTCTTCAGGTGCTGACGCGGATACTTTCGGTATCTCTTTACGCTATAAGTGAACTATCAACTGGTGCGAGTGTAGGGGCTCAATGCTAATGTCTATTTGAGGACTGCAGATGTTTTCCTCGGCTGGGTAAGTTGTTAACCCCAGAATTTGGGCCAAGTATTGTATGTGGCGAAGCTGGCACAGGAACAAAGGGATAACCGTCGTTTTAAAGCTCTTCCATCGGTGAATAGCCCCGATGTGACCCGGAACAAGTCTCAGCATTCACGGGATGAAAACGATTTGCTTGATGCGATGATAAAACTACAGAACGGCTCTGGGCAGAAGGTCTAAGAATACACGCCTTGCTCTAGTCGTGTTATTAACGCTATTACCGTTTGGATTCCTGATTCGCTCCCCATAAGTTCTTCAGGGGGTTGCCACCGTAACGCTCGGTTGGGTTCATGGCACCACTTTTGGGCCGCACTTTCGTTACCTTCAAACAATTGCGTAGCCAGTTGATGGACATCTTCTCTGTTCAAGGAACCAACTCCACTAATTAGTTATCGTTTTCTTAATCTGTTTAATAACTGGATATGCACTTCGCTACTCATTTTCGCAATGAGTAACAAGGCAATGTGTCAGATCTAATCACGACTAATTACAAATGAATCTGTATAACTCCTTGACAATAAAGGGTTAGATGAAAAAGAGAGAGTGAAATTGAATTTCACTCTCTCCATTCAGGCGCTGGACTGGTTAGTCTCATTAAAAATGATATAACCAACGCGTACCCCTGTATGCTAGTCGTTTACAACTATAATCACTGTATATCAAGGATGCAAGGTTGATAATAATATTCAGCAGAGGTTGCAGTGAAGTGTATGTCGCACGCTGCCAACCTGCATCAAGGAATGGAACCTGTTGAGTTGTTCAGCTATATCGACGTTGTTTGATTTACTTTCCATTGCCCTTGCATAAATACAATTGCAATAATTTTCTACTCGAATTAAAAGATCGGTTTTGGAGATGGAAAAGTAACTTTTATAAATTTTGAACTATCGATTTAAGCTTCTAAACCATCCATTAAACTATTGTCCTTACTTGTATCACTTTTTAACCAAAGTCTCCAGGGTTTTCTCAAAACCCCTGAGCCTGCTAACGAAAATTTTACAGCTTAAAAAAACGCAATACTGCAATCAGTATCTGCGATATGCCGAGAAACTTTCGCGAAAAAACGTCTTTGCGTGATTATATCTCTAATTGCTTAGGATGACTACGACATAGGGTCACTTTTTCCTTAAAAATGGCCCTATGTGCACCTCGCATAGGGTCACTTATTGATGAAAAGTGACCCTATGTAATCACGATATAGGGTCACTTTTTTTAAAAGTGGCACTATGTACAAAAATCATAGGATCATTTTTCTCGAAAAAGTGGCACTAGATATATGTATAACTTAAATGACAAAACAGTACCTATCAACTCACAATAATACCAATACCCATTGTCAAAAAAGTTACTTTTATGTAGCATTAGAAAACATCCTCATACGACTCTCCCATTCCCATCTGACGTGCTTTTCAAACTGTTAACTTCCAGCTGCACTCCAAGCATTCAAAATGCCTCAAAAAAACACAAAAAAAAGTCCCATTTGTGAAAAAAAACTGATAATCTCTTCGGTATGGTTATTTTAAACCGAGAGGTCGTATATCTAATTCGAAACTATTAAAGTCACCGGAGATATCACTCAGTTTGTTGTGTTCACAAATTTATGTGTTTCGGGAAGAAACTGAAGACATGATTACAATTTACTGGATCGTGTGGAAGGAAAGGAGTCATCAGGAGATAAATTTACCGTGACCAGGCAATACGGTGAAGAAGGAGTATCTGGGGGTGTATGTACCAAAAGTTGCATTATAATTGGTAATGCAAAGAAAGTTACAATTACATGGCATAAGTTTAGCACGTATAAAACGAGGTCACTGAGTTACATTTAAAAACTTGTTTTTGTAATGAAGAGCGAAAATATGCGAAAAACACATTTTGTGAACCATGCGTTCTGGGAATATTGGATGATTGCGGAGACGGACGGATTACTATAACTATTACGGCAAGAACGTTCTATTTTAACAGCACGAAATTAAGAGGCTTTGATGATGTAAGTACCGCTATTTCATTATTGTTTAGAACAGTTAATGTTGACGAGTGTGCCCCAATTTTCTCATCTGCTAAATTTTCTCCTGCACAGTTAAACTTCGGCAATCAGAATACTATACACTTTTACAAACATATTTTTGAAATGAACAGCTTGTTTACTCTGGCATATAAATTAAATTTTCTGGATTATTTGTCGGTTAGCGATTATAACGTATATGGTTTACAGTATTACTCGAAGTCTCAACATGTAAAGAGAACGCATAAAGAAAATACCTAACGTTTATTTTATTTACTGTTTTGATTATTTTGTCGAAAAAAATATAACAGAACTAAAGCGTGCGGATATATATATCTACGGGATTGTCCACCACACTGAACATCAAAAGAGAAAGCTGCCGGTTAAAGGAAAAACGCAAAGTGGGAATGCTGGCAAAAAACGCTACGCCAATCAGTGATGATGAAATGGCGGAAACAGACATCTGAACCTGGCTCTTGACAGATTGTGTAATGGTTCATGCTAATGTCACACGTGATAATACCCAGCCAGAAAGGCTGGGTATTTCCGATGACTACGGATACATATCAATGAACACTTCGCGCAGATAAGAGTATTCCTGCTTATTCTGACAATAGTATTCCACTCTCAGCGTGCTCTGATCCACGCCCTGCGGGGGCATATCACAGCCCGCCAGATCGTCTAT
>NZ_VATL01000008.1:0-231013 GCF_005781065.1 Escherichia sp. E1130
CACTGGATGCTTTGCCTGCCATGAACCCTGACAGTAAAGCCGGAAGCGCTTCCCACTCAGCCTGTGACATTACGTTTGCATTTGGATCAAGTGCAAATGCCTTAAAATCATTCTTGTTAGCCATCAGAGTAATACCCCCCAAGCGCCGGTATCGAAACCGCCGATATATTCGTTATCCATATCAAACCCAAAAAATTTCGTTCCTTCGGACGGTGTTTCTACCGAAGGTGTTTCAACGTCACCGGCCCATACGCCAGCTGCTTTAACGGTGAGATAGCCCTGTTTAATAGCGGCGATCAGTTCAAGAGACACATCTGAAATATCAGTCTCAGGGAATACCCAGACCGAAATCGTCATGTCCTGGTTATCGACGATTTGCATTTTCAGGCCAGAACCTGCTGTCGCAGCGTCAAGAATGGGTGGCAGCGAGTCGTTCCGCCCGTCCCAGTTGTTAATAGCGATTTTCGCTTTCAGAATGATGCGGTAGGTGTCATCGCTCAGCGACGTATAGCCCGAATCCGGGTCATATGGCCCTTGCCAGACACCTTGGTCATATCCCAGCCCATCGGTATCCCAGCTGAAATAAACTCCGGAAATAGGCTGGCTGACAATGCGGCTGCGCCCAATCCATAGCCCGAGCGTGTCGAGCTGCACACCGACAGCTGTATCGATATCGAAAGCAGAGACAAGGCCGCCCATGCTTTTGGAAATATCGATAAGCGGTCGGGTGCTCAGGTCAACGTGATCGAAGAATTTGGGCTTGGTCGCGTGGTAATTGGTGATCCTGTCCGTATATTTGCTCATGAGGTCACCGTGAGAGCGATATTATCGGGCTTACAGGACGCTGATTCGTTGTAGGCAATAACGATATTTGCCGCTGCCACCGAACCGGAAGACTTTCCGATCAACAGCTCGGTAATGTCGTAATAGCGAGCATTACCGCCGCTCACCACACCGAGGTTCGCCGGGGAGTAAATACGGCTCAACAGCACTGAATCACCGATCGTCAGCCCGTTGATGTAGTCCGCCACCGCCTGCTGAATCTGCGTGCCGATTTGCGATGTGTAACCGGTGAAGGCCTTCAGCGTGATGTGTCCGAAAACAGGCACGTCGGTTGAGCGAGAAAATCCGACATCATGCGGGTTACCGTATTTGTCCGGTACAGAGACAACAGTTGATCCGTAGGGAGTCGTTCCCTGCCCCTTATTCCCCCTGATGGCCTGGGCTATTGCCGTTGCATCCCCACCGTCGACAATGGCTGCAATGGAATGAGGCGGCAGTCCGTTGCTGTCAGTTGTGCCCTTGTCGTTTTCGTAGAGCTTGTGACGTGTCACACCAGCAACGTTGGCAAGAGCGCCATCAACAGCCTCAAACGGTGTAATCGACGGCAACGCAACGCTTTGCCCCTGCCTGACGCGCAGCTCTGCGTCAGTTTCTGCAGGTTCGCCCACTGTGGCCGCCGTCGGGTTCGTTACCGAAGTCCAGCCACGAGTCGGCGTGTTAATGGTGGTGATTGTCCCGGCCAGCGCCGCTACCGCACCGCTATTCGCACATGTGGCCGTAACGATAACTGAACCTCCATCAATGACCACTGAAGGTGGAAGATTCCAGATCACGTTATTGTCGTCTTTAACCGAGCCGTTCGTGATGGTCGTCCCGGCGGTTCCGGTCAGCTGCAAATCTACGGTAGAGTTTGTCGCCCCATTACGGGCGATACCGTTAATTTTTACATTGCTGGTCAATCCGGCACCGTACCCGGTCGCAGGGGAAAAGCTGTTGTAGACACTGATGGCTGAGTTATTGGCATCGTGGATCGCCAGCGCTACCAGCGACACAACTTGTCCGTCCTTGCTGTCCGGGTCAATGTACACATCAGCGCCGTAAATCTGCTGAAAAAAGCTCGTCAGGGTATCGATTATCGTCTGAAAATCAGGTGCGCTAATACCCTCAGCGGTTACCGTTGCCGATAAGCCGAGTGTGTCCAAATTGAGGGCCATTTATGCCTCGCTGGTTACTGTCGTTGTTCCGTAGATGGTGTCGACTGTGGTTGTGAACTCAACGCGCCGCGTCGTGGTGTTCACTGTCGTATTGAAAGAGAGAATGGATTTCACGCCACGCGTTTCGAGAATGCGCTGGCGTATCGCTAGGTTGTAGGTTTCCGGTTTTTGCTTACCGAGAACGGACTGGATCCACGGCGTGCCTGCCGTCGTATCGAGGAACCATTCCCCATACCATAATTCGAATCGCGTTTTTATCGCCTGCGCCACAGCCTCTGGTGAGTTAATCAGCCAGGTATCATCACCGCTGCCAAAGGTATAATCACCGTCGGCATCTTCACGCCGGTATCGCATGTTTAACCTCCCAGCGGCGCGGTATTGCTGCCGCCACTCTGTACGCCACCGTGCTTGTGTTTGTCGACGATAGAACCATCCACCAGCTGCAGGCGTCCGTCAGGCAGTATTTTCAGCCCATTCAGGTCGAACCCTCCCGGCGCGGTACCGGTTATCGCCCCGCTTGATGGGTTTAGGCTCAGCTTGGTCTCGCCATCGTCACTACGCAACTCCACGCCGCTGGTGCTGATACCGCCGATTTTCTGCGCCTGCGACTGTGGTCCGACAATGCAGAACGCATCTGATAAATCATGCACCCTATCGTCGACGGGCTCCTGCACACCGCCGCTTTGCCACCAGAAATCGATGCAGCGATCGGCAAATATCACCAGACATTCATCACCGGCCTTCACCGGGAACGTTAGCGTGCAACCGCCGCCGCGCGGAAACACCACCGGCACATCCACCAGCAGCGGATAATTATTCGTAATGCGCTTCCCGTCGTTATCGGTTTCAACCGAACGGATAGCAGGCTGCACTACCGCAGTTACTGTTCCCGGGTCGAATGACTGAACGATTCCAGGCAACGCGACACGGATCTGGTTTTTTGTTGTTTCCCGCTCAGATTTGAGGGTTTCGGCAAGATCGCCGCTGCGGGTCTGGTCAGATACTGCCATTTGGTAGACTCCAGAAAGCAAAAAACCTCGCCGAAGCAAGGTTTGAGAAGTGATTGTAAATATTTACAGGGAGTTACTTAAACATCCGATAAGTTACCTGTCCGTTAGGTTTGGTCAGGCTGCCATAGCACTCAATTGTATGAATAACCTTAACATTAAAATCATTCAGCCCTGAGTAATGAAGAGTGAAGTAATACTGCTTTGGACTCACCGTGTCATCTATGCCACTTTCTGTTTGTTCCGTATCAAACGTCTCAGGCCTAGTTAGGGTATTTCGAGCAATATCCTTGCACGCGAAAATGACATTATTTTTAGCAAGAACATCGACAGGAAGCTGGTTCTTTTTAGCCTCATCAGCAAGTTCTTTTTCATAAATGGCCTTACGCTTAAGCCTTGCAGTTTCTTTTTCTTCTGCTGACCGGATGGCCGCCTTATCACTCTCACTTCTTGATTCAGCAGGCTTACTTCGCGCCTGACTCGCTTGATCTTCCTCTTGGCTCGTATCAAAAATCGCATACGCCGCAAATCCAATCACAGCCAATAACGCAATCCTTAGCATTTTTGTGAACATGGCCGTCAGTCCTTAATATTCTTACACGGAAACGAGCCAATTACTCTTGGAGCATCCATACTGTTTTGGAGAAGCTGGACATTCAGGAAAGATTTCCCGTTACGCTTCACAAATTCAAAGCCATAATTGTTGCCGTCACGCGCAGGCATCAGCCCCATATTCCACACAGCCTTAGATTCATCACCTTGAGCGCCGAGGTATTTTACTTTTTGACTTGTGACTAATTCGCCGTTAATACGCACAAGGCCTTCAGCATCCGATAATGTCATCTTATAGCCGCCGCACTGGAAAGCTGCGAAAGAAGGTAACGAAACCAATAGCCCAACCAGCAACGCATATTTTCTCATCATCCACCCCGGTTAAAAGCTTCCTGAGTTTTAATATCCACCGCACCACGCGCCTCGCACATCATATCCATGTACCACGCTTGGCCCCTTGTGTCGCCAGTGTACATAATCCCGCGTACAATATAAACGCCATCCGTGGCGATGCTGGCTGTCATTTGCTTGGACACTGGCAGCGCTACGTTCGAATTGCCGTTTATGGTATCGTCGAAATAACGACCAGCCGTCATGGATATGTCGTTACCCGGTAGCGCTGTTTTGTATACCGACGCTTGATCCAGCTGAATGAGCCCGTTAACCCGGATGTTCGGGTTTATCAGCGCGCGAACGTTCACACCGTTACCGATGGTCTGCTGCGGCATGCCGATCAGCCCGGTGGCGCTGTTGAGCACAATCGCTTCGTGAACATACTCGTTATTCGCCACCATCTGGCGCTGACCGTCCACGAACAGCCAGGTTGCACCACATTGTCCAGCCACGTTATCCATAAGATGCCGGGTCATACCAAACAGCACCCGGCCCCGGGGGAATACGGTGGCAGGCATTTCAGCCGTCAGGCCTTCAGTCGCACCTTTAGCCTCAAAATCTTTCATCAACGCGCGGTTCACATCTGCGACCGTATAACCGGCTGCCAGCGTCTGCGAGGTTATGCTAGTGGCAAAAGCCAGATCCGTATCCGCTGCCTGAATCAGGACATAGGAATCAATGGGATTCTCCTTACCAGTCACCGAGTATCGAATTTCGCCGCTGTAAATCAGCCCATAGTTTCGCCCATCGCTCTGACCCACATCTGCCGCGTCAACCTCTCGCACCTTTCCGACGTCGCTGGCCGATACTTCCGGCGCTATGCCGTCGTAACCGGCGATCAGTCGCACCTTTGAAAACTCTTTACCGGTGATCCGATTTGAGGTATCGGCTGACAGGTTGTAAATCTTGAAGGTTCCCAGCCGGGACGCGCTGCTGATGTTGAACCAGTCGATCGTAAAGGTCACCTTAAAATCGCTAAGCTCAATGCCCTTCCCATTCTCGTCCACGAGCTGCAGCTCGAAATGTCTCATCCAGTTCAGTGACATGTTTACTCCGTTGATACCAGTAAATGACTGCGGCCGCCCAGGTCGGTTTTCGTCGGATAATCCTGCGCGCTGTCGTCGCAGACCACCACCAGCTTAAAGCCCAGCCTCATATAGGCATTCTGCGCCAGCAGGTCAGCGCCGGTGACAAGGGGAATGCCGGAGATAACCGGCTCCCCTCTGTCGTTCTGCAGGTCCATAATCCAGTACAGATCCCGCCAGTTGATGCTGATCCGCCAGGTAGCGCCTGCGATATTGATACTGAACTGCTGGTTATCCGCCGTCAGCGGTATTTCCTGAATAGCCATTAACCCAGCCCCAGTAATGACACACCTCTTTGCAGCAAGGAGCTGTTAGGTGGCTTCGTCGTTTTAGTGCCGGTGTTCAGTACCGCAGAGGTACTTACACCATCTTTCATGTCTGTTTTATCCGCCACGCTGATTTGTTGCGTTTGGGATATAAGGACTTCGCGCAGGGTGAGAACGGCGGACAGGACATTTTCGGTCGTCTTATCCGTCGTCACCTCCAGCGCGCGGATCAGCATGTTGCTGTATAGTCGCTTACCAGTCACCACATCGAAGGGGATTCTGCTATTCTGCAGCTCCAGTAACTTCTGATACGTCTCCTGCGGGCTAAGGCCAAGACTCAGCCCGATTTTTGATGTGTCGGCAAAATCCAACAGCGAGCCACCACCAGCAAAACCGACCTCCATCGTCACTTCAGACGGTTTTTTATAGGCGTGGTCAGCAACTGCGGCCCCGACTTCAACGGGGTGCTCTGTGATTTCCAGTGTGTCGCTGTGCTTCTCAGAAATAACGACACTTGGAATTATCAAATCGTAACTTGGACCGAATCGCCTAGATTGCTGATGAAACAGCGTAGAGAGAATGTCCATTATCCCACCTTCGTCTGGTTGCCGCGCATCACCTGGGCGTTTGATGACTGCTGCCGACGTTCGACTTCATTACCGACCGCCCGGGCGTCACCACCACCGTAGATGTGATACGTGTTCTGCTGGTTCACCTCTGGCGCTCTGCCATACCCCGGCATGTTGCTCATCACTTTAGGGATGTAGTTGCGGGTTTCCTGAGGCATGAGGGCCATCCCGTGCTTTTGCACATTCCCTATTCCCCAGTTGTAAGACGCTAACGCCTTACTCAGGTCGCCGCCGTTCGCCTGAAGTAACTGAGCCAGATATTTCGCAGCAGCCTGCGCTGACTTCTCTGGGTCGAAAACATCGTTCCCGCGTAAGCCCATGTCGCGCGCGGTGCCATCCATAAACTGAAATAGCCCCTTTGCACCAGCGCCAGATGTTGCGAACTGATTACCGCCAGATTCCGTAATGGCAACGCTTTTCAGCAGCCCGGCGGGAAGTTGATAAACTGCCTCCAGTCTGTTGAGCATAGGTCCCATCCAGTCAAGGAGAACTTTACCCTGAGCGGTCGCGCGCGGACGTTTCACTGACTGTGCGTGCTGTTCCGGTTCGTCGTCTGAAGGCCCTGATTCCCCGCGTAAACGTCTGCCCACACTGCGGGGATCCCACCCCGTTTTATCTTTAATCCAGTCAGCAACGCTATTAGCGCTATCCTCCACCATCGGAGTGGCGCTCGGCTGTCCGCTGCCTTGGTTAAGTAGCTGCTTGCCAATGCTGGCGGCCTGCGCCCAGTTCCCGTCTTTAATGGCATTCAGCAGGTCGGCAATCATGTTCAGCATCTTGCCGAACTCGCCCATTTGCGAAATAAAGTTATCGAAATCCCATTTCAGGGACCACGATTTCGGGTCTATGCCGAGCAGCTTCGCCAGCGCTTGTGTCAGATCTTTGACGGTCTTTTGCAGGTCGCCAATCATCTTGACGGCCTGGTCAACCTCTGGCTTCCACTTCTGCCAGTCAATCAGGCTCTGACCACCTTCCTTCCACGTTTTGTAATCTTCCCACAGCAGCGCTATCCCGGCGGCCAGCGCCGTAATTAAGCCAATCGGGGACATCCAGAAGGTGCTGTTCAGAATGCGCAGCGCGATGGTCAGCGCGCCGAATAAGGCGATCATCTCACGCGTCTGTTTATCGAGCGACTTCCACCAGGTAAGAAGATCAGACGTCCCCTCAATCAACCGGAAGAACAGACGACCAATAATATCCCCGAGCGCCAGAATACCCTTGATGGCTTTCGTCAGGGTCTGCTCGATGCGCGGGAAGTTATCCAGAATGTGGCGGCGCAGCGTGTCCAGCGAACCCGCCAGACCACCAGCAAGATTAGAGCCGATTTTGTCACGGGCCATGCCTGCCATCGCGCCGAACTCGCGCAGGGAGGTCATGAATTTGTTGGAGCTTCTGGCCGCTTCGTCAGCATTAAAGCCGATAGCTTTCGCCATTGCGCTGTACTGCCCGGTGAAACCGCCCACACCCCGGCGCATCGCCATGAGGGTATTTTCGTCAATACCCAGCATCTGCGCATACTGGTTAGCCCTGTAATACGGCATGCTGCTGAGCTTCTGGCCGACGCCCGTAAAAATAGCGGCCATGTCACGCATGTTACCGCTGGCGTCACGGGTCTGTACGCCCAGACGGTTCAGGAAACCTTCCGCTCCGGGGTTATGCCGCATAAACCGGGCGAGGCTTTCCAGAGAGGAACGCGCCGCGTCGACGCTGCCGCCCACCTGCGAAACCGCATAGCCAATAGACTGAATCCCCTGAACCGTCGCGCCGGTGCGCTGTGACGCCCAGTAGAGATTATCCAGACCGGAGGCGATCTTAGCCGTGAAGGCCACCACGGCAAGCGCGGCACCTTCGACAGCCAGCCCCATTTTGATGGCGTTTGCGGTCGTACCGGCGAGAACAGAGTCGAACTTTGACGCGCCCGCTTCGTCGATATCGAAACCGAGCGAAACAAGGAAATCTTTAATAGTCTCAGCGTTCATTATCCTCTCTCCATTTCTCTATACGGCGCTGGTTGTCTGCCTTAACGGCCAGGTGGTCATTCATCAGCGCGATATCGCACAGATCGACTGATCCATCCTTCAGCGCGTAATAAGGGATTAACCCGGCGTCAACCGGGTCAAGAAGATAAGACAGCCCGTCAGGCAGGCTGTTGAGGGTTAACCCTGAGGCTGGCCCGGCGTCGCGCTGGTAGGGCTCACGGGCAAAAAATTTCCCAGTGAATCGGCGACCACCCGCGCCACCAGCTGCAGCATGGTCAGCAGGTCGATATCATCGAACATCAGCTGACCGCTGTTGAATACCGGCGTCCATCCGTCCATGTGCTTGCGTGATACCACGGCCAGGCACGGATGAATAATCGCGTTGGTGTCTTCTTCGGTCAGGGAAGACAGCTCCTCAGCGATACGCGGGAGCAGGGTTTCAAACACCGGTTTCAGCTGATCGAATTTCACAGTGTCGATTTTGCCATCAGCAGGCAGAAGGGAGCGAATGCTCCCAAATTCTGACATCATTCCCGCCAGCACCGGCAGCAGTTTGCGGGTCACTTTCAGCTGGTCAAAAACGCTGAGTTTCGCCACGCGGTAATCGTGGCCTTTGATTGAGCATTCCATCTGTTAAAACTCTCCGAGAACCTGGTCGATTTTGCCGCAGTCAAACACCCAGGGCATCGTATTACCGGCCTTAGCGTTGGCGTTATCCGGCTGTTTCTGGAACGCCACGCTGCGCGCCGTGATGATGTCTCCGCTCACCTTGTTTCGGATCACAATGACGTTGTTTCCCCAGGTGCCTGAGGACTGACTCTGCGCGTTGTACGCCAGCGACAGCTTTTTGTTTGTCGGCGAGGTCTTCAGCAGGTTGACGGTTACCGTGCCGCTTTTATCTGCGTGCAGGCTGTGCATCACTTCGCCATCAGCACCAATTGTCATGGTGTTTTTAGGACCGCCCATTGCAACGGTGATCCCCTCCTCTGAACTGGCGGAACCGTAGCCCAGATCAATCTCGCCGGTCGGGCCGGAGAGGGACGCCGTGACGTCCATAAAAGAATAAGTAGCCATTCATGTTCTCCTTAGCGAACGACGTTGATCTGCACATCAGCGAAATGAACCGCACCCGCCAGCTTACAGGCCACCTGAATAACCGGTGCCTTACGGGCTTCGCGGTCTGCCTGCGCCTGCTCGGAAATCGGCTGCGCGTAGACGTAATAGCCTTTTGTCAGCGTATCGCCGGAATCCAGCTGCCCGATCGGGCCGCCATTCCATACACCGGCAGCCACCAGCCCGTTTGTGACAGACTGATCCATCGACTGTTCGACATTGGAAAGGAGGCGCGTAACGCCAGCATCGGTCTGTGGGACTTTGGTTGTGCTGGTGTAGAGCAGGTTATACAGGTTGGTCTGAACGTAGTTCTGCAGCCAGTCGAGCCCGTGGCGCTCATCGAAGAAATCGCCGCTGGACATGACGCCCTGCTGCAGGATTGCCGTATCGTTTTCGTAATACACGTAGACGTTACAGTTTTTGTTATCCAGCGCCTTAGCCTGGCTGAGGTCCAGTGTCTCGTAGGTGATACCCGGCTCCTGCTTGAATTTCAGGGTAATGGTGGTGTTGCTGCCGTTGAAATTCACCGTGAACGCGCGACCAAATGCAGACAGCGCGGCGTACTTGCTGCTGGTGGAATACTGCACAAACGTGCGACCGTATTTTGCCGCCTTCAGCTTATAGGCGAGATCGGTTGTGGATGTCGTGTTAATCGCTTCCGAGTCTTGAGTGGTAATTGCCAGAATACGACTGAGGCTGGAAGCTTCGATCGCGGCGGCCACGCTCAGCCAGTCGGCATCATCGATCTCTTCATCATCGGCTACGCCCAAACCGTACCAACTCGTGTAATTCAGTACAGCGTTCACGGCCTGCTGCAGCGTTTCCGTAGAACCGTCTTCAGCCGATACCAGCGTTTTAGCCCAGCGACCAACATACACCTGCTGAGGTTTCGGTGATTGCGAGAAATACACCGTAGCGGCTTCATATTCCGGGCTATCCACACCGAAATCTGTGCCTATATCTTCGGGGGATGAGTAAAGGCGAATACGCTCAGTAACCGGGATAACCGTTGAGCTCCCGAGAATGAGCAGCGAACCAAAGTTTCGACCAGTAGCCGCACGCGGCCCAATGATCACGTCGACATTGACGACGTTTGATACAGGTAATCCCTGCGGCATAATTTAGTCTCCGAAAAATGAGACGGGCGCATCTTGCAGCGTCCGGACGTTGTAGGTACGAATGTTTTTGCGGGACAGCGTAATGGTGAGGTCGTATCGCCTCACCCACTGGTTATTAATGAGTTCTGGCAGGTTGTAGATAGTCCCGGCGTCCACCAGCGAAAGCCCCGAGCGGTTCAGCTCGGCGTTGTTTTGCTCGACGAATATTCCCGCGCGGAAAGTTGATGCAGTGTTGGCCCCCAGAGGGCCATAGAAGCAGCAAATCACCGTTACCTGTTCCCATGTCCATTGCTCGGACTGTTCTTCCGAAACCTGAACATCGGACTGGCTCAACGGCTGAGGAACGGTAGTGATACCGAAGGCGCACCACGTTACCCCGTTGTTGGGGATCTGCGGCTGCGGGTCAGTCCATCGGGGGAAAACAAGAGCGGCCGGCAAGCCAGAAACACCACGAATCCACCGGCTGATTTCACGCTCCAGCGCCTCGTCGTATTGGGGTAGATCCCCGACAGGCGTCAGATAACCGCGCGCGTTGCTGTCGTTACTCAACTGGCGTCCCTCCGTTAAAGTCCACCAGCTCACAATGCGCCTGGACGAATCCGGCGCCGTAACTGGTATACGGGTCGACAAATGTCACCCGGTAAGCACGCCCGTTATAGCTCACGATATCGGCATCAAGTCGCGGGGCACTGTCTGTACCAGGCTGGCCCTGGGTTAATCGGAACTGCGTCACGATGAGGATCGCGCCGCTGATGTTCTGGCCTGCCGCCATTCGCCTGGCTTCCAGAGAACGGTCAACCGTCACCACTCCAGAGAACGGGATATCCTGAGCTGTGTTTTTCGTGAAATTGTCCTCATCCACCGTCTGAACCTGCCGGTGACACACCAGACTGGTGTCCATGAAGTCGGGATCGAGAAGAACATCGCTCACATCGAGAAGAGGCATTATTTTTTCCTCACGACGTAGTTAATTGAGCGCAGCAGGTAACCGTGGGCATACAGCGGTTTTTCGCCGGGAATGCCCTCGGCCCTTCTGCGTTCGAGGGTTTTCTCAGAAAGTGGGTGCAGCCGGTCACCAGCCCCGATAACGGCTTTTGCAGCGTCACGGGCAATCTGTCCGGCGCTCTCCAGCTCACGCACTGCTGCTTCAGTCTGCCCCTCCAGCGCGGCGGTTGCCGCTGCCTTGAGGTGTGCAGTGGTTCGGGGTTTTGAATCCTCGATCCCCATATCCAGAAAAGGACGCGGGGGAAGCGTGACTGTCGTACCGTCGATTTCCGCCGTTGCACCCGTCGAGTGGAGATATCCCAGTTCCGCGTTATTAATCGGAGAGCCATCCTCACGCCCTGCCTTGTCCTCAGGTATTCCTACCAGCACATCCATTCCGGATAGCTGGCGGAGGGATTCCAGAACAGCCACGGCGTTATCAGCACGAACCGTTAACCCACTTTTCATAGCAGCTGCCTGCCACCAGCACCGAACATCGACCACCACCAGTAGAACTCGCGCCCGTAGGCGGTGCTGTTCCAGAAACCGGCATCCGGATTGATTACCCCGGACACGTCATAGCTCACTGAAACCTTATCCACGGACTTAGAGGACACTACACCTGCAGCGCCGTTGCTGTTCACACCACCAGCGGCAGCGGCGGCCAGCGTGCGGCCGCGCAGCTCCGTATAGTGAGCTGTGAATAGCTCGGCCAGGTAGACGAACTGATCGCCCTGTACGTCCTGATTCAGGAGTGAATCGGCCTGCCCCAGATAGAAATTCACTGAGGGGTCAGGGTAGCGGGTTTTATCGGCGAACTCGGGAAAGTCGGTGCGGAACTGCTCGTTAGTCGGAAGCCTGCTGTTTTTTGGCATTTTTCGCGTCCCCGCCGGTGTTATCGGTTTTGTCCGTGCTGTCGGCAGGTTTACCGCCTGCTGGTGCCTGAGCGGCTGCCAGCTGCGCTTTCAGGTCGGTGTTTTCATTCCCCAGCGCGGTGATGGTTTTTTCATGCTCAGCCAGCTGCGCTTTCAGGGTGTTATTTTCTTCTGCCAGGAGAACAAGGCTCGCGGAAAGGTCTTCATTGCTCTGCTCGTTCGCCAGGTCGGCCTCGTCAATCGGGCGCGCATAGGCTTTAAAGGCCCAGTGGTCCTTAACTTCTTTCGGGAAAGAGGAACTGTCGTGAATGCCCTGAGACAGCTCAAATTTAGAACCGTCGGAAAAGCTGAGAGTCGCGCCACCGGAAACAACGTATTTCATGTTTTTGCTCCATAAAAAAAGGCGGGTTTCCCCGCCCGTTTCAGGTTAAGACGCCGGAACGTCCAGGTAAGAGATCGTATTGGAATACGGGGTTTCCACCTGGCCCAGCTTGCCGTAGTAAGTGGTCAACTGCTGCAGCCCGCGATACTCCAGCGGCGTGTTCAGCAGAGGAACCATTGGGAAGCGAACGTATTTTTCGTCCTGGGTGTAAGCAACGATACGATGCGCGCCACCAGCGCCACGCTTGGAGGCCCACTTCATGGAGACGATCTCCAGTGGTGTGCCGTTTTCCTGAAACGCGATGGTGTTAATCTTCACGTATTCCAGCACAGAGATATTCCCTGCAGAGGAAACCTTTTTGCTCGCCAGCAGGCCGAACAGCTCCGGCGCCAGACCGATTTTCGCCGGGCAGACCGCATAACCAGAACGAACCCAGCCATCAGACAGCACCAGGTTGATATCCTGAACAATCACATCCGGATCGGTAGTAGCGGTCCATGCTGCAGCTGCAGCGACAGGGGTAACATCCGGCAGGTTCAGCAGGCCAGGAACGTCGAGTTCGCTATCACCGATGTAAACCTGTTCGTCGGTGTCCATGTTCCACTTCAGCTTCATGCCTTCGTATTTCTGGACATCAACCGGACGGCCCAGTTTCTGGGCAGAAGCCAGTTCCGGCACCGTCCAGCTGATTTCCTGCCCCCACAAGGTGAGGTTGTTACGGGTAGGCTGAATATCGAGTTCGATACCAGGAATGGCAGTAGCTTTTTTACCGATCCAGTTTTTACCGTTAGGGTTTGGACCACCAACGCCAACAAAATCGGTATTAGTGAAGGATGACACTTCATCAGCGATAGAAATATCGCTGCGCAGCGGCATGTCGCGTGACCATTTGTAGGACACTAAAGGCATGTTCAGCGTCTGATCCATGCGCTCCAGTTCGCCGACGAGAAACACGCCGGTGGAGTCGATGGTCGCTCTGTCAATTGTAAACATTAATTATTCCCTCAGATGTTATAAGCGATTTCAATACGGCCGTCGGCTTCACCCGGCCCCATGACCTCTGCATTTGGCAGCTGAGGTGTATTTGATGCGGTAGAGTCCGGAGACAGCACAAAGGAGCCAACCGGGCTTTGAGTGGTGCCACCAGCCACGCGAACGTAAACCGGATCGCCTTTTTTCGCGGTCGCCGCGTTGCCTGCGGTAGCAGTTACGCAGATGTAACCGCGTTTCAGGTTGTCACCAACCTGATTAGCCGTCACACCGATGTAAGCAAGGTCCAGAGCAGAGGTGATCGGGAACGGACGAACCAGAATCCCTTTCACTTTGCTGATGGTGTCGCCAGACTCCAGCGGAACGAATTTATCGTTCACGTATTTACCTGGCAGCCCGTAGGACGCGAACTGCTTCGTGTGGTCCAGGCTAATCGGCTCGATGGTGAGATCACGAGGACGGGTAACGCCCCCGGCAATGCCCAAGGGCATGCGCGTTAAATATGCAGTACCTGCCATGATGATTTACCTTATTTGTTTTTTGCCCAGAATTCGGCGTTGACCTTGTTCAGTTCTGCCGGGGAAAGGTGCTTAGTGCTGATTCCGCTGTCTGTGGTGCGGGTGATGTTGTTTAGCGGGGTCAGCTGATTTTTCGCCTTATGCAGCGCCACAGCGGCAGTAAACACCGCATCGACCGTAGCCTTTGGCGCTTTGTAGAAATCATCCACGCCGAACGATTTCAGGCTGTCGCCGGTGCGCATTGCATGACTCAGCACCTGACGCTTCAGGCTCTTATCGCCAGCAGGCTGGAAGCCAGGGCAGATAATTTCCGCATCGGCGATCAGGTTGCGCTTAAAGGCTGCATCACCTGTCACTTTGCGGTTTTCTTCTTCATCTTCGTCGGTGGTCATGTTACCCGGGTCCGGATCGCCGTCGGTGGTTTTACCCTCCAGCTTTTCCAGACGAGCCAGCAGCGCTTTCGCCCAGGCCGGAATTTCTTCATCGCCGGTGCCGGTTTTGTCTTTGTTCGGATCGCCTTCGTCCGTAGTGGTGCGATTGCCTTCAGGTAAGGCTGTGGCCTGTGAAGGAATGTTGATGGTGATAGAGGAACCGGGGATTGAAGGCATGCCATCAGACGGCATATCCGGCGCTTCGTCGATGAGTTTTGCCAGTGCATCCTCATCTTTCGTCTTAATGGCCTGAGCCAGTTTTTTAAGCCATGACATTACAGGCTTCTCCTTTGTTGTTGATGGGATGGAATCCCCGATTGCACAGCGGCCACCAGCACGCCCCCGGTCGATGCCGACAGCGAGGTGGTTACCTGTGATTTGGTATTGCTTGCCCTTACCGGGTGCCAGCTGCTTGTACTGCGCGTCATAGCCACAACTGACATCGGTCAGGCCTGAATTCACCGCGTCGATTGCTTCCTGGCGTTTAATCAGCACGTCAGCAATGAGCAGATCCGATTTCTCGCCGGTGCCGCGCCGGACGTTCTGAATGTGTCCGTGTGCCAGCTCTGCGAAGTTAGAAGGGTTCACGAAAACGATGTTGCCCAGGCTGTCCTCTGGATGCCCCAGCGTGACGGCTACGCCCTCAAAGCTCGCCATCGTCTCCGGGGAAAACACCTCGTCTTCCGTTCGCCAGACTGTCACCGTGCCGGTGCCGTCCGGTTCGAGGTCGATTTCCTCAGGTAAATAGACCTGCGTCCCTGTGCGTGCGATCGGCACGTCTTTACACAGCAGCGAGCCGTCCGCCTGTAGATAGCGCGTTTCGCCCAGGCGTGTAGTGAAGAAATATTTCATGGGTTACCTGCTCGATTACGGGCAACAAAAAGGCCGCCCGGAGGCGACCTTGTGAGATGGGAAAAATGTTCGAAATAACGGGCTATTTAACATAAGGGTTCTTACCCGCACCGACGAAAATGGACTCGATTAAAATGTCCCCTTAAAGCCGTAAAAGTAGCGATTAACTGGGCTGAAAATCGGCCTTTTCGAATACAACATTTTCATAACATTTCGCGGGTATTGCAGTTCGCATGAAATGAATGCTCAAAGCCGTATTTTTCATTTTCTCGGTGCAGGAATCTGTACCTCAGGCCAGCATTCGCAGTTCGGTAAACATCCGGCGTGCCCGGTCATACCATCCAGCGTTGGAGGGTTATCCCAGCGGACAAATTTATCTTTCATTTTCCGATGTGACGGGCGGGTGCCAGCACCATGAATACGCCACCAGTAACCCTCTGAGCCAACCGAAAGGGCTCTGGCCTGCGTCAGCGCGCCGGTAGCTCGTCCAATCTCTGTACGGGCAATCAGCTGCGCCCTGCTGGCGGCCACGTCACCGGAGGCCATAATCATCTCGTAGAGCTGATCCGGACGTTCGCCAGTGATAACCGCCTGCATTGCACGCTGTTGTATGTCCATCACGCGATCGGCAGCTTCCAGCGGCAGGGACTTCATCAGCTGAATCTGGCGGTACACTATATCCTGCGCCACCTGCCCGACGGGGGTATTACCCACCACATCGCGCAGGCCAGCGCCGATTTCCTCTGATACCGATTTCCACAGATTCCATTCCTCCTGCTCGACCTGGGCAAACATCCTTCGCCCGACCTGCTCTGCCCAGTCGCTGATTACTTCGGAATAGTCCACCAGCGTTTTCGAAATGCTGTCAGCGCTAGCCTGTGAACCATCGTAGGTACCATCGACGATCTGCCCTATCTGGTTTGCTATCGCCAACAGGCTTTTTCGATACTGGATCTCCGAACGGCGGCGGAGGGATGGTTTCAGGTTCATCCTCCTCCCACTGGGCCTTCGCATCTTCTATGTCCTCGTCAGTGATAGAACCACCGATGCCAATCACATCAGAAATGTTCCTGAGGTCGTTAAGCGCTGCTGCAGGTGGCATCCCAAGGTCACGAACGGCGGTACCGAGTGCGGTAACCACATTATTCGCCATCGTTGCGCGGTCCACGTCTGACATCTCCCAGAGCTTGTTAAACTCGAAAGTAAAATCGTCAGGCAGTGGTTCACCGAACAGAGAACGCCAGGAGATATCGAGCAGCCAACGGATATGTCGGCGTAAGCGTCTCTCCTGCAGCGAGTTAACCCGGCTGTAGTAGTTTTCCAGATCGCCGTCGCCGGTGTTGAAACCTGCAGGGGATTGCCCGAACAGACGGACGAGAGGAATTCCCGTCGCGCCGGAAACCTGCTCAGCAAAGCGCAGAAGGACATCAGCGATACCCGCAAACGTATAGCTGTGGGTTTCGAACTTATCCTTACCATCCATGATGGTCATGCCTTCGATGGTCTGGAACTGACGTATCATGTCCAGGTGCTTCATCAGCGCCTTTTCAAGGTCGCCTCCGGTAGCAAGAATCTTGCGCAGGTCTTCAATGCTGTAGGTTCGCAGGTGCGCTTTGTGGATCAACTGTGTGGTGCCGACCGTCGCAGTATCAAACGCCTCGATACGCTCGAAAATACGCTCCACAACAGACATCCCCCAGCCGTTTTCCGTCTGGGCCTGCTGGAAAGGAAGCGTATCGCCCTCCATGCGGATAACGCGGCTATGGTGAATCTTCCAGGGGGGAATCCCCTGCTGGTTCGTGATTACCTTGTAATATTTCGGTTTCCCGAAATCGGGACCGTAATCGGTAACGAGATCGTAATAACTCGGGTTAACCATCCAGCGGTCAAGGCTCATTACGCCCTTAAACTGCCCCTCTTTGATGCGATCCAGTTTCAGCGGGGAGGACATATCCTGTCCTTCAAGCAGGACCACCAGCACCGCTCCACCGTACAATCGTGACCATTTGAGGTTATCGTTAAGCCCATCCCATATAGCGAGCTCATCCCAGAAGGTTTCGAGCTTACCCTTTTGTCCAGGTTTCAGCTTTGAGCTGATGTTAATCCCCTTACGGGTCATATCATCGGCCATCGCATCCACACCGGCACCAACGAGGAACGATGAACGATACGCAAACTCCAGCATCACCCTGTTACGGCTGATGTACCCGGGCATGTACATTCCGCCCGTCTGTATGTTTCTGGTGTCGCTGCCAAGTTTGGCCGTGAAATTGTTGTACCCGTCAGCTGTCGCAACGGGCTTTTGTGCGCCGTTCTGGCGTTTCTTACGGGACATGTCACGCTCCGGCCAGTTTGGCCCAATTATCAAGAGAGGAATCCATCGGCGCGTAGTTAATCATCACGGCGTCAGCGAGGTTCGGCGATTTTGTGCCTTCCGGCTGTTTATCCACGAGGATTTTACCCACGGCGTTTTTCGACCATGTAGGCTGTGAAAGCTCCATCAGCAGGCGGTCAATATTTTCTATCTCGCTGCTTATCGAAATGATTTCGTCGGGGTTGTAGTCCATCCCGTTCAGCGCGCGGAAGGTGTTACGAAACAGCTTACGAAGATGCCACCAGCTCTGTGCTTTCGCGTTCGCGAAGAAGTCTTTATTCAGGCGCGCCGCTTTACCGTTATCACCAGGAACGGCTTCATCTTCCGGATCGAATACGCTACCGCTACCACGGAAAGGCGTAGCTGTGATTGTTCCCCGGCCTTCAGCCTGCCTGAGCTCGTTTATCACGCGAGCATCGCCACGCGCACCAGCACCCAGACCGTCCTCATCGAAACGGAACTCATCCAGACCGTAATCGTCACAGTACCCAAACGATTTAACGACAGAGGCGTAGATGTCGCTGCCAATGCCAGACCATTCGTGAACGTTCTGCAGAAGGAAGCCATAGCGGCAAGAAAAACCGTTTTTGTCTTTCCCTTCGTCTGCAATATCCATTGCGCCGAGGCGCTGGCCGCTGGGCTGAATACCCAGTTTGATATGTGCGTCGACGGCAGCCTGTACCCATTCAGAAGGAATGAGAATCCCCTCTGTGGATGCACTGTAGTTCAGGTCCAGTTCCTGAGCAACGATAATCGGATCATCAATTTTCAGACATTCGTTGCGGTACCACTCATCATCCTTGCGCGGGTCGCTGCGCCAGTGGAACGTAAACACCGGGATATTTCCGCTGTGACGCTTACGGGCAAACGGGTTATTCATGCCGTTGACGGATGAGAGGTCTATACGGCAGCGGGTCGTCTGAGAGAGCGCAGCATCGATGAGTAATGGCCGTTTGAGGAATGCCGACTCATCCACGAAATAAAGCGTGGTACGGTCACCACGGCCAATGTTATCGCCAGCCTCTCCCTTAATGACCGCGCCCGTTTCCGGGAACTCCACGCGCATGTAAGGAGCATGTTTTTTGTCACTCCATGAACCGCGAAACTCTACCGGCAGCAGCTCGACAAACTTACGCGCTTTCCAGAACAGTGCTTTCGGGTCGCCGGTACTGTCGACATATTCCTCTTTACGGGAACCGAACCCGATCACCATTTCTTTGTTGAACAGGCAAAGCGAACAGGCCAGACCGATAGAGGTCCAGCTCAGCCCCATTTCGCGGCTTTTTTCTGTCAGTCCATGCTCAAGACTGGCGCGCCTGTCCATGATCCAGTTAATCCATTCCTCCTGGCGGGGAAACAGCAAAAACGGGATGGTCGCAGGCAGGCCATAATCGAGGTTGCGCGGGTCTGTCGTCATGCCCCAGTCGATGATGAACTGGGCCGGGTTAGTGCGGTAAAACTCACGGAGTGCCGGAAGCATTTCAGGCGCTTTCCTGATCCGCTCCAGCCTCTCCATTCTCCACTCAAACACGGCGGTATAGTCCGGTTTTCGGAAGTCAAAGGGGAACGGGATCGGCACAGAAAAATTCCTCAAAAACGCCCCAATTTAACATAATGGTCGTTACCCGCACTGGCGCAACAGCACCCATCACGCAAACGGCGTGAAGCCTCTGTTTTGAAGAGAAAAGTGGTCAAATCGGGATGAATAAAACGTGCATAAAACGGGTCAAAAAGTGCATAGCGTTTTTACGGTTCGAAACGCCTGTTTTTGCAATTTTCAGCCCATGAATTTTTTGTAGATATCTGCGACCTCATGCGGGGACAGGTTCGCCGCGTCGGCTTTGGCTGCCTCGTCCATATTGGTGAACGATTCGAAAATTTTCGGCGCTCCAAGCTCCATAAGCAGGGTTTCCGGAACCTTTATTCCCTCAGCCTCAAGCAGCTGCGCCGCCTGCAGCGCGGTGTATTTACCATCTACCTTGTGCTTCATCACCTCACGAAGCACATCACGCTGACGGTCCTCTTCCCCATAAACACTGCGGCCGAGTCCAAGAGCTTTGGCAAACACCGCAACATCATTGTGCGTTGGTAAAACATCCTCGACGGTTGTTTTCAGTCCATCAGGGGATTTGGTGACAATCTTTCGCTTCCGAACGTCCAGGCTTTTACCTGCAACGTTGTTAATCTTTTCCATCAGAACTTCGCGAGCCTCGGTAAAGGCACGATTAAAGTCGGCGTGTTCCTTGCGCCAGTTGCGGATAGTCGCCTCGTCAATTTCCAGTCGCTGGGCAACCATACGGTTTGAGATCTTGTTACGGGCCAGAGCCATATCAATAACGATACCGACGTAGGCCTTCTTAAAGCTATTTTTACGGGCCATACGCTTACCTGAAATCGGGTGCTGTTTATATTTTGTTCAAAATTATTTTTCCGCATTTTGCGTGCGGAATAATTCTGAGAAAAAATCTGCTCCGGGGCCGCAAGCCTGCTGGGTTTGAGTGCGGAATTAAAAACGTCAAAAAATGCGGAGTTATCAATTTTCCGTAAAAACTGCGATTTTATGCCCGGAGGCCGCGCAGAATGGGGAGATAGTGGATCGCCCTAATATTTCCACTATGTGGATAACTCAGTCCAAATCCATCTCCACCACTTCACCGAACAGGTGACCGTAAACGTCCATTGTGGTTTTGATGTTCGAATGCCCAATAAGTCGGGAAACCTTCAGAATATCGACGCCTTTGTTTGCCAGGCGAGATACAGCAAAGTGGCGAAGATGATGGAATCGCTTAATGCCATAGTCGTTCAGGGTTCTGACGAGAACGCCCTGAGTGCCGTAACTGGTAGCAAGGCATGCGCCGGTAAACTGATTGCAGATAAGAGGCTCAGAGGAACCCAGCTTATTTTTATCCAGCAACGCGAAAAGCTCACGCGGCATCCGTACCCGGCGCTCCACTCCTCTTTTCAGCCCCTCATGTATAACGCCGTCAACAACATGCCCCCGGATGTCGATCCAGTCGGCTGACACGTCGTTATAAGTAACCGCCAGAGCCTCACCGATACGCAGGCCACAAATCCCGAGCCAGCACGCGATACGCTCACGAACTGGCGCGTTATTCAGTAGCTCCCTGACCGATGATGATGGCGGTATGGTGATGGGTCGACGCTTCCGGCGCGCTGGACGGTCAACAGGGTTAAAAGTGATGAGCCGCTTTTCCACCAGCAGGAAGAAAGCCGAACGAATCCAGCGATGGCAGCCGGTGCGAACCGAATCAACGATATCGCGATGGCTGATATGGAGAATATTTTTTTCCAGTATCGGCCCGTCTACAGCGAGAAGATCGTGACGGCATTTCGTATATGACGACAGCCGTATGATATTTTTTTCCAGCTTGCCGGCCTGATACCCCAGATAAAACAGAATTAACTTTCGGAAAGTCCAGGAATGGTCTATTCCGGTCCAGCTGGCGGTTCGACAATCCAGCTCAATATTCTGTTTTTGCCAGAAAAGATGTGCGGCATCATCAATATTCTTAAAGATGCGGCGGCGCCCATGACCGGATTTTTCATCCTTCCAGTGGACGTAATATTTTGATTGTCCATTGGCATCAGTGGATTCTTTTATCGAAGCCATACTGAACAATCCTCACTCAAAAAACATTATCAAAGCCACTCGGTGAATGGCTTTTGTAATGAATTTATCGGACCAGCGTTACTTTCGTTTTTGTAAACCGGCGCACCAGTCGAGCGGCTTCACGCTGGAGCTCGCCTTCGATCTGAGGAGTAAGTGGCTTACGTGCATATTTCCGGCTTATTTCTTCAATCACCTGGTTTATTTGCTCATTACTCGGCGGGATTACTTCGACATTTAAGCGAGCCATCAAGCCACCTCTTTTTCGGTTAGTTTCTCGACCTTATCACGAGCAAGCGAACAGCACAGGCGCACAAACAATGACGCTATTACGTAGGCTACCGCTGTAAACACCCACCCACCGTATGCAAGCATGGAAGCCCCCAGCACCAGGCAGAACCATCCCCATACTCTCGCTATTGCGTTCTTGCGCTTAGCAAAGCGTTCAAGGTATTCAATACCCTCCCGCCGGGACTTATCATCCTTTGAATACTCGACACCAAACGTAATAATGAGAGCTAACAAACCAACTACCGCGCCAAGCAATACGATCACCCAGTAGGCGGCGGCAACAACTCTCAATAAAGAACCGGCACCTGTAGTAACAGCAAAAAGCAAAGCGGCGAGCAGCGCGTAAAAAGTTATTTTTGTTGCTGCATCAGTGAAAAATTTCTTCATTGCGTTTCCTTTAAGGTGTGAGCCTGTCGTACAGGAGCAACGCCCGAGAGAGGTCGCCACCTTTAACGATGCTCCTCAGGCTCACTACTGAAAGACTCTCTGAAATGCGCGTACGAGGCGCAGAAAAAAGCCCCGCTATTGCGAGGCTCTGGTTTTCTCTATTTCACGTATCCCAGCCAGCTGGTTATTCGCTTTTTCGATAGCGGCCAGCAGCGGCTTGATCCAGAGAACAGCTTGGCAATACGTCAGCGCGCTGGTGGTAGTGGCGCTATCACCGGCTGCGTCAGCGTCCCCGGAATCGGTGTGCACTGCGCTGGCACGTAAACTGTTCGCGTAGCTGAGCAGCCCACCAGCGACATCAGCAGGAACAGGCAGATCACAGGTTTTTTCACGGCGGAGGATCTCCCGATATTCGATAACGGTTTTATCGGAGCTGGCATCAATCAGCGAGTTTAGTCGGCTGGCGTTTTCGGCAACCTGGTTAAACCGGTTGAAGTTGAAAGCCTGAGCAGCGATAACCGTCCCCTGCAGGGCGTTGTCACTGCGCAGAACGCCGTTATCACTCTTCAGCGTAGCTACGTCAGAGCGGCTGTTTGCCAGCAGGACACACAGCACGGCGACTACTGCAATGACGGCCACCAGCAGTATCAGACGCCATGAGGCTTTGATATCGGCTATGGTGATCATTTCAGACCGTCCAGACAGAGAGCTTCCTCTTTACCTGCGCGAGTCACCAACCCAGGAAGAACCCGGCCGCCACCGTAAACCCAGCGAGGAAATTGGTAGCACGCCGCCTTAAGGTCACCTTTTCGGAACAGGGAGAACATTGTCGAGCTCCGCATATTGCCGCACCCAGCACGGAACGTGACCGATACTACAGCGCTGAAAGTATCATCAGACAGATTTCTGCCGTTGGCGTACCGGTTAACACAGGATTCAGCATCGAGGATATTTTTTTCCCATTCCGCCGCGATCTGCTGGTCGTTTTTAACTGTGCCGGGTTTAACCCCGTGGGTGTTGCCCATGCCATCAGTGAGCACACCAGCCGGGCAAATATAAGGATCTCGACGACATGATTCCGCGTTGCCGATGAGTTCAAGACCGCGCTCATTGGTCCGAACATGCCCAGCGTTGAGCACTATTGCGATAATCGTAGCTACCGAGCAAACAATTCCGGCAGCTCCACTTTTCTTACTCAGTTTCAACTGTGCCACTAGAAATTCTCCGCATAGCCTCCGTTACCACCTCGGCGGTAGCCGGACGATCGGAGTGTGGTTTTTTACCTACATCTGATAAGTAGTTCGCCAGCAGTTGGGTTCTTTTCCTTTCCTCTGCCATGCGCTCACGCTCTTCTTTGCGCTTTGCGTAGTAGGTTTTTATCGTGAAAAATGCCGATACAAGGGCACCGATAATAAATACGTAATCCTGTAGGCTGAGCAAAGAGAACACCCCTAAAGCAGCCGACCACCAATACGGTAAGTCGTGTCCATTTGTTGGGTTCATACGTTGCATTCCACACCTCCGGGTTCGGGGTGCTGTGTGATGAAATGGGAAATTAAATTCTGCGGAAAGCGTACGAAGCGACGCCCTTACGCCCTAACTGGCATTCGATTGTGTTTTGCTCTGCGCAGGTGAAGCCCTGCTCTGCAAACCAGCGCCTGATACCTTCATCAGTGAAATACCAGATGTGCTCGTTCTTTCTGAAATGATGGGAGCGGAGAATGTCTCCGGCATCAGTGAAAATCGGGATCGACACGAAAACGTATTCACTGGCCTGCTGTACCGCCAGCTCCGGCTCGTCGATGTGTTCCAGTACATCCCACATCGTCAGTGCTCGCCACTTATTGGCGTAGAGATCTGCGAATGCGCCCCGCTCGTTCAGCCAGGCAATACCGGCCGGATTAACGTCATACCCAAGCGTTCCCGGTCGGATAGAGACGAACTGACCGGCACCGATACCAACGTCGAGAACAGGGCCGTGAAAATGGCGATCCACCAGCTCAATACGGGATTGCGTTAAAGCTCTGCCCGTTTCGGTGTCAGCCAGCTGCTGATACTTTGCGAAATACTGCTCGTCATACGGGCGTGATGCCGGAACGGGGTAACGTCCGATCCCCAGCTCCGGTAAAAATACCAGCCCGCTTTCCAGTTCCTGATAAAACGACTTCATGGAGCCAGGCCTCGAATTTATCGGAGAAATTTGAAATCCGCTTGTCGCAGTGGTGATCCCATGCTTCACAGCGGCAGTAATTGTCGGGAATTGCCCAGCCAACACGAGAAAGGTCCATCGCCGGATCGGTTACGATTTCCGGGGCGTTGTGGCCGCCCCGCCCACCAGCAACAACATAGACAGGCGTTCTGTAGGCGATGGCAGCAGGAAGCGCCCAGCCAACCGGCGAAACCACTACGGCAGCGTGTTCAATCAG
Organism: Escherichia sp. E1130; assembly: GCF_005781065.1. Lineage (NCBI taxonomy): Bacteria > Pseudomonadati > Pseudomonadota > Gammaproteobacteria > Enterobacterales > Enterobacteriaceae > Escherichia > Escherichia sp. E1130. The sequence goes on from NZ_VATL01000008.1 coordinate 24,278, forward strand.
GCGCATCAGCGATTTAAAATTGAGCTGGCCGGAGTGCAGCCGCAGATCCGCTTCGGGAAGTTCGCCGACCGCCCACTCTTCCCCCTCCTGCAGGTCAGCCACGCTGATCACACAGAAATGTTTTCGCAGTAACCGGGAGGCCTGCAGCAGATAATCAGGATCAGGGTTGCGAGAGTCGCTACGCCACTCAGATCGCACTGTTGCCGGGCGGATCACCGCAATCGGCTTTTGGTGGGTAAATTCCGCCGGGCCGAAGGAAGGCAGATCCAGCGCTGCTGGCTCTACGCCGAACTGCTGGCGCATAGCGTCAAAAATTGAGCCGCGCCGCAGGTGCTGTGGCCCGTAGAAAATGCGCTTTGTCTGGCGCATATCCGGTGGCTGCTGGAAAGCGGCTTGCGTCCGGTATTCGTTCTTGCGTTGCGTTCGGAGCGTTGTAAAGCTACGAACGGGCAGAACGGGTAAATCTTCGTAGATTTCAGGCCAGGCGGTTTTGATGTAACTCCCCGGCGGTAACTGCTTTACGAAAGCCCGCTGGTAGATACTGTCACCCATGCCCAGCATGCCATCGATAAAAAGAGGAACGTTCAAAGTGCGACCTCGCGAAGCGCCTCATTGAGGCTGAGCCGCCGGAAGCACTTCAGCGCAGTCTGGCGGCTGCTGTTAATGATGTTGACCTTCCCGGCCAGCGCTCTGGCTGTACTGGCGAACTCGCCGCGCCACCGTTCGGCATTTTCTGCCGTTGGGTTATCGAGCCCAACATGATCACCATGCCAGTGACTGCCATCAGCGACAGAACAGTCGAACCCGAGCAGAATGATATTTTTCGCGCCCAGGCTGGCGGCGAACAGAATTGATCGCTGACCTGAGTTGAACGCCCAGCGCGTGTCCGTATCGAAAAGGTGCAGGCCGTAGCGCGTGTGTGCCCGATAATTGCAGGTCCACAGGGCAGCCGAGGGAGGCAGAACGCCAATATTTGCATCCCACCAGCGAAGATCACCCGCGTAAATGTGCGAGCAACCCGGTACCGCGTGCCAGGACGAATTGACCGCTATGACGGGAAAGCCCGTGCTGATAGCCGTCTGACAATCGTCGTGAGTGAGGGATGGACCGGAAGCGCAGACGATCGCCGTGTTCATACGAGAATCACCGTTTGATATTGAGCCGAATAGCCCTTGCAATTGGCTCACACACTGAGCCGAATTTCCGAATGGCTGCCGCTGTCACCCGCATGGTGTCACGATTGCGAAATCACCACTGTTACAGCATTGGTGGTGATCGTATTCTGCCCGTCGCCGCACTTATCACAGGTGCTATCGTGACGCTCCATTGCAATAAACGCGGCGGCTATGCAACGCCCCAAATATTCAAAATCACTCACTCCCGAGTTAGCCCGAGCCACAATAAGCTGGCCCAGTGCGATTTTTGCCTGTGAGCGGGATTCAGAAGATAATTCGTTAAATTGCATAACTGGCTCCAGAAACGACAAAACCCCACCATTGCTGGCAGGGTTTCGATTATTAAGCGTTGTGTCGAAGTGACCACTCTTAACACGTTAAACTAAAAAATGCGGACCGCACTAGCACTTTTTTGATTATTTTGAATGCTCACTACGGCGTCCATTTCCAGGCGAACATCCAGCATCGACAGGCAGCCTTCAATGAATCCCTCGGCAAGCAGCATCTCTATGCGTATCTGCTTTTCGCTTTTCTTCCTGCGCTTCGCCATCTGCCGTTTTGAATACCGGAGAATATAATGCCCGACCAGCAAGTGATAATCGTATGGGCATTTTTTTATCAGGCGTGCCATGCAGCCCTCGATAATCAGCCCATCGTCGTCGGTACACATGATCCGCGTTTTGCTGGTTTGCGGAAGCAGCCCCTTAAAACCAGCAGCGATGGAAGAATAATCAATATTGCATGAATCGCTTGCCGCCCACGCGCCCCACATATCAAGAACCTTTTGCATATCACGCATCATGCAGCCACCTTTTTCTTATAGAAAACCTGCTCACGGACCTGATCACCGTTCATGAGCATGTCGTTGAAATCGCCGTTATCAGGCCAGCGCACGCTGACTTTAACGATGTCATTTTTCGCCATGAGATTGGCGTGGGCGCACTCGAACGCCGCCGCCTGGCCGGTGGCAGAGTGTTTATCCATATCAGCGAAAATAACCAAGTGTTTTACCCCCGCCGGCGCACGGAATTTCTTCATGAAATTGCTGTTCATCACCGCCCAGGTATTCACGCCGTAGATCTGATAACAGGACAGCGCCGTTTCGATACCCTCGGCGATCCCCAGCGTTGAGGAAACCGGAAACATGCGAATGGCTACAGAGCGGGCATATTCGAGATAGTTGTCTTCCTGCAGGGATTTTTGCCGTTTGGCGCTTTCGCCCAGCGGCGCTTTGCGATCCCCTTCGAGCAACGTCCGATGGAGATAGCACAGCTCACCTTTATCATCGGTGGCGAGGGCGTAGAGGACGTGATAAATCTTGCCAGCATGGCGCTGCTTATCGCAAAACCTGATGGCTTCAGCGGGTAATTTGTTGATCCCGCGCTGACGGAAATATCCGGCACCATTGGTACCGTGCAGAGCCGGAAGTTTTGAAAACTTGCTGATCACCCGCTGGCGCAGCTTCGCGGCGGAGCTGTGGGCAGGGATTTTTTCACGCTGGTAGTCATTACCAATAAGCTGATCCACCTCGGCGCAGAGTGCCGAGAAGGTTTTACTGGTCTGCGTGGCCGAAAGCAACTTCATGCCGTCGCCGCTGCCGCACACGCAGATCCATGTACCGGCACCATCGCGATCGTCTATACGGAACTTACCGCGTGCGCTGCATACCGGGCACTCCCCTTTGTAGTGGTTTTTCCCGGTTATTGGTGGCAGGCCGTAATGCTCAAATATTTCGGGCCAGCGGCCTTTCGCCGCTTCTGCTGTCTTCACGCTGTTCTTCTCCCCAGCATACTACGAATGTTAGCAACCTGATTTCTGGCGTTGATGATCCGGTTTGTGGTGTTGTCGGCGGGCTCCTCCGGCTGACTGCCGGACCTTTCCCGCCCCTTCGCAAATTTGATCTGCTTGTGTTTGATGTAGTTGTTTACCTCAGGGGTAATCTCCATCGGGAAATCGCTCAGCCCATTGGGCCACTCGTCGAATTTTTCGCGGAATGTATGCGCGCACCAGCCGTCACTGATGGGTTTACCCATAGAATTACGCTGGCGCTGATAGAATTTGATTTGGCTCCACCAGGACTGTTTGTCCGACTTGGTGTAAACCTTTTCGCCCTTTTTGAGCTTTTTGATATTTCGCTGGGTGTCGGTTTCCACATCCTCCCCCACCAGTGGCTTAAAGCCGCATTTCGGGCAGACGTAGACGCCAGCAGGCTTCATGAAATGGCATTCCGGGCATTCCTTCGGAAGTTTTTCCTCCCGCTCCTCAGCCGTGCGGGCTGCGGCCTCTTTCATGCCATCGTTTTTGGACGGGAGATCGTTGTACTCAATCGCGTCAGGAAACCCCAGGCGGTGGACGGTGCCACTGTGATCGAAGATGAGACAGGCGTCTTTGCCCGGTGCAGTGCGAAGACCGCGCCCGAGTGCCTGAAGCCAGCGAATTTCGCTTTTCGTCGGACGGGCGTAAATGACGCAGCGAACATCACTGTCGAAGCCCGCCACCAGCACGCCGACGCTGACAATGATTTTTGTCGCGCCAGTTTCAAAGCGGTGGATCATCAGCTGGCGTTCTTCGTGCGGCGTTTCGGCCACCATCACCTCAGCATTCACGCCCGCTTTGTTGAACTGCATCGTGACGTAGTTGGCGTGGGCCTTATTGACGCAGAACGCCACTGTCGGAAGGTCCCGGCCGTTACGCAGCCAGTTATCGACAATATCGCCCACCAGGTCAGAGCCGCACATAATCTCCGCCAGCTGCGCTTCGTCGTAGTCGCTGCCATACTCCATCGACGCTTTAGTTTTAACGCCTTTCAGATCCGGCTTTGTTGGCGCGTAAAATTCGTAATTACTCAGATCGCCACGCTGGATAAGCTCGCCGATGGTGGTCGGCTTGATAAGGCGCTGGTAGTAATTCCCCAGGAAAGGTGAAAATGGGGTTCCCGACAGGCCGATAACCTTCGCTTTGGTTTCCGTGGTGATCCGCTCAATCTCTTTCAGAATGCGGCGTTTGCGCAGATGGGCTTCGTCGATAATCAGCAGATCGATATCCTGCGGGAATTCCCGGCGGATCAGCGTGTCGGCGCTGGCAATCTGGATCTGCAGGCTGGGGTCATAGTTCGGATGGTCACGCCAGATAAAGCTGATCTGGTCTTCCGGAAGACCATACTGAGCGAAGCGCTGCGCCGTCTGGTTGATCAGGATGGTGTAAGGGGCGACAAAGAGAACGCGCATACCACGGCTTACCAGACCATCAGTAACGAAAGCAGCCAGTCCAGTTTTTCCGCTGCCGGTCGGCATATACATCATGAAAGATTCATAGGCCTTCCAGTCGCGGCGCAGCATGTTCAGCGCGCGTTCCTGTGCAAAATTTGGTGTGATGTTCAGCATTATCAACCCCTTTACGTTTCACTCTTCCAGGAAAAACCTTTCCCGATTTCTTACCCGACCAACTGCGCATCACCTTGCTAGTACAGTGGCGATTTTGGGCTCTGTCTCTGAGATCAGCACCTACCTAACCAATGGAGCTGCCTTCTGGAAAAGGCCTATTCCCATCCCTCTCCGATCTCCCCCCTTACCCCCCTCTTACCTCTCCCTTATTCATGTACTAGATAGCTAGTACAATCAGGCGTAAAAAAGTAAGTGGGTGGTCCCAGCTTCATCAGCAGCTGACGCCTTTAAGTCAGACTGCAACCAGGCACCTTTAAGCCCGGTATCGTCAGGCGCGCTGTTGCGTTCCTGCCAGAGGCGGCTGGGCCGTGTAGCCCTGAATTGCCCGCCCGTGTGTTTCAACGAACCTGCGAAGCCTCACGTTGGCTTCATGCCTTGCCCGGTTCTCCCTGCGGTATGTAACCGGCTCGGCGTCAAACGTGATTTCGTAAACCTCTGCGTACTTCAGCGCGACTTTGCGGCGGAGGGACGGAGGCAAACTCAGTAACTGCTGCTGGATCCACGCTGCATCTGCCTGGCTGTAAGCCAATGGCAGATCAACCTGCACATAATCCGGGTACATATCGCCTCCGGGGCATGTCACACCTCGCTTTGCTCTGCGTGACTTGTTCCGCGTAACGTTTCAGGTAGTCCGTCATCAGTGCTTGGATATAAATCAGGGCGAATTTCATGTGGAATGACCTTCCAGCCCGTCAACTCACAGAGCTGTAATACAAATCGAGGCGGGATAACTGACTTGCTAAACCACTGATTTACTGCCTGAGGCGTGATCCCTAACCCTTTAGAGATAGCGCGCTGAGAGAGCAATTCCCCCAAACGAGAGCGAACGATTTCGTTCATAAATCACCATCAAGTTAAATTTGATATTGAATGTAATATATCAAGTTTTAATTAACATGCAACACAAACACTTCTCATGTAGACTTGATATCAAGGATTGCTTTATTTTTATGCGTGATAATCTTGCGAGTAACCGACAAACTGGGAGAGGTTATGGACACCACAAACACGATCAACGAACTGCTAAAAATGAAGGGCTGGACTCAGCGAGAACTGGCTCGCAGGCTCAATGTCAGCGCCCAATCAGTTCAATACTGGACAACGGGGAAAACATTCCCAAGAGGTAAGCGACTTGCGCGGCTTTCGGAGATCAGCGGTCTCCCGCAATCATGGTTTCTTGGCGAGAAACAAAGCACGACTTTCCCTGCGGCCGCTGCACCAGATGAGCAGACTGATAGCGTTACTTTTAAGGTTCTTGATGTTGAATTCAGTTGTGGTGATGGGACGAGTGTAAAGGGGGACTTTGTTGATGTTGTCAGGTCAATAGAACTTGATCCAGAGTACGCCCGCCAGCTCGTAGGTAATAGACCATTCAAAAATATCGAGATAGGTAATGCTCGTGGGGACAGCATGTGTCCCACTATAGCCCCTGGAGACCTACTATTTCTCGATAAAACAGTTACATACTTTGATGGTGACGGGATCTACGCTTTCTGTTTTGATGGGGAATGTTATGTAAAACGCCTGCAAAAGGTTGGCACAAAAATAGTGGTCTTATCCGATAATGCAAACTATCAAGCATGGAATATAGAAAAAGAAGCATTAAACATGCTCTACATCCAGTCAAAAGTAATATCCTCTGTTCCTTTCAACATCAATAGATTTGGATAATTAATTGATTTATAACGGGCTTGTGCCCGTTACCTCGCTGTCTTCGCATATCATCAAGAAAATAATCAAGTTTAACTTGACACAAATCTCATCTGGTCATAACCTCTAATCATCAAGTTAATCTTGATTAACTTAAACCAATGCGACACTACCGTGTTCATCGATTAGGGGAAGAAAATGGATACTCTCAATAATTCGCTTAATAAAGCGCAAGCAGTCCTAAGCTCTCTCTTTGAAGCCTGCCACGAAATTGATATTTCTGAGATAGAAACAAATCTGTCAGTCATTAATGCTTACTTATGTGATGCCATAGAATCTATTTCCAAAGGCGAAGGTAAGGGGATTACTCGCCCTACAGATAAAGAGTGTGATGACGGCTATGATGATATATTTGGTGCGGTTGTCACTGCAGAAAAACGTAAAGAACTTACACATATATATTCTGAGAATTATTTCACAGATAAAGATAGTGACAACCCATTGTGCCTTATGGCTTCAGTCATATTTGATTACGTAATAAAAATAAATGGCGAATTAAAAGCCATCAAAGAAAAGCTCAACTAAAAAAGGTGAAAATCAAATACAGCTTAACCGCTGGGGATCTTTGCCAGCGTCTACGGGCTCCTTGTTCCTTCACTCATTTCGATGAAGGACACCGTGTCCGTTATCTCTGGCTTAGCACTGGCATTCCTGACCCCGCCGTGCCTCTACGCCATTTTTATGGGTCTGTCTTCCGGAAAGGATAAAAAATGAAAAAGGTTATTTTCGCTGTTCTGATTTCCGCCGCCGCTGCTGGCCTGACTGGCTGCGATCGTGTCGAACCCGGCAACGTAGGTATCAAGGTGAACAAGCTGGGCGACGACAAAGGCGTTGGTGAGGTTGTCGGCGTTGGCCGCTACTGGACCGGCTGGAACACGGAGGTCTACATCTTCCCGACCTTCAAACAGATGAAAACCTACGACGACGCGTTCAATTTCCAGATGAGCGACGGTACGACAATCGGTTATCACATCGGCGTGGCGTACAAAGTTGATCCAACCAAAGTTACCACCGTTTTCCAGACCTACCGGAAAGGCGTGGACGACATTACCGATACCGACCTTCGACAGAAGATCGCCGATGCGCTTAACCGTCTTGCCAGCCGCATGAGCACCGACAAGTTCATTGATGGTGGTAAAGCGGATCTGCTGGAAAGTGCCCTGAAAGAGATCCAGTCCGACATGGGGCCGGTCGGCATTCAGGTTATTAGCCTCTCCTATGTTGGCCGTCCGGAGTACCCACCGACTGTTATCGACAGCATCAACGCCAAAGTCACCGCCAACCAGAAGACGCTGCAGCGCGAGCAGGAGGTGAAACAGCGTGAAGCTGAAGCCAACATGCTGCGCGCGGAAGCGGATGGCCAGGCAGACGCAAAACTGAAGCTGGCAGAAGCCGAAGCGAAATCTATCCAGATCCGTGGGCAGGCCATGCGTGAAAACCCCGAGGTGCTGCAGCTGGAAGCCATTAACAAATGGAACGGCACCCTGCCGCAATACATGACCAGCGGCGCTGGCACTCCATTTATCCAGGTTAAGTAATCGCACCAGCCCGGTGTAGCGCCGGGCTAACAGAAAAATGAGGCTGAAATGAAAATTGACTTCAACGACTACGGGGCCGTGGCATCGGTGACGCTCACCAGCACTATCTTTGAGTTTCGCAAGCATAACCGGGTGGTCGACACCACTCTGTTTCTGGTGCCGGGAGTGGTCAGCGAACGGCGCGGCTCCTTCTTCATGAAGACGTTTATCTCAGGGAAAACCCGCGATGCGCTGCGGGCTTATAAAACCGTACAGCGTGAGGTGAAACGATGAGCAAAGGCCAACAACCAGCCTAGCCATGCCCCAGTAACGCAACCCCCTACGGCATGACATACCGCCAGTACCTGGTAAGTCAGCTTGCGCCCGTAGTCGCTGCGCAGTTCTTCGAAAGCAATGCCTGGGATGATTACGACGACATGGCCGGATCACTAATGATGATGGTCGACAGCATTATTGAAGCGGAGAAGGAGACGGCAAAGTGAGCAAAATTCAGAACCCCGTGGTGATTATTCACAAACGAGAAAATAGCGATACCTACGCTGTCGCGATAACCAGCGGCAGCAGTGACTACCGCGATGCGGTTTTGATGGCAACAATGGAGCCGGATATGACGGGTGATTCTGTCGATACCTGGAGTAAAACTGGCTACTACATGGCAGCAGAGATCGAACGTCTGCGAGCCCAGAAACAACCCGAGTATCCAGAGTTGTTACCCTGCGCTGTTGAATTAAAGCCAGGCCTGATTATCGGAAAAGGGTGTAAGACAAACACCATGCTGGAGTCATTGCAACGGCGTGCTGATTATTACGCCGAAATTGATGCCATGACCCCAGAGGAGCGCGTTAAGCATGACACCAATATTGAAGCGGTTAAAGCAATGCTCCCTTCTGTTTCGCCGGCGGCGGCCACAGCCAAAACGCTGACCATAAATCTGCCCGATATCAGCTCGAAGGCATTCTGGAGCGGTACAGGTAAGAGCGAGGTTTTCCATCCTGAAACCTACCGCCGCTGGGTGAAGGAAGCGATCGAGCGTAATTGCGTTATCGCAGGTATTGAGGTGAAGGTGAAATGATTAGCAATTCCCCATAACCCAAGATGGTAGCGTCAGGCCGCATTCGCCATCGCCATTACCTGATCACTGTTCACGCTCTCGAACGTTATATCGAGCGTATTGGCGGCGATGCTGGCGACATGATTGCGGAAATAGACAACTCATGGTTGTTCGATTTTAACCAAAGAGGCCACTCTCGCAGATGTTGTGCTTCAGCAGTTGCTGCCGATCGCGCTGGTGGTTATACGCTGAGTAGCGGGCGGGCAATGTTTATCGTGTTCCCGAAAGAACAACACGCGATCGTGACAACGTTATCTACGGAGGTGAAATAATGTCCGATGTTAGCCGTGGCCCAGTATCGACACTTCCCGGACAATTTTCAAATGTTCCAGTTGGCGCAATGTGCGATGAACATCCGGAGAAAAACGCGGTAAGACGAATACAGGGTGAAACTGATTCAGTTGGCTGTGAATACCACGATATGTGCCAGGAATGCTTAGAGGAACATTTACGCGCATCCCGTGAAGCTGATTATTCAGGTAAATGTGATTGGTGCAGAAAACATGCCGATCACTTGTACCCTCATCGGGATATCGAGGAGGGGAGCTGCGGACGTGTCTATGAGGTATGCAAACCTTGTATTGAGGCAGAGCGGCAACGCTGGGAAGAAGAAGATGAACAAGGCTTTTGAAATGTGGGTTCGCAAGCGGTACGGAAACCGCTACGACCTGTCGCGAGATTGCGAAGGTTTCTATTGCCGGGAAGTGGTTAAGCGGATGTTTGATGTGTGGTGCCACTGCCGTGGCCTGAGCGTGGTTTAGCGGAGGAAATATGAGTACAGACTTCATGACAGAACAAGAGGTTTCTGAGTTGCTTCAGAAAAAAAGAACAGCTTTATATAACCTCAGAAAAAAACATGGTTTCCCTGAGCCAGTCCTCACCCACCCAGCGAGATATAGCCGCAAAGCCGTGGAAAACTGGATCAGTGCAGGCGGAGTTAACCGAGCTGTTTAACGTGCCAGAGGATTTTATCAGCATACAGCTCGTAAGCTGCTTTCTGCTCAGGTAACCAGTCGTGTTTATTATACACGGCCATCACCCCGCCAAGCTCGTGCCCCAGCATCTTTTCGGTGACATGGGGCATCACCCCTTCTGCAGATAAATTCGTTACCAACGAACGGCGGAAATCATGCGTTCGCCACTCCGGGATATCGATTTTACCTCTCAATTTTTTCATATAGAGATTTGACGACGAACGGTCTATAGCGCGGTCAAGCGTCTGTCCGGGAAACAGCACAGAGTTCCCACTATTCAGCAGCCGCTCAACATAGGGTTTAACCTGGTCAAAGATAGGCCGTCGGATGACATTTCCCATCTTGGAATGCTCAGATGGAGTCGTCCAGATCAGATCATCCATATTGAACTCATCCGGCGTTGAAAGCCGCAGCTCAGATAAGCGTGGTCCCCAGAGCAATAGCAGCTGGTGCAGCACTTTATTGGAGGAGACGATCTTGTTATTTTCCAGTGCCAGCCAAACCTTCGCCAGTTCGGTGTATGTTAACACCCGCTCACCGACGTCAGGCTTCTTGCCTATGGTTTTCACACTTAACTTCATCAGCTCGCATGACGGAACCAACTGCCGGCTGATGCACCAGTTAATTACCGAGCGTAGCTGTAACAGCAGAACGCGCGCTTTCTTTTTGTTCAGGCTTTCCTGTTTATCGAAAAAACGCACCCATGCAGAAACCGGTACATTCGCCACTGGCGCATCTTCAAATTGTGTGTACATCGTGTTGTACACGACCGATTTATAAAGCGTCTGGGTGTTGGGCTTCAGACCGGATGCATACTTATCCCACCACTGATCAAGGCATTCTTTGAGTGTCAGCTCGCCATCTTCACGGGCAAAATAATTTTTGGGGTTCACACCCTTCGTGTACAATGCGCGCATCTCACCGACGATAACCCTAGCGTCCTTGAGGGATGTCGAAGGATAGCGGCCAACCGTCAGGCGCACTGGTTTACCGTTCCATCGATAACGATACTGAAAAGTGATTGTGCCAGTTGGCGTGATCCGGGCACTGAGACCATCACCATCGGTGATTTCTGGTGCCGCAGAATACGGTTTACCGTTGATGCTCCGTAGTTTAGTGTCGCTGAGTGCCAATGCGCTATATCCTGTACACAAGGGTTTCAGGCATTCTGTACTCAATCTGTACTCAATGGCAAGTGAACGAACGCAAATATCAGCATAAACAAGCTGGTAAATGATGAACAAAGACGCACTTACATCTTGATGTCAAAGCAGTAAAGGCGGTAGAATCAGCATCACGGTGAACAACCAAAAACATCGCCGATCAATGTCCCCTTAGTTAAATGGATATAACGAGCCCCTCCTAAGGGCTAATTGCAGGTTCGATTCCTGCAGGGGACACCATTTATCAGTTCGCTCCCATCCGTACCAGTCCGCAAAATCCCCTGAATATCAAGCCTTCCGTATATTCACGGTTCGTCATGGTTCGCGTCAGATCGTTGACAGCCGCACACCATGACGGGTAAAAAGTGGATAAAATAATTTACCCACCGGATTTTTACCCATGCTCACCGTTAAGCAGATTGAAGCAGCAAAGCCGAAAGAAAAACCATACCGCCTTCTCGATGGTAATGGCCTGTACCTTTATGTTCCTGTATCCGGGAAAAAGGTATGGCAGCTTCGCTACAAGATTGACGGTAAGGAGAAAATCCTGACCGTCGGAAAATATCCGCTTATGACTTTGCAAGAGGCAAGGGATAAGGCATGGACCGCGAGGAAAGATATCTCGGTTGGCATAGATCCGGTAAAGGCGAAAAAGGCTTCGTATAACAACAATTCCTTTAGTGCGATTTACAAGGAATGGTACGAGCATAAGAGGCAAGTATGGTCAGTCGGCTATGCGACTGAACTTGCCAAAATGTTTGACGACGACATTTTACCTATCATCGGCGGTCTTGAAATTCAGGATATTGAGCCGATGCAACTTCTTGAAGTAATCCGCAGATTTGAAGATCGCGGTGCAATGGAGCGAGCCAACCTTACTATATCTCGAATAGCACAAAGCCTTGCAATCCAGTGCAAAGCTTTGTGTGTCTCAGTTTTGTCTTACGCTTAAACGTATCTTTTTATTTAGAATTATTTGATGCATTTAATTTTAGATTTTCTTTTCAAAATTAAGCCGCATGGAATCTCAATATATTTATAGCTTAAGTATGAAGACAGAAGAATAAGTACTATAATTGGTACAACCATCAATAATTTATCTAACATATAGATATCACATAGCTTATTTATTATACATATAATGATCACATGCGAAAGATATGTCGAGTATGACCAATCTCCAAGTTTAGATGCAATTCTTGATATAGTGCTATTGCCAATATTGTTTTCAAGACATAAAGCGGAAACAATTAAAGCAGCGCAAGGGATTCCAATTTGGAGAAGTCTTTTTGATTCATTGCTAAAAAATATACTTATCAGTGATAATACGGATATTGTTAGTGCAGTTTTAACACCGATATTTCTGAATAGCCCATTATTATAACATATAGCTATTACCCCCCCCATAACAAACTCAAACAACAGTTCATCATTATAGAAAAGAAATACAGTAGACTCATTATTGCCAAGCCATGAAAACAAATTCATTACAACAAGAGGAATTAGAATACAGCAAATTTTTTTGTTGTTTTCAGGGAATAACAGAGAAATAAATACGCACGTATAAAATAGCATTTCAAAATTAAGAGTCCACCCAACCGTTAGGGTTGGAATATACCAACCTATCTGTTGATTCATTACCGGAATAAAAGCAAGGCTTTTTAATACATTATTTAATCCAATCTCAGCAAACGGAATAACTCCGTGAAAATTGTATGATATTACCACTACCAGCAATGTGTAGAACCAATATGCAGGAATAATTCTTACCATCCTATTGAGAGCAAATGACGTAGGTGTAATATTATTTTTCGATATTGACTTATAAATAATAAAGCCACTTATGATAAAAAACATATCGACACCATTGCCAGCCTTAAGTGCAATAGTGTGCATCAATTTGGATGATGCAGACCATTGAAACATGACTTGAGAAATATGATGATAAACAACTGCCCAAGCAGCAAGTGCTCTTAAGATTTGTATTGACTTAATCACGGATAAATCCTAATGTTTTTTCATGCATTTTATACTATACCGATCGAAAGTCCAGTTCTCTTTTCCCATATCATACTATTCGCAATATACGGTGTAAAAATATGATAAACATCAACTTCCTTATTAATGTGTTAATAAACCATTTTTGTTAAATGCTTTCTATGCCCAATAAGAATCAATACTATAAGTTATAGAACCTTTTATTGTGGCATCAACATTGACATCGCTTTTATGTACAGGATCACAATCAGGGTTGTTAAATTTGTAAAAATCAATGTAATCATTTCCGCGATCGATGGCTCGCCGTAAACACTTGCCACCCAGTTGTCAAACCAAAAGTTATGGAAATAACGCCAGATACTTGGTTTGCGGCTTTGTGCGGTTGGTTTCTCATTCTCATTTAACCTGATTGTTCTGCGAATACGTTCAGTCTTATAATAAACTCTATAGTAACCAAACTTCCATTTTGATGATATTTAACATCCCTAGCTAAAAGTCCAATACCATTTGTCGAATCACCAAATGTTATCGTAATCTCACCATCAATAGAGCGTCGTTCTCTTAATGACTCTAGTTGCAAGGCATTCTGAACAGATGTAATTCATGCTGCATAGATATTAGCCGAAGTGTTATATACAATAGTTGACCCTGCCAATAGTTAACCCTGCAGCGTCATCTGTACAGCCAATTAGCGGCATTCCCGTGCCAAATTTACCGCCATTTATGACAATATGATTACCTGGGCCATGTATGTAGAAGTTCCATGAATATGATTTCCCCCACGAAAGCATTGGATTATTAAAAGTTACGTAATTATTATCTTTAACAGAAACAATCTGATCCCCCCCATCTTTTGGTATGCATATATACCCAATAAACATCAAGATGTGGGTGTGAACACCCGAAAGTGATCATTAATTCTGGATGTCAGCCGCTATATCCGGCAGCGTCTGGTTAAAAAAGACAGATATTGCGTCCCTGAACACTCGCGTACTGCTGAAGTAGCGATTATTCCGCGCATGTTCGTTCATTAATTTCCACATTCTTTCTATCGGATTCAGGTTTGGACTGTAAGGGGGAAGGTAATGCAGCCTGATATTTACCACTTCCGCCCAGTCTTTCACTAACTGTGAACGGTGATAACCTGCTCCATCCAGAATAACGTGGATTTTCTGGTTATAATCAGGATAAACCTTTCGTATATCATTGAAAAAACGGTATACATTATATTCATTAATGGTTTTATATTCGCAGATTAGCGGTGACGTCAGTGCTTTCAGATTTAGCGCCCCATGATATTCAGGCGTGTGCGGCTGCCTGTTGTTTTTACTGCTTTTTTCTGGCCTTTGCGTATCCAGCCATAGCTGATTTTAGTGGCCTGAGTCGGATGGACTCCATCAATAAAAAGAATCGGTTCATCACCCACAGTTGTTTTCAGTTCCACATAATATTCAATGAATTGCCTTTGTTTCTCTTCACAGAATTTATGGGGAACGCCTGACGGTTTTTGTAGGTGAAACCATTACAATGCAGCCACTTATTCATCCCCAGAATGCTGAAAATGATGTTCCATGTCCGGGTGACAAACGCAATAACATCGCGGGTACGGTGAAATAAATTATCGGATAACTGACTGATAAAAAGGGCCATTTGTTCAGCTCTGAGTTTGCGGCCTGAGCCGCCGTTTTCGGCCTTCAGTTTCCCTTTATTCAGGAATTCACTGATATGGTGATCAATCGTTGTCTAATGTAGGCGTAAAGCCTGAGCAATCATGGCAGAACTCCAGCCTTCGGAGGCCAGAAGAATAGCTTAAATACGAGCTCTGACTCGCCCGTCACGGCTGGAATCATGAAGGCGTTCAAGTTCAGCTTTTTGTTGCTCAGTGATGAATATTTTCATGTTGGACAGCATGATCTCCGATTGCTGAAAAATCAATCAGTTCCAATGATCACGGGTATAAAATCGTTAATTGTATTATCGTTACCTGACTGCAAATGCATTCCTACCCCCATTCCAATATCAGTTGCAGATGGTAACTCATAGGCACAACTGGTCATGGTGAGGTCATTACAGTTATTGATATAGTAGGCCGTTCTGACAGTACCATCACTTGTACAACAAACCATGTTCGAATACTGACCGTTCTCTATCCGGAAAGCTCCTGGCAAGACTTAAGCATCGTTTACCCGTCCAGAGTTGAAGTGGTCAACAAAAACTGGCCACCGAGTTAGAGTTTTTCCAGTATCGATTTTCCGATTCGTTTGGGGGTAACCCACCGTTATATTCGTGCGGTCTTAGTGCGCTGTAATATCCAACGATATAGTCCGTTATGGCGTGAGCAGCCTCGCTGAAGCTTACGTAACCCACCACCGGTATCCACTCGTTCTTCAGACTCCTGAAGAAGCGTTCCATTGGGCTGTTATCCCAGCAGTTTCCGCGCCGGCTCATACTCTGCCTGAACTGGTATCGCCACAGTAACTGCCGAAACTGCCTGCTCGTATAATGACTGCCCTGGACGCTGTGGAAAATCACCCCGCCGGGCTTACCACGGGTTTCCCATGCCATTTCCAGCGCTTTCATGGTGAGCCTGCTGTCCGGCGAGAACGACATGGCCCAGCCCACTGGTTTTCTTGCGAACAGGCCTAGAACAACGGCGAGGTACGCCCAGCGCTTACCCGTCCAGATATAGGTCACATCACCGCACCTGATTTGGCTCGGTTACGGCGAACTGCCGTTCAAGGTAGTTAGGGATAGCAACATGTTCATGACCACCACGTTTATATCGGTGAGTCGGCTGCTGGCAACTGACCAATCCCAACTCTTTCATGAACCTGCCAGCAAGCCAGCGTCCCATCTGGTAGCCTCTCCGGGTTGCCATTGTGGCGATGCTTCTTGCTCCGGCCGAACCGTGGCTGATGCCATGTAGCTCAAGTACCTGACTGCGTAATACAGCCCGTCTGCCGTCTGGTTTTTCAGGACGGTTTTTCCAGTATCTGTAGCCAGAGTGTGACCACAGGATAATGCGCTCTGAGTTTCCCGATTATCGAGAACTGTTCAGGGAGTCTGACATCAAGAGCGCGGTAGCCTTTTTTAATATTTCGTTTTCCATTTCAATTCGTTGTAGCTTTTTCTTTAGCTCACGTATTTCGATTTGTTTCGGAGTTATCGGGAAGTCTGTTTGTGTTTTTCCCTGACGCTCATCACGCAGTTGTTTGCCCCATCTTGTCATCGTGGAAAGGCCAACATCAATAGTTTGGCGGCATCTGCCACTGTGTAGTTCTGGTCAACAATCAGTTGAGCGGATTCGCGTTTGAATTCAGGACTAGATTTTCGGCTTTTCATTTGTGCACCTGTATTGTTCTGAGGTGAGCATATCACCTCTGTTCAGATGAACAAATTAAATAAACCACTAAAATTCACAATAGACTTTCATTCATCTAACGAATTAAGTATTATCCCAATATTAAGGATAATCTAAAAATATAGCCGCAGTTAAATTTTTGTACGCCCAAACTTACCAACATTAATACTTATCAACGTTAATACTTATAAACATTAATACTTCTAGTTTTAACGTATTTTCGGAGGTTTCGATTATGGGGAGTAAAAATATTGCAATCGCAGGAGGCGGTTTTTTTGGTTTGTATCTGGCAGAACAACTTGCATTGAAGGGTTGTAAAGTTACAGTTTATGAGAAAAGTCAAGAACTCATGTCCCGAGCATCCTATGTTAATCAGGCTCGAGTGCACAATGGCTATCATTATCCACGCAGCATCTTGACAGCGTTACGCTCTCGTATCTCTTTCCCCCGTTTTGTTACTGAATTTCGCGACTGCATTGAAGATGATTTTGCCAAATATTACCTTGTTGCAGGTGCGTTAAGTAAAATAACAGGTGCACAATTTAGCCGATTTTGTCAACGTATAGGTGCTGAATGTGAAGATGCTCCTCCGTCAGTGAAACGTTTGATTAATCCTGTACTTATCGATGCGGTGTTTACTACCCGTGAGTATGCATTTGATTCCCATAAGCTGCGTAATATAATGCTACAACGGCTTTCAGCGGCAAAAGTTACTATTGTAACGGACGCGGTTGTTGAAAAAGTTAGCAAATCTGGTGAGGGGTTAGAGGTAATCACAACAATATCTGGACAACCAGATATTAGCTATGTTGATCATCTTTTCAATTGTACTTATTCAAGAATTAATTATCTCTTGAATGGCTCTGAGCTTACATTAATTCCCCTTCGTCATGAAATGACGGAAATGTGCCTTGTAACTGTTCCAGACGAGCTAAAAAAAATGGGGTTAACACTAATGTGTGGCCCTTTTTTTTCTGTTATGCCATTCCCACCAGCTCAACTACATTCCTTCAGCCATGTTCGATACACCCCCCATTACCAATGGAATGACAGACCAAATAAACCTTACGAGGATGCATATAGAAAGTATGAACTGAATGAACGGCATTCGGCCTGGGGGCATATGATAAGAGATGCCACGCGTTATATCCCTTGTTTGGGTGAATGCCAATATCAAAGCTCTATCTGGGAAGTAAAAACAATCCTTCCACGAAGTGATAGCGATGATTCTCGCCCAATTTTATTTCGCCCGAATTATATATTGAAGGGGCTTCACTGCGTGATGGGTGGGAAAATTGACAATATTTATGATGCTCTACATGAAATAGAACGCGTGATCGAGTTGAGTTGATAAAAATGAAAAGTGAATCTTTTGTATCAGTCGTTATTGTCATTCCAGACCACTTGAATGATATCTATACTCCTTTATCTAAACTAGCCTCACTTCTGGATACGCTATACAGTGATTACGAATTAGTCGTTATAGCACCGGGGTTAGACAATACTAGTGCACAGGTAGAAGATCGTGTGTTGAAGGATATTCCTTGTGTACGAATAATCCAGCTATCCACTCCCGTATTTCATGATGTTGCGTTAGCGGCTGGATTAGAAAGTGCTATCGGTGATTTTGTTGTTTTATGGAATCCACTGGCCGATCCGGTAGAAGTCGTACCTCAAAGTGTTAACAAATGTCGTGAAGGTGCCGATGTCGTAATTGGTGTCTCGAATAGCGTTCGTTCACTACGTTATCGGATACTTCGTCGACTCATGAATGTTGCATTGCGCACCATAGATTATGAGATTCCTTCTAACTCAACGGGGTTACGTTGTTTAAGCCGTCGCGCTGTAAATGCCGTTACTCGAATCGGGCGATTTCACCACCAATTCTATCTTCGTATTCACAAAACCGGCTATCCAGCCGAAGCCCTCATCTACAAACCTCTAAAACAATCAGAGGGCGCCGGGGTAGTAAAATCATTGCATCGATTGATGCACCTGGTAATATTTAACTCCACGAAGCCGCTACGTTGGATGTCTATTCTCGGTTTCGGCGGAAGTCTTGCAGGTTTTCTATTTGCTTGTTATAGCGTGTTGATCCATCTGTTCAGTGGGCTTGTTGTTGAAGGCTGGACAACGTCTATATTAGTTGTAACTTCATTATTTATAATTCAGTTCGTCATGATGGCTTTTTTTGGCGAGTATTTGGGACGCCTGCTAGATGAAAGCAACTCACAGGCAGAGTATGCAGTGGTTTATGAACGAACAAGTGAAGTCATGGTTAATACCGATAGGTTTAATGTTATGCACACTTCTCTGCCACTAGAGTCTAATTATGTACAAACTGGTCGTGATGGTTTAACACCACAGGCTATGGGGGAAGAATGGACGCATTGATTGGATATACCGGTTTTGTCGGTACAACTTTATTAAGACAACGTCGTTTCGATGCACTATATCGCTCAACCAACATCGACGAAATTGTTGGAAAAACATTTGATACTGTAGTTTGTGCCGGTGCCCCTGCACAAAAATGGCTTGCAAATAAAGACCCTGCCGACGACATAAAAAAAATCAATAACCTAATTGAAAAATTAAAAACCATATCTTGTCAAAAATTTATTTTGATTAGTACTGTGGATGTATTTAAAGATCCAGTTAATGTTGATGAGACTACATCAATCGAAACAGAAGGATTACATGCTTATGGTGCACACAGATATTATTTAGAACAATTTGTTAGCAAACAATTCCCTGACAATCTAATTATACGATTACCAGGCCTCGTTGGGCCAGGTCTCAAAAAAAACATTATCTATGATTTTTTGCATAAAAATAATATTTTACAAATCGAAAGTCGTAGTGTTTTTCAATTTTACCCGATGATCAACTTGTGGTATGACATTAACATTGCGCTACAACATAAATTATCACTGGTACATTTGACTGCGGCACCAATAAGCGTCGCTGATATAGCACAACATAGTTTTGGCTTCGAGTTTTGCAATCACATTCAGGATAAACCTGGATATTACGATATGAAAAGTTGCCATAGCCACCTATTTACTAACGATCATGACTATCAGTATAACCGTCGTGAATCATTGATGGCAATACGCGCTTATGCACAATCTGAAATAGGCAGTAATTAAAATGAGACTTTCACTCTCAGGTTTGGCCTGGAATATAACCGATGATGATTCTATCTGTCACCTACTACATTCCAGACAGATTGATGCAATAGATATTGTCCCTGGGAAATACTTCCCCAATCCGTTAGATGCTAGTGAACGCGAAATATTTGCCGTTCGTAATTACTGGCATGACAATGGAATTTCATTAGTTGGCATGCAATCATTATTATTTGGAACCCAAGGGTTAAATCTTTTTTCAAC
Source organism: Escherichia sp. E1130 (assembly GCF_005781065.1). Classification (NCBI taxonomy): domain Bacteria; kingdom Pseudomonadati; phylum Pseudomonadota; class Gammaproteobacteria; order Enterobacterales; family Enterobacteriaceae; genus Escherichia; species Escherichia sp. E1130. Next base: position 44,143 of record NZ_VATL01000008.1, read on the forward strand.
CAACGAAGTACAAAAAAAAATGTTGGTTCACTTACAGGCTATCAGTCGTATTGCTGCTGGTTTAGGAATTCCAGCATTAGTGTTTGGATCACCTAAAAACCGCGACCGAAAGGGATTATCTGATAGTATCACTCTTGAAACTGCAATAAATTTCTTTAATCATCTTGGTGATATTGCGCGGCAAGAAGGCGTTTATTTTTGCCTTGAACCTAACCCAGTCTGTTACGGGGCAAACTTTATGATTGACAGTGCTGAAACTGCTTTTGTTGTTCGGCAAGTAAATCACCCAGCAATTAAAATGCAGCTGGATACTGGTGCCATCATAATTAACAAAGAAAATATTAATGATATCCTTCAGCAAGACGCTGACATTATAGGTCATATTCATCTCAGTGAGCCAGATCTGGCTCCTTTAGGCTGTAGTGGTGCGAACCATACACATATTGCTAATGCTCTCTATCACGCATTACCGAACTCTATTGCAACAATCGAAATGCTCGATCCCCAAAATAAGCATTCGCTTTCCTCTATTGAGGATGCTCTTGATTTCGCAATTTCTCATTATCGCCAGTAGAAAGGGGGAATAGCATGAAGTGGCTCATTTTAATTCTTGGCATATTTTCTAATGCCTCGGCCAGTGTTCTTATAAAATTAGCAATAACCCCTCCCAGAAGGCTCCCAAGTTTGGCTGAACCTCTTGCCGCGCTTGCAAATTGGCCATTATGGTTAGGGATATTTCTATATGGAATTGCCTTTTTGTTATATGCTGTTACACTGGCATTTTTACCTTTGAATGTAGCACACCCAATACTGACCTCTGGTGCAATTGCCTGTGTCGCATTATTCTCTGTCATTATTTTCCGCGAACCAGTTTACTGGTCTACCATTACTGGAATTCTGTTGGTGATGAGTGGTGTCGCCCTTATTACCCTTAAAGTTAAGTAAACATTATGACTGAATTCATATCTCAAACACTTCGCGCCAAATGGCAAGTCCCTGCCTACGAAAACCAAATGTGGCTTGGTAAAAAACACAATTATTGCGTCGTTATCCCCGTAATTAACGAAGGTAATCGTATACATAACCTATTAGCAAGAATGGCTGCCATAAATGTATCAACTTATGCGGATATAATTATTGTTGATGGTGGTAGCACCGATGGTTCTCTGAATCCCAATATCCTACAGGAAAAAGGCGTTCGTGGTCTAATACTGAAAACAGCACCGGGTAAGCTAAGCGCACAGCTAAGATGTGCCTATGCTTTTGCTCTTGAGCGAGGTTATGAAGGCATTGTGACTATTGATGGAAATGACAAAGATGATCCTGTAGCTATTCCACAATTTATCACAGCTCTAAAAAATGGTGTACATTTCGTCCAAGCGTCTCGTTTCCTTAATGGTGGTTTAGCAGAAAATACTCCTCTCACCCGAGATATTGCAATACGTTTTATCCATGCGCCTATGCTTAGTTTCTTTTCAGGATTTAAATGGACAGATACCACTCAAGGATTTAGGGGTTATAGTAGTAAAATGTTGCTTGACGAGCGTGTTGCACCGTTCCGAGATATTTTCTCATCTTATGAACTACTGGCATATCTTTCATACCGAGTCCCACAACTTGGTTATCGTTGCTTAGAAATTCCGACCATTCGTCGTTATCCTAAAGGTGAAATACCTACAAAAATAAATGGAATCAAAGGAAATTTTTCCGTATTGATTGTCTTATTTAAAGCGTGTTTTGGATTTTATAATCAGAGAAAAGGAAAATGAGAAATATAAACATCAGCAGTTATATTATTTTAATAATATTTGGCATGCTAATTTTGGCTATGCGTTATACGACTCCAATCATCAACCCCTGGCTTTATGCGGAAGATGGCGTCTGGGTTGCTAATGCATTGAATCATGGTTGGCTAGAAACCTTCATTAATGCCAGAGAAGATTATTTTGTATTCTTTAATATTTTCTTTTTGTTTGTATCAACATCAATCAGCAGTATTATAAGCGGGAGCCCATTATTACTTCTTCCGCAATCCCTAGCTATAGTATCGTATTTTTTCTATAGTCTAATGGCCGTTATGGCTTTTCATTTAATCATTAAAATATCCAATCCATTATTTTCTATTTTAGCATACTTCATAGCTCTATTATTGCCTTTAGGTCATTCTCAATCTGAAAATATCGGTCATTTGCTACAAATTGGTTTTTATATGCCAGCTATAGCGAGTGCTCTTATTATACAGAGAGAGTACGTCAATAAAAAAATTGCCAAAATTATTATTGACATAATGATCTGGTTAACTGCCGCAACAAACCCTGTCGTATTTATAATTGTAGGGGTTTATTATTTCTTCAAATTATTGAATGTTAAAAATAAATATATTTTAATTAAGGATATGCTACCTTTAGCTATATCCATGGTCATATTAGCTTTATTTATACTTCCTCGAATCAACGGCTCTGGTGGACTTGGTGACGCTGGCTACAATCCTAATAACATTATTGAAATGGTAACGGCTCGACTGCTACTTTATCCATTTGTATTTCCGTGGTATGAAAAATTAAATGATTCAATATCGATAATTCTATCATTTGTATATATTATCTTTTGTACAACTATTATTTACAAAACTAAAGATGTAACAATAAAAAAGCATTTACTTACTTTAGCGATCGCACTCTTTATCTGTCTTGTTACGACTGTTTTTGGTAGAATCGGCCTCAGTGATCTCCTGAATAACTATCAAACCACATTTCCCGATAGATATTTTGTTGGAACAAACTTTCTCTCTATCTTATTGTTCATAGCATGTTTATCTCAATGTAATTTCTCAAAACCAATCAGTTATTTATCTTATTTTATTTCCGGAGTGTTATTGTGTATTTATATTGTGAATGCAGACATAATATCAGAAAGTGAAATGGCGAAGAAAAACATTTTTTTAAATGATCATTTTTATTATTCAATATGTCACGCTGAAAAAATTGATAACGCAAATTCAGCCATACAAATCAAACCAGCAAACTGGGTTATGATTGTTCCAACAAACTTAATTAGCGAAATTCACTGCCACTAAAGTATTGCATGATTTATGCCCCGAAGCTGGGGCTTTAATTTTGCTAGTCACTTAATACAAATGACCAGAAACTAGCGATTCTTTTTTAAGCCGATACAGACTCAGAACTTCTTTTTACTTTCCAGATTCAGCTCTTGTATCGTCTTAACTGCTTTGTCCTGATAACGGTCATCTTCCTGTATTTTATATTGAATGGCATCCAGACAGACGATAGAACTTTTCCAGTGGACATTGTTGCCACTGGTTTAACTCAGAAATGGCCTTATTTGTCATGGCGATAATGGTCATAGCGGGCACGCTGAAAGCATATAAATCTTCAATCTCACTACAGAGATCCTGCAGCGTACCCCAGGCACAACAAGAGAATGATAATCCGTTCGATCTTATAGGGGAACGTGGTCTAGCGCCTTTTTCACTAATTGGGAATCAACCGAGCGATTAGAGTCGCGTGACGTAGTCCGTAGTCCATTCGAAACTGCCCTTTGTGGCTTTAATAATCTTTTTACTGGAACCGTTTTTAGACCTGGCTTCCAACTACTGAACCAGACGAGAGCCAAATTCCTCAGTCAATGCAGCTGAGGTTAACTATTTGATTAAATGATCTAAAATGCCGTCCTCATCCGTTAGCTCCGGACTGAAGCACCTAAGGGTTTTATCAAAATCGAAGGGCTGGACATACGTCATTCCTTTCTGATTGCAAGTTACTGAAATGCCCCAGAATTTCTCACACTCTCTTTTTTCGTGTTTGTACACAATTTTACGCAAAGACCTTTTATCGGAAATGACGTAAAAACGGCCACCAACTCAACAATAACGATCATGTCCAGCCGATTGCTCTAAAGTGGCATTATATATTCACGAAATGGATGGTCACAGGTGAACAATCTCTTCAGTTGGTGCTCTGAACACCTGCCATTAAAATTTTCGCTCCACTACCGCCTTCCATACCCCACCATAAAGCGAATTATCAATCCGCAGGCTGGTGCAAGAAACATAAATATTCCCGTGACCAACTCATTGCCACTGGTTAACCACATCGTGGAGTAATAAATGAGTGCGGCAAGGATGACCATACCGAAAAATGAAGAGACAGCAGAAACTACATTTAATACCTGACCGATATATCCGCTAACGCAGACGATACACAGGGCGAGAAACATCCATAAATAAATCATAGCTCAACCTCCTGCCGTGCTAAAAAACGTGTTACTTCAATTACTCCAATAGTAAGACAATTCTTAACCACTGGCAATTTCAGCAAAATATCAATAAAAACAATATATTATCAACATAACTATAAATCACTGAAAAATATTCACTTGAGTGATAAATAATCAGTAGCTGAAAATAATCAGCTGGTGATAAAATAGAAATACCGTATTCATGCTCCTCGTGGTTATGTCCTGACTAGTCTTTACACTCTTTACAGGAACCATTGTCGTACATGATGGCCCAATCAATTGAGTGTACCGCTGTAGACATGGAATCTTCTGCGATACAACAATTCGTATCTACAGAAGGTAACTATGTTTCCACAATGCAAATTTTCCCGCGAGTTCCTGCATCCTCGCTACTGGCTGACGTGGTTTGGTCTTGGCGTACTCTGGCTTTGGGTACAACTTCCTTACCCTGTTCTGTGCTTCCTTGGCACGCGTATCGGCACAATGGCCAGACCGTTCTTGAAACGTCGCGAATCCATCGCCTGCAAAAACCTTGAGCTTTGCTTCCCGCTGCTTTCCTCCGAAGAGCGCGAGAAGATGATTACTGACAACTTTCGCTCGCTCGGAATGGCGTTGGTAGAAACTGGAATGGCGTGGTTCTGGCCAGATCGTCGCGTGCGTAAATGGTTTGATGTCGAAGGGCTGGATAACCTGCAACGCGCGCAAATGCAAAATCGCGGCGTGATGGTTGTCGGTGTGCACTTTATGTCGCTGGAGTTGGGTGGCCGCGTAATGGGGCTTTGCCAACCGATGATGGCAACTTACCGTCCGCATAATAATCAACTGATGGAATGGGTACAGACCCGTGGTCGCATGCGTTCCAATAAAGCGATGATCGGTAGAAATAATCTGCGCGGCATTGTCAGTGCGCTGAAAAAAGGTGAAGCCGTATGGTTTGCACCTGACCAGGATTATGGTCGTAAAGGTAGCTCCTTCGCGCCGTTCTTTGCGGTAGAAAATGTTGCTACAACCAATGGCACCTACGTTCTCTCTCGCCTCTCTGGCGCAGCTATGCTAACTGTGACGATGGTACGAAAAACCGATTATAGCGGTTACCGTCTGTTTATTACGCCAGAAATGGAAGGCTATCCGGCTGATGAAATTCAGGCCGCCGCCTATATGAATAAAATTATTGAGAAAGAGATTATGCGCGCACCAGAGCAGTATCTCTGGATCCATCGCCGCTTCAAAACGCGTCCGGTGGGTGAAGCCTCGTTATACGTTTAACAAATAACCCAGGCTTTTTCCCTCCTCAGATAAGCCATAATAACATCATGGTTTTTATGGCTTTTTTCTTAAGATTTTCCCCTTCGCTGAATCGTGAATTATTACTTCCAGAAATCAATCTGTCGCCGATATGCGACACTCGTAAGTTACTAAAAGTAAATAAGAAAATGCCACTTGTTTCGATTTAGTTTTAGGCGTACATTAGCGCCGTCTCGAGCCAATATGCTCAGAATTCTGAGGTGATGCCCGCGGGTGTCAGCTCACTGTAACAGGTGTAATGAAGTCATTCAGGCGTAACAGTAATTACGCGGAGAGATGTAAAGTGAAATATTTCTTTATGGGCATTTCTTTTATGGTCATCGTTTGGGCCGGTACTTTTGCCCTGATGATCTAAAAGTAAACTGCGAAACGAAAAACAGGAGCCATCAGGCTCCTGTTTGCATTTCTGGCGATGGTGTTTATTCCGCGTTTTCGTGAATATGTTTGCTGCTGACGGGCAGTAAGCCGTCAGCGCGGAACATCGCTTTAATCCCACGAATCGCCTGACGAATACGGTCGCGGTTTTCAATCAGCGCAAAGCGTACATGCGTGTCGCCGTAGTCGCCAAAGCCGATGCCGGGTGAGACACAAACCTTCGCTTCGTTAAGCAGCTTCTTGGCAAATTCCAGCGAGCCCATTGCCGCATACGGTTCCGGGATTTTCGCCCAGACATACATCGAGGCTTTCGGCATTTCAACCATCCAGCCCGCTTCATGCAGCCCTTTTACCAGCACATCGCGGCGGCGTTTGTACTGTTCGGCAATGTCGCGCACGCACTGTTGATCGCCCTCCAGCGCCGCAATCGCCGCCACCTGCAACGGTGTAAAGGTACCGTAATCGTGATAGCTTTTAATACGTGCCAACGCGCTGACCAGTGTTTTATTGCCGACCATAAAGCCAATACGCCAGCCCGCCATATTGTAGCTTTTCGACAGCGTAAAGAACTCGACCGCTACGTCACGTGCGCCCGGCACCTGCATGATTGACGGCGCTTTCCAGCCATCGTAGACGATATCCGCATAGGCCAGGTCATGGACCACCAACACATCGTAGCGTTTCGCCAGCGCCACTACTTTTTCGAAGAACTCCAGTTCTACGCATTGCGCGGTTGGGTTTGACGGGAAGCCAAGGATCATCATCTTCGGTTTCGGATAACTTTCACGAATAGCGCGTTCCAGTTCGTTGAAAAAATCGACACCTTCCACCAGCGGCACTGAACGTACCTGAGCACCAGCAATCACCGCGCCATAAATATGAATGGGGTAGCTTGGATTCGGCACCAGCACGGTGTCACCGTGATCCAGCGTCGCCAGCATCAGGTGCGCCAGCCCCTCTTTCGAACCGATGGTGACGATGGCTTCTGATTCCGGGTCGATTTCAACGTCATAACGTTCCTGATACCAGCGGGAAATCGCGCGACGTAACCGAGGAATACCGCGCGAGGTGGAGTAACCGTGTGTGTCCGGTCGCTGCGCCACAGTACATAATTTTTCGACAATATGCGGCGGGGTCGCGCCGTCCGGGTTGCCCATACTGAAATCGATAATATCTTCGCCGCGCCGACGCGCAGCCATCTTCAGTTCAGCGGTAATGTTAAAAACGTAGGGCGGGAGACGATCAATGCGCGTAAAGCGACGTTCAGGACGAGTGTCAGCCATAATTTCCTCAGATTAACGTTAGCGCCCGGACCGTCCGAGCGACGCTGCCACGATGGTGGCTGTTTTGAAAATAGCCTGATTAATTTCTGTCTGTCCAGCGTTTTGGAAAATTTTTATTAATGCGAAAAAAGAGGAACAAAACCTTAAAAACAGGAAAGTCAGATTCGCCAACAAGAAAATTACCACCCATTACATTAACAATATAATTTCAATAAATTTACCAATTAGCTTGATACTGACAAGAGATGTATTGCCAGTACACCATTTAGCTTTCAATCCCCTTTTAAATTTGTGGTTTTTCCTCAAAAGTAGCGCACTGGTCATCAGCCTTCAGGTTACCTATCATAGAGGTTTAAACCTTATTCAGAGTCACCCGTGCACGAAATATTCAACATGCTGCTGGCGGTCTTCGATCGGGCAGCGCTAATGCTTATCTGCCTGTTTTTCCTCATCCGTATCCGCCTGTTTCGCGAGCTGTTGCACAAATCGGCGCACTCAGCGAAAGAGCTGCTCGCTGTTACCGCCATTTTCTCGCTGTTCGCCTTGTTCAGCACCTGGTCTGGCGTACCGGTGGAAGGTTCGCTGGTTAACGTGCGTATTATTGCGGTGATGTCGGGCGGGATTCTGTTTGGCCCATGGGTGGGCATCATTACCGGGGTAATCGCGGGTATTCATCGTTATTTAATTGATATCGGCGGCGTGACGGCTATCCCCTGCTTTATCACCAGTATTCTGGCGGGATGCATCTCTGGTTGGATCAACCTGAAAATCCCCAAAGCGCAGCGTTGGCGCGTCGGTATTCTCGGCGGCATGCTCTGTGAAACGTTGACCATGATTCTGGTGATTGTCTGGGCGCCGACCACTGAGCTGGGGCTGGATATCGTCTCCAAAATCGGTATCCCGATGATCCTCGGCAGTGTCTGTATCGGCTTTATTGTGCTGCTGGTACAAAGTGTTGAGGGCGAAAAAGAGGCCAGCGCCGCGCGACAGGCCAAGCTGGCGCTGGATATCGCCAACAAAACGCTGCCTCTGTTTCGCCATGTCAATAGCGAGTCATTACGCAAGGTCTGCGAAATTATCCGCGATGACATTCACGCTGACGCGGTGGCAATCACCAATACCGATCATGTGCTGGCGTATGTCGGCGTGGGCGAACACAACTATCAGAATGGCGATGACTTCATTAGCCCGACTACCCGCCAGGCGATGAATTACGGGAAAATCATTATTAAAAACAATGATGAAGCCCACCGCACACCAGAGATTCATTCCATGCTGGTGATCCCATTGTGGGAGAAAGGCGTTGTGACCGGAACGCTGAAAATTTACTACTGCCACGCGCACCAGATTACGTCATCATTACAGGAGATGGCGGTCGGTCTGTCGCAAATCATCTCTACCCAACTGGAGGTTTCTCGCGCCGAGCAGCTACGGGAAATGGCAAATAAGGCAGAGCTTCGCGCCCTGCAAAGCAAAATTAATCCCCATTTTCTGTTTAACGCTCTGAACGCGATTTCATCGTCGATTCGTCTGAATCCAGACACTGCTCGCCAGCTAATCTTTAATTTGTCGCGCTATCTGCGCTATAACATTGAATTAAAAGACGATGAGCAAATTGATATCAAAAAAGAGCTGTACCAAATTAAAGACTATATCGCCATTGAGCAGGCCCGCTTTGGCGACAAGCTGACGGTTATCTATGATATTGATGAAGAGGTGAATTGCTGCATTCCCAGCCTGCTTATCCAGCCGTTGGTGGAGAACGCCATTGTCCACGGTATTCAGCCTTGCAAGGGAAAAGGTGTTGTCACCATCAGCGTTGCGGAGTGCGGTAATCGGGTCCGTATTGCGGTAAGAGATACCGGGCATGGCATCGATCCAAAGGTGATTGAGCGGGTCGAAGCGAATGAAATGCCGGGCAATAAAATCGGCCTGCTGAATGTGCATCATCGCGTGAAGTTGTTATATGGCGAGGGGCTGCATATCCGCCGCCTGGAACCAGGAACGGAAATTGCGTTTTACATTCCTAACCAACGCACCCCTGTCGCCTCACAGGCTACGTTATTGCTTTGAGCCGGAGTGATATTGTGAAAGTCATCATTGTTGAAGACGAATTCCTGGCACAACAGGAACTTAGCTGGCTTATTAAAGAGCACAGCCAGATGGAGATTGTCGGCACCTTTGACGACGGTCTGGACGTGTTGAAGTTTTTGCAGCATAACCGCGTCGACGCTATTTTTCTGGATATCAATATTCCGTCGCTGGATGGCGTGCTGCTGGCACAAAACATCAGCCAGTTCGCCCATAAGCCGTTTATTGTGTTTATCACCGCGTGGAAAGAACATGCGGTGGAAGCGTTTGAACTGGAGGCGTTTGACTACATTCTCAAACCGTATCAGGAGTCACGGATTACCGGGATGCTGCAAAAGCTGGAAGCCGCCTGGCAGCAACAGCAAACCAGCAGCACGCCTGCCGTGCCGTTAACGCGTGAGAATGACACCATTAATCTGGTGAAGGATGAACGCCTCATCGTGACGCCGGTCAATGATATCTACTACGCCGAAGCGCACGAGAAAATGACCTTTGTCTATACGCGGCGTGAATCTTATGTGATGCCAATGAACATCACCGAGTTTTGCAGCAAACTGCCGTCGTCGCACTTTTTCCGCTGCCATCGCTCGTTTTGCGTCAACCTGAACAAAATCCGCGAGATAGAACCATGGTTTAATAATACCTATATTCTGCGGCTGAAAGATCTAGATTTTGAAGTGCCAGTCAGCCGCAGCAAAGTTAAAGAATTCCGCCAGTTAATGCATCTGTAATCGGGAACTTTCATGAAAGCAGCAGGCTTGCCCGCCGATCAACAATTTTTCGCCGATCTGTTCAGCGGCCTGGTGCTTAACCCGCAACTGCTTGGGCGCGTCTGGTTTGCCTGCCAGCCCGCCTCGCTGCCGGTAGGCAGTTTGTGTATTGATTTTCCCCGACTGGATATTGTGCTACGCGGCGAATATGGCAATCTGCTGGAAGCAAAGCAGCAGCGTATGGTGGAAGGAGAAATGCTGTTTATTCCGGCGCGCGCGGCTAATTTACCGGTCAACCACAAACCGGTAATGCTGTTAAGCCTGGTGTTTGCGCCGACCTGGCTGGGGTTATCGTTTTACGATAGCCGCACCACGTCGTTACTGCATCCTGCTCGCCAGATCCAGCTTCCCAGCCTGCAACGCGGCGAAGGTGAAGCGATGCTTACCGCCCTCACCCATCTTAGCCGTTCGCCACTGGAGCAGAGTATCATTCAACCGTTGGTGTTAAGTTTGCTGCATCTTTGCCGCAACGTGGTCAACATGCCACCGGGTAATTCGCAACCGCGCAGCGATTTTCTCTACCACAGCATTTGTAACTGGGTTCAGGATAACTACGCTCAGCCGCTCACTCGCGAGAGCGTGGCGCAATTTTTTAATATCACGCCCAATCATCTGTCAAAACTGTTTGCGCAGCATGGGACGATGCGTTTTATCGAGTATGTTCGCTGGGTACGAATGGCAAAAGCGAGGATGATTTTGCAGAAATATCATCTGTCGATTCATGAAGTGGCGCAGCGTTGCGGCTTTCCGGATAGCGACTATTTTTGTCGCGTCTTCCGGCGTCAGTTTGGCCTGACGCCGGGAGAGTACAGCGCCCGTTTTCAGGGCTAAGTTTAGAAGGTTATTTCCGTTTCCAGCAGCGTCAGGATGCTTTGCGCATCACTTGCGGCGAAAAGCGACTGGCGGAAGTTTTTATTCACCAGTTTACGCGCCAGCTGCGAGAAGACTTTCACATGATTCATCCCTTCGTTAGCGCCCAGCGTCAGCATGATCACCAGTTCGACTTCGCCCATTTCTGACTGCCAGTCAACCGGTTTCACCAGTCGGGCAATGCTGATACTGGAATGGCGGATCCACTGCGATTTGGTGTGCGGGATCGCCACGCCAAAACCAACGCCAGTAGTAACAATCTCTTCCCGCTGCCAGACATCTTCTTCCAGCTCGAACGGATGCTCAGTACGCCCGTTAACGCCGAGGTTACCGCACAGGAACTGAATCGCCTGCTCTTTATTGCTAAAGTCCTGATCAACGAAGATATTCTCCAGCGCCAGCAGTGGGCGAACGTCTTCTTCCGGCGTAAACGTGGTGAGTAACGCTTCAATTTCCTGCGCGCTGCGGCATTCACATGCCTGACGCGCCAGTTCCCGACACGCCTCGCTATCCAGTTGACGAAGCTGGCTTTTCACCGCCGGAATGCGTGGGCTACTCATGCTTAGCTCATCCAGGCCCAGCCCAAGCAGAAGCGGCAGATAACGGCTTTCACCACCCAGTTCACCGCAAATACCTACCCATTTGCCCCGCTGATGCGCAGTGGTAACTATCTGCTGCAACATGCGCAGAAACGATGGCGAGATCGGATTATATAGCGGCGATACCCGCGGGTTATTACGATCGACCGCATACAAATACTGGGTCATATCGTTAGAGCCGATGCTGAAGAAATCGACCTCATCGCAGAAGTGATCGATGATGTAACATACCGACGGCACCTCAACCATGATCCCCAACGGGATCGTTTCTGCATGACGCAGGCCATCGCGCTTAAGATCAACGATCGCTTTCTGGATCTCACCTTTCACCCATAAGATCTGATCAAGGCTGTGGACCATCGGGATCATCAACTGGGCGTTGCCGAAACTGGCAGCGCGCAAAATCGCCCGCAGTTGAGTGCGGAACAGGCCAGCAAATTCCGGATAAATACGTACCGCGCGATAGCCGAGGAACGGGTTCTCTTCCTGGGGAATGTTGAGGTAAGGAATGCTTTTATCACCGCCGATGTCCATCGTGCGGAAGATAATCGGTTTGTCGCCCGCCGCCAGTAATACCTGCTGGTAAGCTTCAAATTGCTCCTGTTCGTCCGGCGCGCTGTCACGATCCATATAGAGCATTTCGGTACGAAACAGCCCGACGCCTTCCGCGCCGTTAGCAAACGCGCCTGGTGCTTCCAGAGCAGTGCCAATATTCGCCGCAATATCAATACGCTTGTTATCACGGGAATAGGCCAGCTGCGCGGCGGCCTGCGCCTGTTGCTGCTGACGTTTATCCGCCAGCGTCTGCGCAACCTGATAATAACCGCTCACCGCGTCATCAGGATTTACCGCCAGCACGCCACATTGGGCGTCAAGCACCGCCGGTTGTCCGGCATAACGGGCAATCGCATCCAGCGGCAGGCCGCTCAAAACCGGGATCGCCGAGGCGCGGGCCAGAATCAGAGTATGCGAGGTGCGTCCGGTTTTCTCCAGAATCATGCCTGCAAGATTTTTTAAATCGAGGCTCAAAAACTGGCTAGGGGTTAAATCCTCGGCCACCAGAATGGTCGGTTTTTCGAGCACCAGATTATTACGCGGCTTCAGTTCCGGCCAGGTAATATGCAGCAACTGTTCGCTGATATCACGAATGTCACTGACCCGCTCGCGCAGATAATCGCTGGCAGAGGCAGAAAGTTTGGCGCAAACCTGCTCCATATTGCTGATGATCGCCGCTCCCAGCCCCTGATGCTGTTCTGCCATCAGGCGACGGATATTCCCTGCAAATTCATCATCCTGAATCAGCGACAAATGGGCGCTGAGGATAGTTTTGCTTTCGCCGTCACGCTCGCGCAACTGCTGGTTCAGTTGCTCGGCAAGCGTTGCCAGGCTGTGTTCCAGCCAGGTGGAGTCTTGCGCACTGGCGGGGATTGCCCGATAACTGTCGAGGCTGTTGCTCTGTAACAGGGTCAGCGTACCCACGCCGACGCCGCTTGCCAGCACATTGCCGTACAGTAAATCAGGGTTCAGGCGGCTTAATGAACGCGGCAGCGGGTGCGCCGTCAGTTCTGCCTGCGTCGGCTGGACGCTGTCGCTGTCGATAAAGCGCACCTGGATGTACTCTTCCAGCACGCGCCGCGCCTGCTCTTCATCGCTGCCGCCAATGTTCAGGCTGCAACTGTCATTAAATAATGTGCCGGTGCCAATCAGCGCCAGCGAACTTTTGGCATCCGCCTTCGCGTTCTGGCGATGGTTGATGAAGGTGATTTCGCTTTGCCAGTGGCTGCACTGCTCTTTAAGTTCCCACGCCGGACGAGCATGCAGACCGTTTGGCAAAGGACAGAGAAATTGAATCGTTAACATAACCGCTCCGGGTTAATCAGGAGATCATCTGAAATCCGTCAATTGAACAACCGTCTCACGGGTAAGACGTTGAATAAGGGCAGATAAAAGCTGCTGCATCTGCAAAATGTCGCGGCAGTCGGCAATCGATGCGGCGCAATGTCCATGGCGGGTTGCTGGCCCCATCACCACTGTGGATATGCCAGTACCGGTTAAGTGCACCGCTCCACCGTCCGTGCCGCCGTTACTGAACATATCCGCCTGTAACGGCACGCCAATTTCTGCCGCCACAGTTTCGATCCAGGCGGTAAGTTTTGGCGGCGCAATCAGTGACTTATCGCTTAACACCAGCATCGGTCCGTGACCAATCTGGCGATGGTTAGCTGCGCCATAATCAAAGTTTTTCGCCCAGCAGGCGGTATCAAGCACAATGGCGACATCCGGCGACACCGCACGCGTGGCGGTTTGCCCGCCGCGTAAGCCCACTTCTTCGCTGGAACTTGCCACCAGCCACACTTCCGCAGGCAGTTCAGCGTCGTGCAGCTCGCGCAGCAAAGTCACCAGCAGGTAGCAACCGAGGCGATCATCAAAGGCTTTCCCCATCACCCGCTGGTGAGGGAGAACCTGAAAAGTAGTATCAAACGTGACGCGATCGCCTGGACGAATTCCCGCCTGCATCACTTCGTCATACGAGCGCGCGCCAATATCCACGCGCATGGCGCTAACGTCATTCCCCTGCCGCTCGCCATCAAGCAGGCCGGGAATTTTGCACTCTTCACGGGTGGTGATGCGCACCGCCTGCAACTGGCGGGCAGCCATGCGCACATTGCCAACTGGCAGCACATCAATCGCCCCTTCGCGGGAGATGCTGCGCACCATAAATCCCACTTCGTCCATATGCGCACAGATCATCACCTTCGGACCTGTCGATTCATTGAGGCGGATCAGCACCGATCCCAGGCCGTCAAATCGCACTTCTTTTTGCAGGCGATCCGCTTCATCCAGCAGGATCTGCCGCACTTCCTGTTCCGAGGAGGCGATCGCATCTGCCTCGCTCAATGCTTTTAATAGCGATAAATCCATTATGCCTCTCCCGTGAGCAACACTGTTTTCGGCATGGCGTAGAGCACTTCTGCGCCTTGCGGGGTGACCAGCACGACATCTTCGATGCGCACGCCCCCTTGCCCTGGCAAATAAATCCCCGGCTCCACGGTCAGTAACATGCCTGGTTGTAGCGTCGTGGTGTCCCGCGGTGAAAAACGCGGATCTTCGTGCACTTCAATGCCGATAGCATGGCCGGTGTTATGACCGAAATAGTCGCCATAACCGGCTTCTGTAATCACCCGGCGCGCGGCATCGTCAACCTGTTGGCAGCGCACGCCGGGGCGAATCGCGGAGATTGCCGCTAGCTGTGCCTGCAGGACAATCTGGTAGACGTTAAACAGCGGGTGAGATTCGGCGCTCACCCCTTCGCCATTCACCAGCAAGGTGCGCGTCATATCAGAGCAGTAACCCTGATACAGCGCACCGAAATCGAGAGTGACAAACTCGCCTGCTGCAACAATCTTGTCGCTGGCTTTACCGTGCGGCAGCGCCCCACGCCAGCCGCTGGCGACAATGGTGTCAAAAGAGGCTTTTTCTGCGCCCTGCTGGCGCATAAACCACTCCAGTTCAGCGGCTATCTCGCATTCGCTCATCCCCGCCTGAATAAAGCGGCGAATATGCTCTGCGCCACGATCGGCAATCCCACAGGCGAGGCGGATTTTCTCCACCTCCTCTGGCGTTTTGATTTGCCGCAGCACATCCGGCGTGGCGCTTACCAGTTTCGCATTGAGTTCAGACTGCCAGTGGTGCGCGGTTTCCCAACTCACCTGCTGGCCTTCAAAACCGAGCGTTTGCAACTGCTCATCGGCAATGATTTGCCTGACGATGGTGGCAAGCGTGTGCATCGCGTCGAGCAAATGCAGCTGGTAGCCTTGCGTGCGGGCTTCTACATCCGCGTAATAGCGCGAGTCCACCAGAATGTGCGCACTTTCACGGCTAATCACCACATAACCTGATCCGGTGGAGATCCCCAGATGCGGCTGTTTGTTCTGCCGTGAGGAGAGAAGCACCGCATCCAGTTGTTGCGCCTTAAGCCAGTCGCGCAGCGAAGCGAGTAATGTCATCTGGACTTTTCCTTCTTACAGGCTATCGATTAACAATTTGCCTTTGCGGAACATCATCAGACGCAGGAACACCACCATCAGCGCAGTAATGATTGCTCCCAGCGCGATCCCCGCCATATAGACGCCCAGATTAGTGACCAGCGGCCACGCCCAGATAGCGGATTCCGGGAACCATTGCACTGCGCCCAGCCAGACAGCAGCAGTGGAACCGACAATCGCGCCAACCATATAGGACGGAATGGCGGTGATGGGGCTTTCCAGCGCAAACGGAATCGCACCTTCACTGATCCCCATAAACGCCAGGAACATCGCGGTTTTACCCTGCGGATAAAGCTGGGCGTTAAACAGGCGTTTGCCAGTTAAGCGACGATCGATAATGGTCGCCAGACCCAGACCAATCGGCGGAATAACAATAGCGATAGAACGCGCGGTGACTGGTAATACATGGTCGGTGGTAAAGCTGAAGGCGACGAAACCAGCTGCTTTGTTGATTGGACCACCCAAGTCGATTGCGGTCGCCGCAGCAATGCCCATTGCGTACATCAGCGCGCCCTTCTCACCAGCAGCGGTCAGCACGGTACGGATCCCGCCGTTGATCCAGCCACCAAACGGCGTGATCACGTAGTACATCGCCAGCATGACAAAAATGGCGGAAAGAATCGGTAGCAAAAATGTGGTTTTGAACGCTAACAGGAAATCCGGTAACTGGATTTTCTGGTTCATCCATTTCACGAGGTAACCCGCGACGATAGAAATAATCAGCGCACCAATGAAGGTAGACGGGACTGGTGAAGAGGTCGCCCACTGCATAGTGCTGGGATCGAAGTTCAGCAGTTGCGTGGGCTGGGTAGACATCAACCCGCCGATAAACCCAGCCGGGAACGCCAGTTTGCCGCCAATAGAATTCGCCACAAAAGCGGCAAACATCGGAATGGCAAAGCCAAACAGCACGCCGCCAAAGGACTGCGACAGCCAGGCAAATTTCAGTAAGGAGAGGTCGAAACCGGAAAATTTCCCGCTATTAAGAGCATCCATAATGCCGATGTCTGCGGGAATTTTAAGCCAGCTATAAGCAATCAGCTGGCTGAAAGCGAGGATCACACCGCCCATAATTAAGGTCGGCACCATGCGTGAAATCCCTGACATCACATGCTGCGGGAGTTCACCCCAGAAGCTGGTTTTAGAGGCCTGCGGATTCTTAACTGCCGCTGCCGCACCGGATGTGCCAGGCACAACGGTTGCACTGCGTTTTTTAATGGCCATAACAATTATCCCTGTCGAATATTACTGTTGTTCAGCGGCAATCATCTCTTCGATTTCTTTGATGATGCCCGCAGCGTTTTTAATTGCGTCCTGCAAAGTGATTTCATAAACGTCGCGTGATTCGAAACGTTCGTTATCTTCTGGTGTTACTGCCACGGAATGAATGATGATTGTCGCTTCGGCGATATCCTGCGCCGTCAGGCGGTTCTGGATGCCATCCGCACCCTGAGTTTCAATTTTCACTTCATAGCCGGCTTCCACCGCCGCTTCTTCCAGCGCCTGGGCGGCCATAAAGGTGTGAGCCAGCCCCATTGGGCAGGCACATAAGGCAATCAGTTTCTTACTCATCGTTATTTCCTCGTTCGTTTATAGTTGACGAATGAAATTATGAACGTGCAAAACAAATAGCCGTTACCAGACAAATAATGCATTTACTGGAGAATTAATCCCGTAGTGCGGAAGTGTGACGCAGGTCGGCCTTGTGAAGAGACACAAAGAAAAATTGAATTAACTGATTGATTTAAAAGATTATCGGGAGAGTCACCTCCCGATATGACAGGAAGGATTTACAGAATGTGGCCTAAGGTCTGGCGTAAATGTGCACCGGAACCGAGAAGCCCAGGGTTATCGTGCACAATTAAATAGACCGGAATATCATGAACATAATCTTTAAAGCGCCCTTTGTCTTCAAAAGCGGCACGGAAACCGGAGGCTTTGAAGAACTCAAGGAAACGCGGAACGATACCGCCCGCAATATAGACGCCGCCAAATGTTCCGAGATTGAGCGCCAGATTGCCGCCAAAACGCCCCATAATGACGCAAAACAGTGACAACGCGCGGCGGCAATCGGTGCAGCTGTCAGCCAACGCGCGTTCGGTAATATCTTTTGGCTTGAGATTTTCCGGCAGGCGGTTGTCCGCTTTCACAATCGCGCGATACAAATTCACCAGTCCAGGGCCAGAGAGCACGCGTTCAGCCGAGACATGGCCAATTTCCGCGCGCAGTATTTCAAGGATAATGGCTTCTTCTTCACTGTTTGGCGCAAAATCAACGTGACCGCCTTCACCAGGCAGGCTTACCCAGCGTTTATCGACATGGACCAGATGTGCGACCCCAAGCCCTGTCCCGGCACCGTACACCGCGACAGGTTTACCTTCAACCGGTTCTGCGCCGCCAAACTGGATCAGATGCTCTTTTTTCAGCATCGGGATCGCCATCGAAACCGCCGTAAAATCGTTAATAATCTCCAGGTGGCTAAAACCGAGATTCTTTTTCATTTCGGCAATCGAAAACGCCCAGGTGTGGTTGGTCATTGCCACCCAGTCACCAGTAATTGGGCAAGCAATGGCGATGCAGCCATCTTTCACCTCGACTTTATTCTCTTCAAGATAAACGCGAATGACCGCTTCCAGGCTGGGATAATCAAGCCCTGAATAGGTTTTAGCCTGCGAGATTTCACCACTGGCAATATCACACAGAGCAAGACGTGCGTTAGTACCGCCCACATCACCGACTAATGCATACTTTGTCATTCTTCAACTGCTCCGCTAAAGTCAAAATACTTCTTTCTCACACTGTAAATACGTGGGGGCATAACAACAACGCCGAAAAGGCAGGCTCCCTGTAAATATCGATCTGGGTCACACATTTACTTTATCGTTTCAGCATCAATTGCAGCGATGTCTTTGTGCAAGCTGGGCAAACTAAATATCTGAACCCGCATAAAGGAATAGAACATGCTCCATCCGCGAGCCAGAACCATGTTGTTATTATCGCTCCCCGCTCTGGCAATTGGGATTGCGTCCAGTCTTATTCTGATGGTGGTAATGAAAATCGCCTCGGTATTACAGAATCTGCTCTGGCAACGACTGCCGGGAAGTCTGGGGATAGCCCAGGATTCACCGCTCTGGATCATCGGAATTTTAACGCTGACAGGGGCTGCTGTTGGGCTAGTCATCCGTTTCAGCCGGGGTCATGCCGGGCCGGATCCTGCCAGTGAAGCGCTGATAGGCGCGCCAGTCCCTCCCTCTGCGCTACCAGGACTGATCGTAGCATTAATTCTCGGTCTTGCTGGCGGCGTCAGTCTTGGGCCGGAACATCCCATTATGACCGTCAATATCGCCCTCGCGGTAGCGATTGGCGCGCGTCTGTTACCACGAGTGAACCGGATGGAGTGGACTATTTTAGCCTCTGCGGGCACCATCGGCGCACTGTTTGGCACACCTGTTGCGGCGGCGTTGATATTTTCGCAAACCTTAAATGGCAGCCACGACGTTCCACTTTGGGATCGTCTCTTTGCGCCGTTAATGGCAGCGGCGGCTGGTGCGCTAACCACCGGATTGTTTTTCCATCCTCATTTTTCGCTGCCCATTGCTCATTACGGACAGATGCAGTTAGCAGACATCATCAGTGGTGCAATTGTGACGGCGATCGCCATTGCGGCAGGTATGGTTGCAGTGTGGTGTTTCCCACGGGTGCACGCGATGATGCATCAGATTAAAAATCCGGTCCTCATGCTGGGGGTTGGCGGGTTTATTCTCGGTATTCTGGGTGTTATTGGTGGGCCTGTTTCGCTATTTAAAGGGCTGGACGAGATGCAGCAGATGGTGACAAATCAGGCTTTCAGCACCAGCGATTACTTATTGCTGGCGGTAATCAAACTTGCCGCCCTGGTCATTGCCGCCGCCAGCGGGTTTCGCGGCGGGCGAATCTTCCCGGCGGTATTTGTCGGCGTAGCGTTAGGTTTGATGTTGCATGCGCACGTTCCCGCCGTTCCAGCGGCCATTACCGTCTCCTGCGCGATTCTCGGCCTCGTACTGGTGGTAACGCGCGATGGCTGGCTAAGTTTGTTTATGGCGGCGGTCGTTGTACCTGATTCCACATTGTTACCGCTACTGTGTATCGTCATGCTTCCGGCATGGTTATTACTGGCAGGTAAACCGATGATGATGGTGAATCGTCCAAAACAACAGCCACCCCACGATAACCTTTAGCAAAAAATGCTCTCCCTTATGATTTAAGAGTTATGGCGATGAAACGGGGCTTTACCTCCCCGTAATATTGCGTTAACAGGCCGCTGACGGCTTCGATCGTGAAGGAGAATAACAATGTTCAGGTCACTGTTTCTGGCGGCCGCCCTGATGGCATTTATCCCGCTTGCAGCAAACGCAGGTGAAATTACCTTGCTGCCATCAATTAAATTACAAATTGGCGATCGCGATAATTATGGTAACTACTGGGACGGTGGCCACTGGCGCGATCGTGACTACTGGCACCGTAATTATGAATGGCGTAAAAACCGCTGGTGGCGTCATGATAATGGCTATCACCGTGGTTGGGATAAGCGTAAAGCGTATGAGCGTGGCTATCGCGAAGGCTGGAGCGACCGTGATGATCATCGCGGAAAAGGCCGTGGACATGGGCATCGTCATTAAACACATTCGCTAATGGAGCACAATGCCTGATGCGACGCTTGCGCTTCTTATCAGGCCTACAAACCCACTTCATTTAACGCGTAGGGCGGATAAAGCGTTTACGCCGCATCCGCCAGTGGTGCCTGATGCGACGCTCATTCAACTACAGCCCCAATGCCGTTCCCACCAACAACCAGATATTCAGCGTTACCACCAGCACCACAATCATCCAGCCGATTTGTTTAACCCATTTGCTATTCACCAGATCGCCCATCAACTTGCTGTCACTGGTGAAAATCAGCAACGGCACCAGCGCCAGAGCAATACCAAAACTGAGCAGCACCTGACTCATAACCAAAATCCGTGTCGGATCCAATCCCATCAGGATGACAATAAATGACGGCAGCATGGTTACCGTACGGCGTACCCACAGCGGAATATGAAAGCGAATGAACCCCTGCATCACCACCTGCCCTGCCAACGTACCCACTACCGTTGACGAAAGCCCCGCCGCCACCAGACTTAAACCAAAAACCGTTGCCGCAGCATTGCTTAACAGCGGTTGCAGCGTAAGGTAAGCCTCATCAAGATCGGCAACACCAGTATGA
This sequence comes from Escherichia sp. E1130, assembly GCF_005781065.1. Classification (NCBI taxonomy): domain Bacteria; kingdom Pseudomonadati; phylum Pseudomonadota; class Gammaproteobacteria; order Enterobacterales; family Enterobacteriaceae; genus Escherichia; species Escherichia sp. E1130. Next base: position 64,984 of record NZ_VATL01000008.1, read on the forward strand.
CCAGAAAAATGAAACGCTGCGGCAGCCGTTGCCATCATTGCCAGATTGACAAAGCCAGCGATGGTCATGGCAATCGCCACATCCCATTTAGTCGCAGAGTAACGTTGTTGGCGTGAACCACCGTGTAGATGCTGGGTAAGCGAAGAGTGAAGATAAATCACATGCGGCATAATCGTCGCCCCTAACACGCCAGCCGCCAGGAAGACCGCTTCCGAGGTCGGTAAACTCGGTATCGCCATACCTTTGCTCAACTGCACCAGATTCGGTTGGGAGAAAATCAGCTCAACAATGTAGGCCGCCGCGACAAACAACAGAAGCCCACCAATCACTTTCTCCAGCGGTTTTTGCCCGCGACGTTGCAGCATTAAAATCAGGAAAGTGGCGATACCTGTCAGCACCGCCCCCTGCAATAAAGAAACACCAAGAATGAGTTTGAAACCGATCGCCGCACCAATAAATTCCGCCAGATCGGTCGCCATCGCAATAATTTCCGCCTGGACCCAATAGAACCAGACTACCGGACGTGGATAGTGATCGCGAATTTGCTCCGCCAAATTTTTACCAGTGGCAATCCCGAGTTTGGCCGAGAGGATCTGAATCAGCATTGCCATCAGGTTGGCCCAGACGACCACCCACAGCAGTTGATAGCCGAAGCTGGCGCCCGCCTGAATATTGGTCGCAAAGTTACCGGGATCGATATAACCAATTGCCGCAATGAACGCAGGTCCCATTAATGCGAGCCTCATCTTGCGCGCTGCCCGACCGCTGCTACTCTCAACGCGATAGTTCGTCATCTTGTGCCTCTAAAACATAGCCTTTGCTATGTTTCATGCCATGCTAAACGAGAATGATTATCAAATTCATTTAAATGAATTGTGGTGATTTCTCTGATAGACCAGGATTATGACTACGAAAAGATTGATGATTTGAATGTTATAATTATGTTTAATGTTAGCACATTTACATAACTTTCAGCTTCCATACACAACATAGCAAATATGTATGACAGGTCACTATTTTTGAAGCTTGTCACAGGACGTCATTATAGTGTGTGTCAGATCTCGTTTTCCTTACCCATGTTACATAGAATGTGCACGGAAATTTAACCTGCCTCATATTTGGAGCAAATATGGACCGCGTCCTTCATTTTGTACTGGCACTTGCCGTTGTTGCGATTCTCGCACTGCTGGTAAGCAGCGACCGCAAAAAAATTCGTATCCGTTATGTTATTCAACTGCTTGTTATCGAAGTGTTACTGGCGTGGTTCTTCCTGAACTCCGACGTTGGTCTGGGCTTCGTGAAAGGCTTCTCCGAAATGTTCGAAAAACTGCTCGGATTTGCCAACGAAGGGACTAACTTCGTCTTTGGTAGCATGAATGATCAAGGCCTGGCATTCTTCTTCCTGAAAGTGCTATGCCCAATCGTCTTTATCTCTGCGCTGATCGGTATTCTCCAGCACATTCGCGTATTGCCGGTGATTATCCGTGCAATTGGTTTCCTGCTCTCCAAAGTCAACGGCATGGGCAAACTGGAATCCTTTAACGCCGTCAGCTCCCTGATTCTGGGTCAGTCCGAGAACTTTATCGCCTATAAAGATATCCTCGGCAAAATCTCCCGTAATCGTATGTACACCATGGCAGCCACGGCGATGTCCACCGTTTCTATGTCCATCGTTGGTGCATACATGACGATGCTGGAACCGAAATACGTAGTTGCTGCGCTGGTACTGAACATGTTCAGCACCTTTATCGTGCTGTCGCTGATCAACCCTTACCGTGTTGATGCCAGCGAAGAAAACATTCAGATGTCCGACCTGCACGAAGGCCAGAGCTTCTTCGAAATGCTGGGCGAATACATTCTGGCAGGCTTCAAAGTGGCCATTATCGTTGCCGCAATGCTGATCGGCTTTATCGCCCTGATCGCTGCACTGAACGCTCTGTTTGCTACCGTGACTGGCTGGTTTGGCTACAGCATCTCTTTCCAGGGCATTCTGGGCTACATCTTCTATCCGATTGCATGGGTGATGGGTGTTCCTTCCAGTGAAGCACTGCAAGTAGGCAGCATCATGGCGACCAAACTGGTTTCCAACGAGTTCGTTGCGATGATGGATCTGCAGAAAATTGCGTCCACGCTCTCTCCGCGTGCTGAAGGTATCCTCTCTGTGTTCCTGGTATCCTTCGCTAACTTCTCTTCTATCGGGATTATCGCAGGTGCCGTTAAAGGCCTGAACGAAGAGCAAGGTAACGTGGTTTCTCGCTTCGGTCTGAAACTGGTTTACGGCTCTACGCTGGTGAGTGTGCTGTCTGCGTCAATCGCAGCACTGGTACTGTAAGCGAATCCATTAAAAAAGCCGGGGATAATTCCCCGGCTTCAGTTTGTTGACAAAGTGTGCTCTGTTTATGCCGGATGTGGCGTGAACGCCCTACCCAGCCTACAAAACAACGCAAATTCAATAAATTGTGTTTCCATGTAGGCCTGATAAGCGCAGCGCATCAGGCAATTGTCCGTTTGTCATCAACCTCAAATGCCGGGGATAATTCCCCGGCATTTTTACGCCTGTTAATCAACTAATGGTTGCGGGCGACCAATTAAATACCCTTGCAGATATTGCACCCCGAGCTTATGCAATAGCGCCTGCTGCTGTTGCGTCTCGACAAACTCCGCGACCACACTCAATGACTTCGCTTTCGCCAGATCGGTAATTGATCTCACTATCATCGCATCCAGTGTATTAGTGACGATATCCTTAACGAAGACGCCATCAATCTTGATGATATCAGCCTGCAAACGTTTTAACCGTTCGTAGTTGGCATAGCCTGTGCCAAAGTCATCAATCGCAATACGGAAGCCAAACTTATGCAGTTGTTCGATATTGTACATACTGCTTTCTGCGTTAGAAAACGCCTGCTCCTCGGTGATCTCAATAATCACAGCCTCCGGGGAGACACGGTAACGTTTAAACAGACGAATAATTCGCCCGGCGATATTCTTTTGCAGCAGAGTGAGCGGCATTAAATTGACTGAAAAGCGCGGGCCTTTCTTGTCACAAGGGTGGGTTGCCAGCCACTTCAGCAGGGATTCCAGCACCTGTAAATCGAATCGCGCGCTAAGGTTAAACTGAGCAATAAGGGGCAGAAACTTATCCGGGGTCATAATGCCGCCGTCATACTTCAGTCGCGCGAGGATCTCATCATAACCTTCACCCTCTTTGTTGCGAATTGGCTGGGCGTAGAGAAGCAAATCACCCTGATCTAACGCCGTGCGAATGGTATTCAGCAATAGCACCTGTTTAGTGGTCTGCCCGGAAACCATCTCCTCTCTGCTGTCCAGCGCCAGCACATGATGATGTGCGCAGGATTGCTCCGCCAGCCAGCTTAACTGCCCCAGCATTGGCTGCAGAGTATCCTGATTACCGTCAAAACGTCCCCAGGCAGCACCATAGCCCATATCCAGCCCGGTATTGTTCCAGTGGATTTGCCGACTGTTGAGAATGTTAACCATATGCTGTAACCGCCCTTCCGTTTCCGGCCCGGTCAGTACCAACAGCAATTCGCTCCCCGGCAATTGATACAACTTTTCGTTTTCCTGCATCAACGGCAGCAATGTACGGTAAATTGAGCGAATACAATGAACGCGCATCATTAACCCGTAATGGCGACTCATAAACTCAAGATTATCAATGCGCAGACAGCAAAAACTCTTACCAGCCTCTTGCTCCTGCGATTGCTCCAGTGCGCGAAAGTTGGGTAATAGCGTTAACGGATCGGTCAGTGCCTGCAAATGCCAGCGACGGTTAAGCCATTCGCTACGATAATAAATGCGTACCATATAGAGCAGGCAAACGCTAAAGGAAATCAGCACTGCGAGAATAAATGCCAGCGAATATTCGGTTAGTACCCCTTGCAAAAAGTTCTGGTTGTAATTCAGAAGGCAAAGCGTTGAAACAGCCCAAGTGAGATTTAAAAACGGATAGCGAAGCTTACCGACACCGAGGGTAAAGATGATAAAGAAAACAGGTACCAGATAACCGGCAATAAAGTCATTTTCATACGGTGTGCACATCAGAAGTAGCAACACGCTAAGAGCTGCCAGCCAGCTTAAGGTAAATGCGCGTTTCTCTTTGCTCAACGACGGAGCGATATCCCTACGCCACAATATCTGTGCAAAGTGGGGACTTACAATCATGCGGGTGAGATAGTAAAAAAGCATGTTGTAAATCAGCACTGCGGTGAAAAGGCTTAGCAAATCAACGACCGTGAAAATGGCATCCGCATCGCCGAAAAAGGTAGATATCTTTAGCGGGAAATCAAAGAAGCTCCCCACAAGATACATGCTGCATTTGATGCCGATCGGTGTCACCAAACCAAGCCAGAACAGACGTTGCCAGACATATCGGCTGGTCAATCCATAACGCCAACGCGTCCCCAGCTGCCAGCGTAATATTGCGCAGGCACACAACACGACAAACGTCTGGCTACCGAGCATGACCGCGGTCTGTAAAAAAGAGAGATGAAAGTTCCACAGATTGGTGCAAAACATCCCGCATAAAACAGGAACGACACCGCGCCAGCCAAAGATAAACAAGATTGACAGCATTACGCACAGTGGCATCCACGCCAGGAAAATATAGCTGGAATGGATAACAGCAAGTGGCGAGATAAAACGGGATAGCTGAATAAGTACCACGGTGAGCGTAAACGCTAGTGCAAATATCTTGATATTTTTTATCAGGTTATGCTCCACAAACATGAGTACACTACTCTCACTGATCGGGGTTTTAAGGCACACAAATAATATGTTTATTCGCATCGCGAAGCAAACAGGGACCGACCTGTTGCCGATATTTCATCCAATGATGTTTCCAACAGGCAACACTAACCTGGAAGGTAGACTGTATTACAAAAGCGGCAAAAAGCAGAGACAAAAAACCCCCGCTTCGCAGCGAGGGTTTGAAATTTGGTGGAGCTAAGCGGGATCGAACCGCTGACCTCTTGCATGCCATGCAAGCGCTCTCCCAGCTGAGCTATAGCCCCACGAGTCGTTTACGTACCAAATTTGCTGGGTGCAAAATTTGGTGGAGCTATGCGGGATCGAACCGCAGACCTCCTGCGTGCAAAGCAGGCGCTCTCCCAGCTGAGCTATAGCCCCATCACGTAAAGCTTGTCGAGTTGACGGGCGGCATCATATGAATTCCGCCCGAATGTGTCAACGGCAAATTGCAAGGCGTAGTTTCAATCGCTGAAAAATCAGGCAAATGAACTATTTTGGATAGTCGCTCGCATTCAGTAGTTATTCCTGTCACGGTTTCTTGTAAAGTGGTGTTATAAAATGAACCACTAATAGACCCGCAATCATTCAGGGAATTGTTATGTTCAAGGAGAGGATGACGCCAGATGAACTTGCCAGGCTGACCGGTTATAGCCGCCAGACCATTAATAAATGGGTACGCAAGCAAGGCTGGACGACATCACCAAAACCAGGTGTCCAGGGTGGCAAGGCCCGGCTGATTCACGTCAATAAACAAGTTCGTGAATATATTCGTAATGCAGAACGTCCGGACGATCAAAGAGAGGCACCTGAACTGTCTGCCGATACGCCTCTTGAAGTGCTGCTGGTGACGCTGGCGAAAGAGATGACGCCTCTTGAACAAAAACAGTTTACATCCTTGCTTCTGCGGGAAGGGATTATCGGATTATTACAACGCTTAGGGATTCGCGACAGCAAATAATATGAAAAGATTACGTAATAAAATGACCACCGAAGAGCTGGCGGAATGCCTGGGTGTGGCTAAACAAACTGTTAACCGTTGGATCAGAGAAAAAGGCTGGAGAACGGAAAAATTTCCCGGCGTGAAAGGAGGTCGTGCCAGACTTATTCTGGTCGATTCGCAGGTTTGCGAGTTTATTCAGAACACGCCTGCGTTCCATAACACACCAATGTTGATGGAAGCTGAAGAGAGAATTGCTGAATACGCTCCTGGAGCACGCGCCCCGGCGTATCGACAAATTATCAACGCGCTAGATAATATGACTGACATTGAGCAGGAAAAAGTCGCGCAATTTTTGTCACGTGAAGGAATTCGCAATTTCCTCGCCCGTCTCGATATTGACGAATCAGCATAAATAAAAAAACGGCAGGATATTATCTCCTGCCGTTTATCTTTTTATACGCTAATTACTGCTGATTTTCGCGTTCAGCAATAAAGGCCAGCGCTTTGTTGATACGCTCAATGCTACGTGTCTTACCGATCGCGTGAACGGTAACGTCCAGCGCCGGAGACTGCCCCGCACCGGTAACGGCGACACGCAGCGGCATACCAACTTTACCCATGCCCACTTCCAGCTCATCCGCCGTTGCCTGAATTGCGTGGTGAACATTTTCCGCCGTCCAGTCAGTGATAGCAGACAGTTTATCGCGCACTACTTCCAGCGGCTGACGCGCTACCGGACGCAGATGTTTTTTCGCAGCATCGGCATCAAACTCAGCAAAATCTTCGTAGAAATAACGGCAGCTTTGCGCCATCTCTTTGAGCGTTTTGCAGCGTTCGCCCAGCAGTTTCACCAGCTCAGCAAGCTGCGGACCGTTACGGGTATCAATATTTTCCTGCTCGATGTGCCACTGTAAGTGAGTAGCCACATACTCCGGCGGCAGCGCGTTAATATAGTGATGGTTCAACCACAGCAGTTTGTCAGTGTTGAACGCACTGGCAGATTTGCTGACGGCATTCAGGGTGAAGTACTTGATCATCTCTTCACGGGTGAAGATTTCCTGATCGCCGTGAGACCAGCCCAGACGCACCAGATAGTTCAACAGTGCTTCTGGCAGATAGCCGTCGTCGCGGTACTGCATTACGCTGACTGCACCGTGACGTTTGGACAATTTTTTACCGTCATCACCGTTGATCATAGAAACGTGCGCGTAAACCGGTACGGGCGCTTTCAGTGCTTTCAGGATGTTGATCTGGCGCGGCGTGTTGTTGATATGGTCTTCACCACGGATGACGTGAGTGATTTCCATATCCCAGTCGTCAACCACCACACAGAAGTTATAGGTCGGAGAACCATCGGTACGGCGGATAATCAGATCATCCAGCTCCTGGTTGCTGAACTCGATCGGACCACGGATCTGATCGTCAAAAACAACGGAACCTTCCTGTGGGTTAGCAAAACGTACAACGCACGGTTCATCATCAGCGTGATGTTCATGGCTGTGGCGGCAACGGCCGTCATAACGCGGCTTCTCGCCTTTTGCCATCTGCTCTTCACGCAGCGCTTCGAGGCGCTCTTTAGAGCAGTAGCATTTATAGGCAGTACCCTCTTCCAGCATCTGATCGATCACCGCGTTATAGCGATCGAAACGTTTGGTCTGGAAGTACGGGCCTTCATCCCACTCCAGACTCAGCCAGTTCATGCCATCCATAATGGCTTCGATAGCTTCCGGCGTGGAACGCTCAAGATCGGTGTCTTCAATACGCAGCACGAACTCACCGCCGTGGTTACGTGCAAAAAGCCAGGAGTAAAGAGCAGTACGCGCGCCGCCAACGTGCAGATAGCCTGTTGGGCTTGGCGCGAAGCGAGTTTTGATTTTCATGAAATGGCCTTACGTTTAGAAAGATGCCGACAACCGGCAAATCCTGGAAAAATTGAGTGGGCGATATTCTATCACTCCCGCCTGATTCCTCAATGTAGTTCGGGTTGCTACCTTACGCATTATTGTTTTCGTTGACAAATTGCGCAACGCGGTCTGTTTTGCGATCACCTTGCTTAAATTTACGACGAACAAACAATTTCTTTAGAAAATGCGTTGACTCATTTCCAACTCTCCCTATAATGCGACTCCACACAGCGGGGGTGATTAGCTCAGCTGGGAGAGCACCTCCCTTACAAGGAGGGGGTCGGCGGTTCGATCCCGTCATCACCCACCAACTACTTTATGTAGTCTCCGCCGTGTAGCAAGAAATTGAGAAGTGGGTGATTAGCTCAGCTGGGAGAGCACCTCCCTTACAAGGAGGGGGTCGGCGGTTCGATCCCGTCATCACCCACCACTTTCTCGCCAGCTAAATTTCTTGTAAAAATGTGAAGTACCGAAGTGGGTGATTAGCTCAGCTGGGAGAGCACCTCCCTTACAAGGAGGGGGTCGGCGGTTCGATCCCGTCATCACCCACCACTTCGGGTCGTTAGCTCAGTTGGTAGAGCAGTTGACTTTTAATCAATTGGTCGCAGGTTCGAATCCTGCACGACCCACCAATGTAAAAAGGCGCCCTAAAGGCGCCTTTTTGCTATCTGCGATACTCAAAGATTCGAACCTGCAACAGGTTCGGGTTGAGCGCAGCGAAACAACGGAGCCGCTTGCGGCGACGGCCCGAAGGGCGAGCGAAGCGAGTCATCCTGCACGACCCACCAATGTAAAAAGGCGCCCTAAAGGCGCCTTTTTGCTATCTGCGATACTCAAAGATTCGAACCTGCAGCAGGTTCGAGTTGAGCGCAGCGAACTCCGTGTAACATTCTTTATTCAATAAAATACCCGTTCTAAAACCAGCGCTGACCACGCTAAAACTGCTATGTACATCAGTAGTAATAACCTTCTGTGATTTTTTCGGCTGTCACATAGTTTCCTCAGTTAACAGCCCCTATTTGTCAACCAGGCGAAGCTCCCCCTGACTTCCCATTACCACGCACAAATTGATAAGCAATTCAGTTTTATTTATCAATCAGAACAACGCACAATGAAAGCATCGGTCATCTGGAGTCTTTATGAAACTTTTTCGTATCCTCGATCCTTTCACTTTAACCCTGATCACGGTGGTATTGCTGGCTTCTTTCTTTCCGGCCAGAGGCGGTTTTGTCCCCTTCTTTGAAAATCTGACCACGGCAGCTATTGCCCTGTTGTTCTTTATGCACGGTGCGAAGCTGTCGCGTGAGGCGATAATTGCTGGCGGTAGTCACTGGCGATTGCATTTGTGGGTAATGTGCAGCACCTTCGTACTGTTTCCGATTCTGGGCGTACTGTTTGCCTGGTGGAAACCGGTAAATGTCGATCCGATGCTCTATTCCGGTTTTCTCTATTTGTGCATTCTCCCGGCTACCGTGCAGTCTGCAATCGCCTTTACTTCAATGGCGGGCGGTAATGTCGCGGCGGCGGTTTGTTCTGCGTCGGCATCCAGCCTGCTGGGGATTTTCCTTTCGCCGTTGCTGGTCGGTCTGGTAATGAATATCCACGGAGCAGAAGGCAGTCTGGAACAGGTCGGTAAGATTATGTTGCAACTACTGCTGCCGTTCGTGCTGGGACATCTTTCTCGCCCGTGGATTGGTAACTGGGTAGCACGCAATAAAAAGTGGATAGCAAAAACCGACCAGACATCCATTCTTTTGGTCGTTTATACGGCATTCAGCGAAGCCGTCGTTAACGGCATCTGGCACAAAGTCGGTTGGGGTTCGCTGCTGTTTATTGTGGTAGTTAGCTGCGTATTGCTGGCTATTGTGATTGTGATTAACGTCTTTATGGCGCGTCGACTGGGTTTCAATAAGGCGGATGAAATCACTATCGTCTTCTGTGGCTCGAAAAAGAGTCTGGCGAATGGTATTCCGATGGCGAACATTCTGTTCCCCACATCGGTGATCGGTATGATGGTACTGCCGTTGATGATTTTCCATCAGATCCAACTGATGGTTTGCGCGGTACTGGCGCGTCGTTATAAGCGCCAGACCGAGCAACTGCAGGCGCAGCAGGAAAGCAGCGCCGGAAAAGTTTAAAGCGGACGTTTCAGGGGCTGGACCAGTTGCGTCAGCCCCTCGGTTTTAATCAGCAACGTGATTTGCATTAACTCACCAAGTTTGCCTGCCGGAAACTCATCTTTGCGGGCAAACCACAGCAGATACTCTTCCGGCAGGTCAATTAAGCGACGTCCTTTGTACTTGCCAAACGGCATCACCGTATTGGCAATTTCAATCAGCTGCTCTTTCTCCACCTCAGCTCCCCAGCAAACGCAGCATTTCAGCTTCGTCGATGACTTCAATACCCAGTTCCTGCGCCTTCGCCAGTTTAGAGCCTGCAGCTTCTCCGGCAATCACCAGATCGGTTTTCTTCGACACGCTGCCCGCCACTTTCGCGCCCAGTTCGATCAAGCGAGCTTTAGCGTCATCACGCGACATCTGACTTAAGCTACCGGTGAGCACCACGGTTTTACCGGCAAACGGGCTGTCGATCTCTTCCGCGTTAATCACCACCGGCGCAGGCCAGTGAACGCCTTCCGCCAACAGCTCGCTGATGACATTGCGGTTGCTTTCTTCGGCAAAGAAGTTGTGAACATGAGATGCCACCACGATCCCGACGTCTGGCACTTTTTGCAGCTCTTCAATCGAGGCTGATTCCAGCGCTTCCAGCGTGCCAAAATATGCCGCCAGACCGGCTGCGGTAGCCTCACCGACTTCACGGATGCCAAGGGCATAGAGGAAGCGGGCAAAGGTGGTTTCTTTCGCTTTTTCCAGCGCGTTAACCACATTTTGTGCCGATTTCGGCCCCATTCGCTCCAGCCCGGTAAGTTTGCCTGCGGTGAGTTTGAACAGGTCCGCCGGAGTGTGAACGTATTCTTTTTCAACCAGCTGATCGATAATTTTGTCACCCATGCCATCAACGTCCATCGCACGACGGGAAACAAAGTGTTTCAGCGATTCTTTACGTTGAGCACCGCAAATCAGGCCACCAGTACAGCGGGCCACCGCTTCGCCTTCCACACGTTCCACGTCAGAACCACATACCGGACAATGCGTCGGGAATACAACCTCACGGGTATCTTCCGGGCGTTCAGAAAGCACGACGTTAACCACTTGTGGGATCACGTCACCTGCGCGGCGAATCACCACTTTATCGCCAATGCGTAAACCGAGACGTTCAATTTCGTCGGCATTATGTAGTGTGGCGTTGCTCACCAGCACGCCTGCAACATGGACTGGTTCCAGACGCGCAACGGGCGTAATCGCACCTGTACGCCCAACCTGAAACTCTACATCGCGCACAAAAGTCATTTGTTCCTGCGCAGGGAATTTAAACGCAACAGCCCAGCGCGGGGCGCGGGAAACAAAGCCAAGTTGCTCCTGCTGCGCCAGCGAGTTGACCTTAATGACTACACCGTCAATATCAAAGCCCAGCGTCGGGCGGTCTTCTTCCACTTTGTGGTAAAACGCCAACACGTCTTCTGCTGATTCGCAAAGCGTTACCCGATCGCTGACTGGTAATCCCCACGCTTTAAACTGCATTAAGCGGCCCAGATGAGTGTCCGGCAACTCGCCACCTTCCAGTACGCCAACGCCATAGCAGAAGAAAGTAAGCGGTCGCTTCGCAGTAATACGCGGATCAAGCTGGCGCAGAGAACCTGCCGCCGCATTACGTGGGTTAGCAAACACTTTTCCGCCCGTGCGTCGCGCCTCTTCGTTAATCTTCTCAAAGCCCGCCTGCGGCAGGAACACTTCACCACGCACTTCCAGACGTGCTGGAATATTCTCACCATGCAGTTTCAGCGGAATGGCGCGAATGGTACGCACGTTAGACGTGATGTCTTCCCCAGTAGTGCCATCGCCACGGGTTGCCGCGCTTACCAGTACACCATTCTCATACAGAATGCTGACGGCAAGCCCATCGAGCTTTAACTCGCAGCACCAGGTCACTTTTTCGTTGCTTTTCAGACGATCCTGTACGCGTTTGTTGAAGGCGAGAAAACTCTCTTCATCAAATACGTTATCCAGCGACAGCATTGGTACTTCATGACGGATCTGGCTAAAGGCTGCCAGCGGCGCAGCACCTACACGTTGGGTAGGTGAATCAGGGGTAATCAGCTCTGGGTGTTTGGCTTCCAGCTCACGCAACTCGCGCATCAGCCTGTCGTATTCAGCGTCGGGGATTTCCGGCGCATCCATCACATGATAAAGATATTCATGGTGGCGAAGCGTCGTTCGCAGTTCTGTCAGTTGTTGTTCGATTGATTCCATATCGCACCATCAATGCTAAAAACCCCCGACAAGCGGGGGTTCGAAAAGAAGTTAATTTGCCTTAAGTGTATCAGGCGTTGGCGTCTTTGACTTCGCGGATGATGTCCTGATACTCGCGCAGTTTCTGCGGAGTCATCATACGGCGCTGATCGTCAAGCACTACGCCACCTACTTCATCGGCAATATGCTGCGCGGATTGCAGCATCAGCTTGAAGTTTTGCAGTTCATCACCGTAAGACGGCACCTGCATGAAGATAGTGACACCCGGCGTTGTGAAATCCTTCATTTCAGGATCAAAGGTTCCCGGTTTCACCATATTCGCCAGGCTGAATAACGCAGGGCCGCTGCCATCCGGGCTAAGATGGCGATGATAAATATTCATATCGCCAAAGATAAAGCCCGCCTGTTGAATGCTATTAAGAAGCAGTTCACCGTTTAGCTCGCTACCGTGATGCGCCGCGACGTTCATGATGATCACCGCTTCTTTGCGCTTCGGCTTATCCATCACAGGCGCTGGTTCAGCTACAGGTTCAGGCTGTGGTGCCGCTACAGGTTCCGCGGTCTGGAAAGTAGGCTGCGGAGCTGGAGGCACCTGCGAAACAACCGGCTGTTCAGGCTGCGGCGGGTAAGCCGGCTGCTGTACTGGCTGCGGTTGTTGCACTGGCTGCGGTTGCTGAACAGGCTGCGCTGAATGCGGAGCATGTTGCGGCGGTACCTGCGCTTCAGGCGGCTGCTGAACCGGTTGACGCGGTTGCGCAGACGCATAAGGCGGTTGGTACTGGTGTTGCGGCGACGGACGAGCAGCCTCATGCTCCTGGGCGTTAGCCGGGGCATGATTTACGCGGTGAACACGAACCTCACCAACGCCCTCATCATCTTCGACATCCTCGTCATAAGAATCGTCGTCACGTTTTGACTTCATTCGTTTTAGTGGCCGATCGCGAAACATAGAAGATCGTTCTTTACGGCTGGTCCAGAAACCATGTACCAGTAAAGCGATTATGGCGATCGCGCCAACAATGATTAATATCAGACGCAAATCCTGCATCATTATATTCTCTGTTGTTCTAACACCTTGCCACCACGGCAAACATTTACTCACTAAGAGTATTTGTCGATTACCTCAAGTGCAAGTGCACTATTAACTTTCACAGCACAAAGATAGATGAAATCGTGCTTTTTGCTGGTTTTTCGAACATATCCTAACTGTCCATTGCGCAAATACCCGGTAAAATACGCAGAACTTTCCTGGGATTGGTCAAAAGGAGCATATCCTGATTATGGCTTCAACATTCACATCTGCCTCACGCAGCGGTTTTTACTATTTTGCGCAAGGCTGGAAGCTCGTCTCGCAACCTGGGATTCGCCGTTTTGTCATCTTACCGCTGTTGATCAATATCTTGTTGATGGGAGGCGCGTTCTGGTGGCTCTTTAGCCAGCTGGATGTTTGGATCCCGTCGTTAATGAGTCACGTACCTGACTGGCTGCAATGGTTGAGCTATTTGCTGTGGCCTGTAGCGGTTATCTCCGTGCTACTGGTTTTTGGCTATTTTTTCTCCACCATCGCCAACTGGATTGCCGCACCATTTAACGGTTTGTTGGCTGAACAACTGGAAGCAAGACTGACTGGCGCTACGCCACCGGATACCGGTATTTTCGGCATCATGAAAGATGTGCCGCGGATTATGAAACGTGAATGGCAAAAGTTTGCCTGGTATCTGCCGCGCGCGATTGTATTGCTGATCCTTTACTTCATCCCTGGCATTGGGCAAACCGTTGCACCGGTGCTGTGGTTCCTGTTCAGCGCCTGGATGTTAGCCATCCAGTACTGCGACTATCCGTTCGATAACCACAAAGTGCCATTCAAAGAGATGCGCACTGCCCTGCGCACGCGCAAAATCACTAATATGCAGTTTGGTGCTTTAACCAGCTTGTTCACGATGATCCCGGTACTCAACCTGTTCATCATGCCGGTGGCCGTTTGTGGCGCTACGGCGATGTGGGTCGATTGCTACCGCGCTAAACATGCATTATGGCGGTAACAATTTACCGATTATTTTGTAAACATTATGTGTGGAACAGGGGTGGCTTATGCCGCCCCTTATTCCATCTTGCGAGCCATTATTTCCCTTCTGCATATAGATATGCTAAATCCTTACTTCCGCATATTCTCTGAGCGGGTATGCTACCTGTTGTATCCCAATTTCATACAGTTAAGGACAGGCCATGAGTAAGATTTTTGAAGATAACTCGCTGACTATCGGTCACACACCGCTGGTTCGCCTGAATCGCATCGGTAACGGACGTATTCTGGCGAAGGTGGAATCCCGAAACCCCAGCTTCAGCGTTAAGTGCCGTATCGGTGCCAATATGATTTGGGATGCCGAAAAGCGCGGCGTACTGAAGCCGGGCGTTGAGTTGGTGGAGCCAACCAGCGGCAATACCGGGATTGCACTGGCGTATGTGGCTGCCGCTCGCGGTTATAAACTCACTCTGACCATGCCGGAAACCATGAGTATTGAACGCCGCAAGCTGCTCAAAGCGTTAGGTGCAAATCTGGTGCTGACCGAAGGTGCTAAAGGCATGAAAGGTGCGATTCAAAAAGCGGAGGAAATTGTTGCCAGCAATCCAGAAAAATACTTGCTGCTGCAACAATTCAGCAATCCGGCAAACCCGGAAATTCATGAAAAAACCACCGGCCCGGAGATCTGGGAAGATACTGACGGTCAGGTCGATGTGTTTATTGCTGGTGTCGGCACTGGCGGTACGCTGACCGGCGTCAGCCGCTACATTAAAGGCACCAAAGGCAAGACTGACCTCATCTCTGTTGCCGTAGAACCAACCGACTCTCCCGTTATCGCCCAGGCGCTGGCAGGTGAAGAAATCAAACCCGGGCCGCATAAAATCCAGGGCATCGGTGCTGGCTTTATCCCAGCTAACCTTGATCTCAAACTGGTCGACAAAGTTATTGGCATCACCAATGAAGAAGCCATCTCTACTGCGCGTCGCCTGATGGAAGAAGAAGGCATTCTTGCCGGGATCTCTTCTGGCGCGGCTGTTGCTGCGGCGTTGAAACTACAAGAAGATGAAAGCTTTACCAATAAGAATATTGTGGTTATTCTTCCATCATCGGGTGAGCGTTATTTAAGCACTGCACTGTTTGCCGATCTCTTTACCGAGAAAGAATTGCAACAGTAATGCCAGCTTGTTAGAAATGCGTAAAAAAGCACCTTTTCAGGTGCTTTTTTGTGGCCTGCTTCAAACTTTCACCCCTCCTGGCATTGATTCAACTTGTCGGAACTGGTATTTAACCTGACTAATTATTTTGATGCGCGAAATTAATCGTTACAGGAAAAGCCTTAGCTGAATCGATTTTATGATTTGGTTCAAGTCTTCCTTTAGCGGCATAATGTTTAATGATGAACGAAACGTCAGCGGCCAACATCCGCCAGCAATGGACTGTATAGAGCACTTCGTGCGTCGCGTCTGTTAAAACTGGCGCTAACAATACAGGCTAAAGTCGAACCGCCAGGCTAGACTTTAGTTCCACAACACTAAACCTATAAGTTGGGGAAATACAATGTTCCAGCAAGAAGTTACCATTACCGCTCCGAACGGTCTGCACACCCGCCCTGCTGCCCAGTTTGTAAAAGAAGCTAAGGGCTTCACTTCTGAAATTACTGTGACTTCTAACGGCAAAAGCGCCAGCGCCAAAAGCCTGTTCAAACTGCAGACTCTGGGCCTGACTCAAGGCACCGTTGTGACTATCTCTGCAGAAGGCGAAGACGAGCAAAAAGCGGTTGAACATCTGGTTAAACTGATGGCGGAACTCGAGTAATTTCCCGGGTTCTTTTAAAAATCAGTCACAAGTAAGGTAGGGTTATGATTTCAGGCATTTTAGCATCCCCGGGTATCGCTTTCGGTAAAGCTCTGCTTTTGAAAGAAGACGAAATCGTCATTGACCGGAAAAAAATTTCTGCCGACCAGGTTGATCAGGAAGTTGAACGTTTTCTGAGCGGTCGTGCCAAGGCATCTGCCCAGCTGGAAACGATCAAAACGAAAGCTGGTGAAACGTTCGGTGAAGAAAAAGAAGCCATCTTCGAAGGGCATATTATGTTGCTCGAAGATGAGGAGCTGGAGCAGGAAATCATAGCCCTGATTAAAGATAAGCACATGACCGCTGATGCAGCTGCTCATGAAGTTATCGAAGGTCAGGCTTCTGCCCTGGAAGAACTGGATGACGAATACCTGAAAGAGCGTGCGGCCGACGTACGTGATATCGGTAAGCGCCTGCTGCGCAACATCCTTGGGCTGAAGATCATCGACCTGAGCGCCATTCAGGATGAAGTAATCCTGGTTGCCGCTGACCTGACGCCGTCTGAAACCGCACAGCTAAACCTGAAGAAGGTGCTGGGTTTCATCACCGACGCGGGTGGCCGGACTTCCCACACCTCTATCATGGCGCGTTCTCTGGAACTGCCAGCCATCGTGGGTACCGGTAGCGTCACCTCTCAGGTGAAAAACGACGACTATCTGATTCTGGATGCCGTAAACAATCAAGTTTACGTCAATCCAACCAATGAAGTTATTGATAAACTGCGCGCCGTTCAGGAGCAAGTTGCTTCTGAAAAAGCAGAGCTTGCTAAACTGAAAGATCTGCCAGCAATTACGCTGGACGGTCACCAGGTCGAAGTGTGCGCTAACATCGGTACTGTTCGTGACGTTGAAGGTGCAGAGCGTAACGGCGCTGAAGGCGTTGGTCTGTATCGTACCGAATTCCTGTTCATGGACCGCGACGCGCTGCCAACCGAAGAAGAACAGTTTGCTGCTTACAAAGCGGTGGCTGAAGCGTGTGGCTCACAGGCAGTTATTGTTCGTACCATGGACATTGGCGGCGATAAAGAGCTGCCGTACATGAACTTCCCGAAAGAAGAGAACCCGTTCCTCGGCTGGCGTGCTATCCGTATCGCGATGGATCGTAAAGAGATCCTGCGCGATCAGCTTCGCGCTATCCTGCGTGCCTCTGCTTTCGGTAAATTGCGCATCATGTTCCCGATGATCATCTCTGTTGAAGAAGTGCGTGCACTGCGCAAAGAGATCGAAATCTACAAACAGGAACTGCGCGACGAAGGTAAAGCGTTTGACGAGTCAATTGAAATTGGCGTAATGGTGGAAACACCGGCTGCCGCGACAATTGCGCGTCATTTAGCCAAAGAAGTTGATTTCTTTAGTATCGGCACCAATGATTTAACGCAGTACACTCTGGCAGTTGACCGTGGTAATGATATGATTTCACACCTTTACCAGCCAATGTCACCGTCCGTGCTGAACTTGATCAAGCAAGTTATTGATGCTTCTCATGCTGAAGGCAAATGGACAGGTATGTGTGGTGAGCTTGCTGGCGATGAACGTGCTACACTTCTGTTGCTGGGGATGGGTCTGGACGAATTCTCTATGAGCGCCATTTCTATCCCGCGCATTAAGAAGATTATCCGTAACACGAACTTCGAAGATGCGAAGGTGTTAGCAGAGCAGGCTCTTGCTCAACCGACAACGGACGAGTTAATGACGCTGGTTAACAAGTTCATTGAAGAAAAAACAATCTGCTAATCCACGAGATGCGGCCCAATTTACTGCTTAGGAGAAGATCATGGGTTTGTTCGATAAACTGAAATCTCTGGTTTCCGACGACAAGAAGGATACTGGAACTATTGAGATCATTGCTCCGCTCTCTGGCGAGATCGTCAATATCGAAGACGTGCCGGATGTCGTTTTTGCGGAAAAAATCGTTGGTGATGGTATTGCTATCAAACCAACTGGTAACAAAATGGTCGCTCCGGTTGACGGCACCATTGGTAAAATCTTTGAAACCAACCACGCGTTCTCCATCGAATCTGATAGCGGCGTTGAGTTGTTCGTTCACTTCGGTATCGACACTGTTGAACTGAAAGGCGAAGGCTTCAAGCGTATTGCTGAAGAAGGTCAGCGCGTGAAAGTTGGCGATACTGTGATTGAATTCGATCTCCCGCTGCTGGAAGAGAAAGCCAAGTCTACCCTGACTCCGGTTGTTATCTCCAACATGGACGAAATCAAAGAACTGATCAAACTGTCCGGTAGCGTGACTGTGGGCGAAACCCCGGTTATTCGCATCAAGAAGTAATTCTTGCCGCAGTGAAAAATGGCGCCAATCGGCGCCATTTTTTATGCTTCCGCCAACGGCGGCAAAATCAATTCATCGCTCTCATGTTGCTGGGTGTAGCGCATCACCTCCAGTACGCGTAAGCCTGCGCTATGTACCGCGTCAGTTAATTCCTTACCTTTCAACAAGCCACTGATGAGCTGGGCGCAAAACAGATCGCCTGTTCCTTTAAGGTCCGTCTTTACCCGAGAATGGGAAATGACATTCACGCTGTCGGCACTGACCACTACCACCTGCATCTCCTGATTTTCTTCGTTACCAGAGGCGCTGGTAATAACCACCCATTTTAATGTGTCTGAAAGCAAACTTTTTGCTGCGGCAATGGCGCTGTCGAGATCGCGGCAGTTTTTACCGGTCAGGATTTCCAGCTCAAAGATATTTGGCGTAATTCCCTGCGCCAGTGGCAACAAATATTGCCGATACGCCTCCGGAAGATCAGGTTTGACGTAGATACCGCTATCAATATCGCCAATGACCGGATCGACCATAATCAATAAGTCAGGATGGTTTTCTCGTAATACAGTCAGCCACTCGGCAAGTATTTTGATTTGCGACGCGGTTCCCATATAACCGGTGGTGACAGCGCGCAGCTGGCGCAGCGCATCACGCTCCTGTAGTGCGCGTAAATATCCGCTAAACCATTCGTCCGGAATCGCACCACCGTAGAACGTATCATAATGTGGCGTATTGCTGAGCAACACGGTCGGCACGGCAAAGACATTCAGGCCGTTCTGTTTAATAGCAGGCACGGCAATGCTGTTGCCTACGCTGCCATACACCACCTGCGACTGCACAGCGACAATATCCGCCTGCAACGCTCTGCTCTTATCGTTAAACAACAACAAACTACTCATTTAATTTTTCTCCTTGCCGATGATCCTCATCGCATCCCAACCGAAACTTTACCTGATTTTGGCAGTCAAATCGGCTATCACAAAACAAGGATATGGTAATTCAGTGAAGAAAATCATTTGTCTGGTCATTACGCTGCTAATGACACTCCCCGCTTACGCGAAGTTAACTGCCCACGAAGAAGCCCGCATCAACGCCATGATGGAGGGATTAGCACAGAAAAAGGATTTGATATTTGTGCGCAACGGTGATGAACATACCTGCGATGAAGCAGTTTCCCACCTGCGCCTGAAGCTGGGCAACACCCGAAACCGCATTGACACTGCCGAACAATTTATTGATAAGGTTGCCTCGTCATCATCGATTACCGGGAAGCCTTACATCGTGAAGATGCCCGGTAAGAGCGATGAAAATGCGCAACCTTTTTTACATGCACTGATTGCGCAGACGGATAAAACAGTGCCTGCGCAATAATCTTAGATCCCCGCCCCCTGGCTAAAGTGCTCTTCCCCGAATACCCCGGTGGAAAGGTAGCGATCGCCGCGATCGCAGATGATCGCCACCACCACCGCGCCAGGGTTAGCTTTTGCCACGCGTATCGCGCCAGCAACCGCACCGCCAGAGCTTACGCCGCAGAAAATCCCTTCCCGCACCGCCAGTTCGCGCATGGTGTTTTCCGCATCGCGCTGATGAATATCCAGCACCTCATCCACCAGCGAAGCGTTAAAGATGCCAGGCAGATATTCCGCAGGCCAGCGGCGAATGCCGGGAATACTGCTGCCCTCTTCCGGCTGCAGGCCGACAATGGTCACCGGTTTGGATTGCTCACGCATAAAGCGTGACACGCCGGTAATGGTGCCGGTCGTCCCCATGCTGGAGACAAAATGGGTAATGCGACCGCCAGTTTGCTGCCAGATTTCCGGCCCGGTGGTGGTGTAATGCGCATAAGGGTTATCGGGATTATTGAACTGATCGAGCAGCTTGCCTTCACCACGATTTGCCATTTCAAGCGCCAGATCGCGCGCTCCTTCCATGCCCTGTTCTTTGGTAACCAGAATCAGTTCCGCGCCGTAAGCCAACATCGCCGCACGGCGTTCCTGACTCATGTTGTCCGGCATCAGCAATTTCATGCGATAGCCTTTTAGCGCGGCAATCATCGCCAGCGCAATGCCAGTATTGCCACTGGTGGCTTCAATCAGGACATCACCCGGTTTGATTTCTCCGCGCTTTTCCGCCTCGACAATCATCGATAGCGCGGCACGATCTTTTACCGAACCTGCCGGGTTATTGCCTTCCAGTTTTAACCACACTTCACTGCCGTTATTCGGCCCCATTCGCTGCAACTTCACCAGAGGCGTATTGCCTATTGTTTGTTCTAATGTACTCACGATCTCTATCCATACGTGGTGTTGCCTGATGCGACGCTTGCGCGTCTTATCAGGCCTACAGGTTACAAACCTTGCCATTAAAAAGCCCGGATCGCGGGAAGCGCCTCCGGGCGTTTAACATTCACTCAACCTATCAGGCGCTTTGTGCGAGAGCAAGTTCCTCATCTCGGGTTTCGATACGCTCGTCGCCGTTATACAGCCGCGCATGTTGCAGACCAACGAATAAACGCTCGCCACGCTGCGGGGCATCGTCGCCATGCATCACGACCGTCAGCGGTTCGTTGTACCACCCCAGCGGCTGCACCACTAATTGGGTGTAGTGACCTTTCGGGCTGGCTTCCAGCACCTGGACCGGCAGTGGCGATTCAAGGCTGGTGCGGCGGCTGATATCCACTTCCCACGGGCGCAGGAAGAGATCCACTGGCCCCTGATACGCAGGCGTGTAGCCCAGCGGCCAGCGATGTGCGCCAACGTGGAACTGCCCACCGCGAATGGTGCCACGCAGGCGGTTCACTTCGCCCATAAATTCGAGCACAAAACGGGTCGCCGGTTCGCGCCAGACCTGATCCGGTTCATCGGCCTGTTCGATATTGCCCTGGCTCATCACCACCACGCGGTTGGCGACTTCCATCGCTTCTTCCTGGTCGTGGGTAACGAACACGCTGGTGAATTTCAGTTCTTCATGCAGTTGACGCAGCCAGCGACGCAGCTCTTTACGCACCTGCGCATCCAGCGCGCCAAACGGTTCATCGAGCAGCAGAATTTGCGGTTCCACAGCCAGCGCACGCGCCAGTGCCACACGCTGTTTCTGCCCGCCGGAAAGCTGCGCCGGATAACGATCCGCCAGATGGGCAAGCTGCACCATTTCCAGCAATTTTGTCACTTTCGCTTTGATCGCCGCCGCATTCGGGCGCTCGCGACGCGGCAGCACCGTCAGGCCAAAAGCGATATTGTCGAATACCGTCATATGGCGAAACAACGCGTAATGCTGGAAGACGAAACCGACTTTACGGTCGCGCGCGTGCAGGCGGCTGACGTCGGTGCCGTGGAAGCGAATATGCCCGCTGGTTTGATGCTCCAGCCCGGCAATAATGCGCAGCAGCGTGGTTTTTCCGGAACCGGACGGCCCCAGCAACGCGACCATCTGACCAGAAGGAATATCCAGTGAGATATCGTTCAGCACCTGGGTGCGACCAAAAGACTTCTTAATATTGGCAATCTCAATGCTCATGATGTTCCTCCTGCTGCGCGCGTTTTTCCTGATTTTCCAGGCGCCACTGCAACATACTCTTTAAAAACAGGGTGATAATCGCCATCAGCGTCAACAACGCGGCGGCGGTAAAGGAGCCGACGGTGTTGTAGTCCTGCTCCAGCAATTCAATCTGTAACGGCAGCGACAGGGTTTCGCCGCGAATCGAGCCGGAAACCACAGATACCGCGCCAAACTCGCCAATCGCGCGGGCGTTGGTCAGCACCACGCCATAAAGCAGCGCCCAGCGAATATTCGGCAATGTGACGCGGCGGAACATCTGCCAGCCAGACGCGCCAAGCAAAATCGCCGCTTCGTCTTCCTGGCTGCCCTGGCTTAACATCACCGGCACCAGCTCGCGCACCACAAACGGACACGTCACGAAGATGGTGACCAGCACCATTCCCGGCCAGGAGAACATAATTTGCAGATTATGTTCATCCAGCCAGCCGCCCAGCGGGCCGTTAGAGCCGTAGAACAGCAGATACACCAGGCCTGCGACCACCGGAGAGACGGCAAACGGGATATCCAGCAGCGTCAGCAGCAACTGACGCCCAGGAAAATCAAAACGTGTCACCAGCCAGGCCAGCAGGATGCCGAACACCAGGTTCACCGGCACGGCAATCAGCGCAATCATTACCGTCAGCCAGATGGCGTGCAGCATGTCTGGATCGGCCAGATTCTGTAAAACCGGCATCAACCCTTTGCTGAATGCCTGTACGAAGATGTAAATCATCGGCACCAGCAGGATGAACGCCGAAACCAGCATCCCGGTGCCAATCAGAAACCATTTGCCCCAGTTAATCGGGCGCGCGTCATAACGCTTCAATTGGGTAACTTCCGCCATTAATGACCTACCACACGCCGACCAAAGCGACTTTGCAGAGTGTTAATTGAGAACAACAGCAGGAGGGATGCCGCGAGGATCACCGAGGCAATCGCGCTCGCCGCCGGGTAATCAAACTCCTGTAAGCGAACGAAAATCATCAGCGACGTCACTTCCGTCTTCCAGGCGATGTTCCCGGCGATAAAAATTACCGCGCCAAACTCACCGAGGCTACGGGTAAACGACAGCGCCACGCCCGCCACCAGCGCCGGAGAAAGCTCCGGCAGCACCACTTTACAGAAACTCTGCCAGCGCGTTGCGCCGAGCGTTTCTGCCGCTTCTTCATATTCCGGGCCTAACTCTTCCAGCACCGGCTGCACGGTACGCACCACAAACGGAATGCTGGTAAAGGCCATCGCTACCGCAATCCCCAGCCAGGTGTAGGTGACTTTGATATCAAACTTCGCCAGCCATTCACCGTAAAAACCGTTCACAGAAAAGAGCGAGGCCAGCGTCAAACCGGCCACCGCCGTTGGCAGCGCAAAGGGTAAATCCATCAGTGCATCAAGCAGCGTGCGGCCAGGGAAGCGATAACGGGTTAAAATCCACGCCATCAGCAGGCCGAAAACGCCGTTAAAAATCGAAGCCACAAACGCCGACAGCAGCGTCACTTTGTAGGCCGCGACCACCTGCGGGTTGGTGATCACTTCCCAGTACTGCGCCCAGCTCATCTCAGAAAGCTGCATCACCAGCGCGGAGAGCGGCAGCAGCAAAATCAGGCACACAAACAGCAGACTGGTGCCAAGGCTTAAGGTAAAGCCCGGCAGCACGCGTCTTGATGAAACTGCAAACATCAGTTACGCCCCGCCGCTAACAGCTTGTCTAACTCGCCGCCGCTGGTGAAGTGAGTTTTCATCACTTCCGGCCAGGAGCCAAATTTGTCTTCCACGCGGAACAGCTCGGTCTGCGGGAATTTATCTTTCAGTTTGTCCATGACTTCCGGATTATTTACGCGGTAGTAATAGTCGGTGATGATGGTCTGCGCCTGCGGGCTATAGAGCCAGTTCAGGTAGGCTTTGGCAGCTTTTTCTGTGCCGTTGGCCTGCACGTTTTTATCGACCCATGCCACCGGAAATTCCGCCAGAATGTTGGTTTTCGGAATAACGACTTCAAAGCCCTGCGCTTCGTACTGTTTGCGGATATTGTTCACTTCCGATTCAAAGCTAATCAGTACGTCGCCCAGGCCGCGCTCGGCAAAAGTGGTGGTCGCACCACGACCGCCGGTATCGAACACTTCAACGTTTTTCAGGAACTGGGTCATAAACTGTTCGGTTTTGGCTTTATCGCCACCGTCGGCTTTATCCGCCGCACCCCATGCCGCAAGATAGGTGTAACGCGCGTTACCGGAGGTTTTCGGATTCGGGAAAATCAGCTTCACGTCGGAGCGCACCAGATCGTTCCAGTCGTGGATATTCTTCGGGTTACCCTTGCGCACCAGGAAGCCCATGGTGGAGTAAAACGGCGAACTGTTATTCGGCAGGCGCGACTGCCAGTCCGCCGGGATCAGCTTGCCTTTGTCATGCAGGATTTGTACGTCGGTCACCTGGTTATAAGTGACAACGTCTGCTTTTAAGCCCTGCAAAATCGCCAGCGCCTGTTTTGATGACCCGGCATGAGATTGTTTTATCGTCAGTTTGTCGCCGCCGTTATCTTTTGCCCATTGTTGCTCAAACGGCGGATTCAGGGCAGCAAACAGCTCGCGGGAGACGTCATAAGAACTATTGAGCAATTCCGTTGCCTGTACATGGCCTGCCAGCAGCAGAGAAGCGACCAGCGCGAGTGAGTTCTTTTTCAGTAAGTTAACGGCCATTGCGCACCCTTATATATTTAATGACTTTCTAATAGCCATCATATTTATAACGGGCATGAAAGGAGTAACGGTTTTATATACCGTTTGGTGATTTGGAAGTTGAAAAGGGAATAAGAACCGGGTTCAAAACGAAATCCTCCCCACGAATGCAGGGAGGAAACAGAAGGAAATCAGATACCGACGCTTACCGTCTCCGGCAGTGTGCTGCCGCCATCAATCACATTCTGTGTACCGGTTAAATAGCTGGATTCATCCGATGCGAGGAAGGCTGCCAGTTCGCCGACTTCCAGCGGATCGGCGAGGCGACGCATCGGGATTGCTTTTGCCATTTCAGTCAACACCGATTCTGGATCTTCCGGGTTCGACTGACGGGCAATACTTTCCGCCATTGGCGTGCGCACGTAGCCCGGACAAATCGCATTTACGCGAATACCAGACTGCGCGTACTCCACCGCCAGCGATTTAGTCAGGCCAACAATCGCCGCTTTCGTTAAGGCATACGCCGTTTCGCCAGGATCGGCCACCATATCGCCAGTGACCGAAGACATCATCACAATGCGGCCATCTTTGCGGGCAATCATCTCCGGCAGCACCGCCTTTGTGACGTTCCATACGCCTTTAATATTGATATCAATATGGAAATCGCGATCGTCATCGCTCATATCGAGGAAACTGCCCAGGCGACAAACGCCTGCGTTATTCACCAGGATATCAATGCGCCCTTCTTTTTCCTTCGCGCGCTTGATAGCAGCAGCTACCGACGCCGGGTCTCGCACATCGGCGACAACCGCCGTACAGCGATGACCACGACCACACAGTTCGTCCGCCAGCTTTTCGATCTCAGGGGAGATATCCAGCAAGATTAGATTCGCGCCATGACGTGCAAAAGTTCTGGCAATTCCTTCGCCAATTCCCTGCAATGCGCCTGTAATCAGTGCTGTCTTGCCCGTGAGTTTACCCATTTTAATGCTCTCCTTGTTAATACAGAGCGTTACACTCCATTCCCTCTGAAAATACAGGATAAACAAAATATTGCTGCGTATCAGCTCACTAATTCAGGAAAATCTCAATCCAGTCGCTGCTTTATGCATCATTTCAGGCGTTGTGTTAGCTCACTGCTGCGCTCAATCATTTTCAATGACTCCACATCATTGAGTTGCACCAGGCCAACAAACAGTAAATCGGTAACAGAATTTTGCGCCGTGCGGGTAGACATCGACGAGCTACGCCATTCGGTTTCGCCGGAAACGGTATCGAGCGTGAAATGCGCCAGCCGCCGCAGCGGAGAGTCAGTCAGAGAAGTAATGGCAATCACCGTTGCCCCCTGCTTTCGTGCCGCTTCTGCGCACAAGACAATCTCTTTTTTACTGCCGCTGTAAGAGATAGCGATTTGTACATCGCCTTTTTTTAACGCCTGGGAAACGGTGGCTTGTACGTGCGTGTCGGCTTCGCAGGCCACGCGATAGCCAATTTTCATCAGTTTGAACGACAGATCGCGCCCCACCAGCGCCGATCCGCCCAGGCCCGTTATCTGAATAAATGGCGCTTTACTGATGACATCAATGATTTTTTGCAGCCGCGCGTAATCGAGCAACGCGCAGGTTTGCTCCAGCGCTAGCTCTTTTTCGCGATTCAGTTTGCGCGCGATCACTTCCAGCGAATCATCACTGGTAATCGAACTGTGCAGGTGCAGTGCCGTGGCATTCGTTTTCTCCCGGCTGGCACTGTATTCGCCAATTAACGCCATACGCAATTCAGTAAACCCTTGCGCGCCGAGTTTCTGAGCGAACTTCACAATACTCGACTGGCTAATACCGAGCTGTTTCGCCATATTTCGTGAAGAAACAGATTTCAGTTCGCTCACCCTGGCCTGCAGAAAGTCGGCTATCTTTTGCTCATTTTCAGTAAAGTCACTTTCTGCATTGCGTAATTTTGTCAGGTACAACATCTTCCACTCCCTCACCACATCCTGCGCGCAGCATAGCACACGGATTTTGCCCTTTGACGCTCTTCACACTCTGTGATTTCAGACTCAATGATTCCTTTAAAACTAGCAAATTGAGATATATGATTCCATCAATATGCAATTATTTGATTGTGAATACTAAGGTCACCACTGATGCAACTTGAAAAGATGATTACAGAAGGCTCGAATGCCGCCTCGGCTGAAATTGACCGCGTTTCGACGCTGGAAATGTGCCGGATTATCAACGATGAAGATAAAACCGTACCACTCGCCGTTGAGCGCGTACTGCCAGATATCGCAGCGGCGATCGATGTTATTCACGCCCAGGTGAGCGGCGGCGGCCGTCTGATTTACATCGGTGCGGGGACTTCTGGTCGTCTGGGTATTCTTGATGCCAGCGAGTGCCCTCCCACCTACGGCGTGAAACCGGGCCTGGTGGTTGGTTTGATTGCTGGGGGCGAATATGCCATTCAGCACGCGGTGGAAGGCGCGGAAGATAGCCGGGAAGGCGGCGTTAACGATCTGAAAAGTATTAATTTAACGGCACAGGATGTGGTGGTTGGTATTGCCGCCAGCGGTCGTACGCCGTATGTGATTGCCGGACTGGAATACGCCCGCCAGCTCGGTTGCCGCACAGTGGGAATTTCCTGTAATCCGGGGAGCGCCGTTTCAACTACCGCAGAGTTTGCTATTACGCCGATTGTTGGGGCCGAAGTGGTCACGGGTTCTTCGCGAATGAAAGCTGGCACGGCGCAGAAACTGGTGCTCAATATGCTCTCCACCGGTCTGATGATTAAGTCAGGCAAAGTGTTCGGTAACCTGATGGTCGATGTGGTCGCCACCAATGAAAAACTGCATGTACGCCAGGTCAATATCGTCAAAAACGCCACCGGATGTAGCGCTGAGCAAGCGGAAGCGGCATTGGTTGCCTGCGACCGCCACTGTAAAACGGCTATTGTGATGGTGCTGAAAAATCTCGATGCCGCAGAAGCTAAAAAACGCCTGGATCAACATGGCGGCTTTATTCGCAAAGCTCTGGAAAAGGAATAACCCATGGCTAAAGAGATCAGCAGTGAACTTCTGAACACCATTCTTACCCGGGTCGGTGGCCCGGGAAACATCGCCAGCTGTGGTAACTGTATGACGCGTCTGCGTCTGGGTGTACATGACAGTTCACTGGTTGATCCCGATATCAAAACCCTGGAAGGTGTAAAGGGCGTCATTTTGACCAGCGATCAGGTGCAAGTGGTCTTTGGGCCGGGCAAAGCGCATCGTGCCGCAAAAGCCATGAGCGAGTTGCTGGGCGAAGCACCCGTGCAGGATGCCGCGGAGATCGCCGCCCAGAATAAACGCCAGTTAAAAGCCAGACAAACTTCCGGCGTGCAACAATTTCTCGCCAAATTCGCCACCATCTTTACACCGCTGATCCCCGGTTTTATTGCTGCGGGTCTGTTGCTGGGGATAGCGACGCTAATCGCCACGGTGATGCACGTTCCGGCAGATGCTCAGGGAACGCTGCCCGACGCGCTGAATTTTATGAAGGTGTTCAGCAAAGGCTTGTTCACCTTCCTGGTAATTCTGGTGGGCTATAACGCGGCCCAGGCGTTCGGCGGCACGGGCGTCAATGGCGCAATTATTGCCGCGCTCTTTTTGCTCGGTTATAACCCTGCTGCCACCACTGGTTACTACGCCGGATTTCACGATTTCTTCGGTCTGCCCATCGATCCGCGCGGCAATATTATCGGCGTGTTGATTGCCGCCTGGGCCTGCGCCCGCATTGAAGGCATGGTGCGCCGCTTTATGCCGGACGATCTCGACATGCTGCTGACCTCGTTAATCACTCTGTTGATCACCGCTACGCTTGCGTACTTGATCATTATGCCGCTGGGCGGCTGGTTATTCGAAGGTATGTCGTGGCTGTTTATGCACCTGAATAGTAATCCGCTCGGTTGTGCGGTTTTAGCCGGGCTGTTCCTGATCGCCGTGGTGTTTGGCGTGCATCAGGGCTTCATTCCTGTTTATCTGGCTTTAATGGACAGTCAGGGGTTCAACAGCTTATTTCCCATCCTTTCGATGGCGGGCGCGGGCCAGGTGGGCGCGGCGTTGGCGCTCTACTGGCGGGCGCAACCGCATAGCGCATTACGCAGTCAGGTACGCGGGGCGATTATTCCCGGCCTGCTGGGCGTTGGTGAACCGTTGATTTACGGCGTCACCCTGCCCCGCATGAAGCCGTTTGTTACCGCCTGTTTAGGCGGCGCGGCGGGCGGTTTGTTTATCGGGCTGATAGCCTGGTGGGGTCTGCCAATGGGCTTAAACAGCGCCTTCGGACCGTCTGGCCTGGTGGCACTACCGCTGATGGCTTCCGCTCAAGGTATCCTTCCGGCAATGGCGGTATATGCAGGTGGGATTCTGGTGGCATGGGTTAGTGGGTTTATTTTCACCACGTTCTTTGGCTGCCGTAACGTCAATCTGGACTGATTATGAAACGGACAATGCTCTATCTTTCTCTGCTGGCTGTCAGCTGTAGCGTCAGCGCCGCAAAATACCCTGTTCTGACAGAAAGTTCGCCAGAGAAAGCAGGGTTTAATGTCGAACGGCTTAACCAGATGGATCGCTGGATTAACCAGCAAGTTGATGCCGGTTATCCCGGCGTAAACCTACTGATTATTAAAGATAATCAGATTGTGTATCGCAAAGCCTGGGGGATGGCGAAAAAGTACGATGGCAGCGTGTTGATGGCGCAGCCTGTAAAAGCCACCACCGAGACGCTGTATGACCTGGCCTCAAATACCAAAATGTACGCCACTAACTTCGCTCTGCAAAAGCTGATGAGCGAAGGCAAACTGCATCCTGACGATCTGATTGCGAAATATATTCCAGGGTTTGCCGACAGTCCAAATGACACCATCAAAGGCAAAAACACGTTGCGGATTTCTGATCTGCTGCATCACAGCGGCGGTTTCCCAGCGGACCCACAATATCCGAATAAAGCGGTCGCTGGCGCGTTATATTCGCAGGATAAAGGCCAGACGCTGGAGATGATCAAGCGCACGCCGCTGGAATATCAGCCCGGCAGCAAACATATCTACAGCGATGTCGATTATATGCTGCTTGGATTTATCGTCGAGTCGGTTACCGGTCAGCCGCTTGACCGCTATGTTGAAGAGTCGATTTATCGCCCGCTCGGCCTGACACATACGGTATTTAACCCGCTGCTGAAAGGCTTTAAACCGCAGCAAATTGCCGCGACGGAACTGAACGGCAATACCCGCGATGGCGTGATCCACTTTCCGAATATCCGCACCTCCACTATCTGGGGTCAGGTGCACGATGAAAAAGCGTTCTATTCGATGGGCGGCGTTTCCGGACACGCAGGTTTGTTTTCCAATACCGGCGATATTGCGGTGTTAATGCAAACGATGCTGAACGGCGGTGGCTATGGTGATGTGAAGCTGTTCAGTGCGGAAACGGTGAAGATGTTCACCACCAGCTCAAAGGAGGACGCCACTTTTGGCCTTGGCTGGCGCGTGAATGGTAATGCCACCATGACGCCGACGTTTGGCACGCTGGCAAGCCCGCAAACCTACGGTCACACTGGCTGGACAGGGACGGTAACCGTTATCGATCCGGTCAATCATATGGCGATTGTGATGTTAAGCAACAAGCCCCATTCGCCAGTTGCCGATCCACAAAAAAATCCCAATATGTTCGAAAGCGGTCAGTTACCGATTGCAACTTATGGTTGGGTAGTTGATCAGGTGTACGCGGCGTTAAAGCAGAAGTAATAAAAAGGCCAGTCAGTTTTGTTACTGGCTGGCCTGAGACTGCTGACAAACGCAATACTGCCTGATGCGCTACGCTTATCAGGCCTACGCGGCCCCTGCAATGTATTGAATTCGCACGATTTGTAGGCCGGATAAGACGTTTACGTCGCATCCGGCGTGTACAACGCGCACTTTATCAACAATCTGAAGCCAGTCAGTAATGCTATTGGCTGACCTTTAATCATCGAATCAGAAACGCTTACAGCGCCATCAGCTTGTCCAGCGACGGCGCGAAGTAATAGCCGCCGGTTACCGGTTTGGTAAAACGCAACATCGCATCACGTTTGCCATCGGTATCGCCAAACATGCTCAGCAGTTGCTGCTCAATGTTATGCAGACGCGCGCAGTAGGCGCAGAAGTACAGACCGTGAGTGCCACTGGCGGTGCCGTACGGCAGGCTCTGACGAACAATCTTCAGTCCTTTGCCATCTTCTTTCAGATCAACACGGGTCAGGTGAGAAGTTTCCGGACGTTCGTCGCCATCAATCTCTTCGTTGGCTTCTTTGGTACGGCCGATCATCATCTCCTGATCGTGAACGCTCATACGGTTGAGTTGCTTCAGGTTGTGCTCCCAACGCTGCACAAACACATAGCTGCCGCCCGCATCCACGCCGTCTTTGATAACCGCAACTTCGCGACGCGTCTCTTCACCCGCCGGGTTTTCTGTGCCGTCAACAAAGCCGCTCAGGTCACGCTCTTCCACCCAACGAAAGCCGTGGATCTCTTCTTTCACTTCAATGCAGTCACCAAAGGCTTCCATCGCCGCCTGGGCGACAGAGAAGTTTACGTCATGACGCAGAGAAAGAATGTGGATTAACACATCGAACTGAGTGGTCGGCGCAAGACCTTTGCCGTAGCCCGGAAAATCTTTCAGCTCTTCGGCACCAACGCCGCCGCTCAGAGCACGCCAGGTGTTGTTACCAAAGGCAACGACTGCACCAAGATGTGCGTCCGGGAATTTCGCTTCAAAAGTTGCCAGTTTGTCGGCAAATGTTTTACTGGCCGCACGCAGGGCATCAACTTCCCCTTTTACGTTGGCTTCGATCCAAATCGCCGCGCGGCAATGTTCTGGCAAAATGCCACTCTGAACCTGAGACATTGTTCCTCCTGAAAATAATAATGCCACGCAATCCGTGGCATTGTTGGGCGCTATTTTACGTGTTTTTTGTGATTAGCGGTTTGCTCAGACGCAAATTAACGTCGCCAGATAATTTTACTGACTTTCCAGTTTTTCAAGGTATCGTCCGAAGGCATTAACCCTTCAGGACCACTCCATTCACCGCTGAACTGGTAGCTAATATGTTGACTGCCTTCAGCTTTACATTCGACAGCACGATCATCACCATCTGCTTTTTGGCAATTGCCAAATGCTTTGCTGTAAAGGTCGCTAAACGGTGTACCGATTTTAACACCGGAGTCCGCAGGAATATCGCTATCTGAAACGTCAATGCGGCTGATTGTACCTTGCTCACCATTGATGACCATCGCCACGCTGTCGCCTTTCATCACTTCAAAAAAGCGCACTACATTACCGTTAGCGGTTTTCATTCCGCTGCGCAGGCGATAATCACCATCAAGCGCATCGGCAATAGCTTGTTCTTGTAATGGTGTGGACGCCGTTAATTCACCCACGCCCTGCTCGCTCACTTTGGTAGATGAACCAAACCAGTTCCACGGATTAGCGGCAGACCAGTTAACTGACGACATAGTGGAACAGCCGGTCAGCATCAACGGCATAGCGCATAACATTAAACGCAGCGATTTCATCTCACTTCCTTTGGTTATTCAATAACGTTGCTTGGAGTGCAAATTTGCAAAAAAGTGCCGTTAGAGGTAGATGACAAACACAAAATTGCCTGATGCGCTACGCTTATCAGGCCTGCTTTTTCCTGCAATATCTTGAATTTTCGATGTTTTGTAGGCCGGATAAGGCGTTCACGCCGCATCCGGCATAAACAAAGCGCACCTCTGCGTTATTCTTTTTCTTCATTAAAACAAGCGCGTAAACGTCGATTGGTCAGCAGCCAGATTAACGCCACAATATCCGCCACTACCAGCGCCAGACCGATTCCGCTAACCGATTCACCGTTCAGCCACAGCCACGGTTGCCAGCAAAGTAAAACCACTTGCGCCAACAGCAACAGAAAATAGAGCCCATGCCAGATACGGGGAAACGTCGCCCGCCGACCACTCAGCAAAAACGCCAGCACTGCTGGAATGCCGGGAATTAACCCCAGCCAGAAATTATCATGATCGGGATAAAACAGATTCAACAGCGCAGTACCCTGCTCACGCGACGCACCGGCAATCACAAACAGCACCCAGGTTCGCGCCTGAAGCAGTAGCACAAGCCAGAAAAGGAAGGGTAAACGCAGGCGTCCGTGCGCATCATAATGGACAGGATGAAACTCAGTACTCTTCATCTTCAATCAAACGCTTACCCAGACTCAGCACATCAGCGTGTTCGTATCCCAGGCGTTCGTACATTCCGAGCACCATGTCATTGTCTTCCGGCACGTTGATCTGAATTTTCGGGCAACCGCGGGCAATGAGCTTTTTCTCCAGCCGATTAAGCAACGCGTTAGCAATGCCGCGCCCGCGAAACTCCGGATGCACGCCAAGATAATAAGCAGACCCACGATGCCCGTCATAACCGCCCATCACCGTTCCCACCACTTCACCATTCACTTCCGCGACCAGGAACAAACTGACGTCATGGTTCATCTTGCGTTCGATGTCCATTTCCGGATCGTTCCACGGACGCAGCAAGTCGCAACGCTCCCAAAGGGTGATGACCTCTTCGAAATCTTCCTGGCGAAATACGCGTATCTCCATGGTATGAGTTACCTTTTTGGGGGTTAAAAGGGTGATTATGGCGTGAACGACCGAATTAGCCAATATCTGACGAAAATCGGTTGAAAAAGTGGCATAATGACGCGTTGTCA
This sequence comes from Escherichia sp. E1130, assembly GCF_005781065.1. Taxonomy (NCBI): domain Bacteria; kingdom Pseudomonadati; phylum Pseudomonadota; class Gammaproteobacteria; order Enterobacterales; family Enterobacteriaceae; genus Escherichia; species Escherichia sp. E1130. The sequence goes on from NZ_VATL01000008.1 coordinate 98,087, forward strand.
TTTATTGAAATGAAAAGTAAAACAATTCTCACCAGCAAACCGTCGTAACGGATTACGCGATACGATATAACATCTGGAACTTCATTATTACAACTCAGGCCGTATGAGCACTTTTAAACCACTAAAAACACTCACTTCGCGCCGCCAGGTGCTGAAAGCCGGATTGGCTGCCCTGACGTTGTCAGGAATGTCACAAGCCATCGCCAAAGAAGAACCTTTAAAAACCAGCAACGGACACACTAAGCCGAAAGCCAAAAAAGCTGGGGGCAAGCGGATAGTCGTTCTCGATCCGGGTCACGGCGGGATTGATACCGGGGCGATTGGCCGCAACGGGTCAAAAGAAAAACACGTGGTGCTGGCGATTGCCAAAAACGTCCGTTCAATTTTGCGCAATCATGGCATTGATGCGCGGCTGACGCGTTCTGGCGATACCTTTATTCCACTGTACGATCGCGTTGAAATCGCCCATAAACATGGCGCTGACCTGTTTATGTCAATTCACGCCGACGGCTTTACCAACCCGAAAGCCGCTGGTGCATCGGTCTTTGCCCTCTCTAACCGTGGCGCAAGTAGCGCGATGGCAAAATATTTGTCGGAACGCGAAAACCGTGCTGATGAAGTTGCCGGGAAAAAGGCGACCGACAGGGATCACCTATTGCAACAAGTGCTGTTTGATCTGGTGCAAACAGATACCATTAAAAATAGTCTGACGCTCGGCTCGCATATTCTGAAGAAGATTAAGCCGGTGCATAAACTGCACAGCCGCAACACCGAACAAGCGGCATTTGTGGTGTTGAAATCACCGTCGGTTCCTTCGGTGCTGGTGGAAACTTCGTTTATCACCAACCCGGAAGAAGAACGGCTATTAGGCACGGCGGCGTTTCGTCAGAAAATCGCCACAGCGATTGCTGAAGGCGTGATCAGTTATTTCCACTGGTTTGATAACCAGAAAGCACACTCGAAAAAGCGGTAAGTGATGAAACCCGACGCACACCAGGTTAGACAGTTCCTTCTCGACCTTCAGGATACAATTTGCCAGCAACTGGCCGCCGTAGATGGCGCAGAGTTTGTCGAAGATAGCTGGCAACGTGAAGCTGGTGGCGGCGGGCGTAGTCGGGTGTTGCGTAATGGTGGTGTTTTCGAACAGGCGGGCGTCAACTTTTCTCACGTCCACGGCAACGCGATGCCCGCTTCCGCGACCGCTCATCGCCCGGAACTTGCCGGGCGCAGTTTCGAGGCGATGGGCGTATCGCTGGTAGTGCATCCGCATAATCCGTACGTTCCCACCAGCCACGCGAATGTGCGGTTTTTTATTGCCGAAAAACCGGGGGCCGATCCCGTCTGGTGGTTTGGCGGCGGCTTCGACTTAACTCCATTCTATGGTTTTGAAGACGACGCCATTCACTGGCATCGCACTGCCCGTGACCTGTGCCTGCCATTTGGTGAAGACGTTTATCCCCGTTACAAAAAGTGGTGCGACGATTACTTCTACCTCAAACATCGCAACGAACAGCGCGGCATTGGCGGGCTGTTCTTTGATGATCTGAACACGCCAGATTTCGACCACTGTTTTGCCTTTATGCAGGCGGTAGGCAAAGGCTACACCGACGCTTACTTACCGATTGTTGAACGGCGTAAAGCAATGGAATACGGCGAACGCGAGCGCAATTTCCAGTTGTACCGCCGCGGGCGCTATGTCGAGTTCAACCTGGTATGGGATCGCGGGACGCTGTTTGGCTTACAAACCGGCGGGCGCACCGAGTCTATTCTGATGTCGATGCCGCCACTGGTACGCTGGGAGTATGATTATCAGCCAGAAGCAGGCAGCCCGGAAGCAGCGTTGAGTGAGTTTATTAAGGTCAGGGATTGGGTGTAACTCCCTCATCCCAACTCCTGCATCCGCTGATGCAGTGTCAGTGACGGCTTCTCGGCAAACAGTTGCTGATAATCCGTGGCGAATTGCCCCAGATGCCAGAATCCCCACTGCATGGCGGCGTCTTTTACCGTCATACTTTGCGACCACGGACTAATCAGCTCACGGCGCACGGCGTTCAGGCGAATGCGTTTTAGCCACGCATTCGGGCCAATGCCCAAAATAGCGTGAAATGCGTTTTGTAAGGTGCGGCGGCTGACGTGCAGTTGATTACACAAGTCCAGTACGGTTACCGGTTCGGACATGTTTTCCAGCACATATTCACGGGCGCGGGAAAGCAAACGTCGGTAACTCTGATGACTAATACTTTCCGCTGTCACCATTGGTTGCGCTTCTTCCAGCATCGCCCCCATCGCCATCAGCAAATTATCCCCCAGCACTTTACGCACCGCAGGCTGATGAAGATTCTCCGGGTTCTCGCAAAATGTCGCCAACGCCTGTTGGACAAAGCCCCACAGCGCGGCTTTATGCTGATCTTTCACTTCCAGCGCCGACTGGTTACGTAACATATGCAGCACCCTTTCCGGGTTATGCAAAAAGTTAGCCTGCCGGGTAATGACATCTTCAGAAAGCACTACGCCAAGGATCGTATAATCATCTGGTGTACTCAGTTCAAACTCGGTGCCGCCAGGGCGCGTGGCAATTTCCGCGCGTCCCAGGCATTGTGAGCCGATAAATCCCTGTTCGCCGCGTGTCGCCGGAATACCAAACCAGAAAGAGTTCGGCCAGACCAGGCACGACTGACGCAGTGCCAGACCGGTGTATTCACGGAAAACCTGAATATCATCAAGCAGAATTTCCGTAAATTCACCATGAAACTTGCCCGGATGCAGCTGATCGTAAATCTGCTGCCAGGCGGTAATCGTCAAAGCATGTTCATAGACATCCGTTGTCTGTCGTTGATGAACATTATCCACTTCGACCTTCGGCGTAAGCTTCAGGTTTTCGGATAAGGGTTCATGATAAAGATGGTGCAAATTAGCTGTACGGGGCTTTTTCATGATGTTAATGCCGGGTGTTATATGACACCCGGCACCTCCGACAGATTAATGGGGCTTGAGACGATAACGACTACTGCGTTTACGTAACGTCCCGGCAGAAAAGAGCTGTTCGAGCGCATTTCTGGCTTTTTCCAACGGCCAGCCAAAGTGGGCAGCCACTTCTCCTGCCGTCATTCCCTGACGTACTGATGTTAACAGCGCCAACAACTCGTCAGCAGATTCCGCAACGATAGCTGGCACGCAGGGTTCCTTTACAGCTTGCTTCGGCTGGCGGTTAAAGCCAGTAACCAGCCACTGGGTGTCATCGTCTGGCCGACCGATCTCCTTGCGGCTAATGACGCGCCCGGTACGCATCGCAGCAGCACAACCTGCGTCCAGCGCCGCACGACACGCCGCCAGATCGCCTTCCACCACCAGCGTCAACCTGCCAGGGTCAAGTACTTCATGACTGAGCAGACGTACGTTGGCCGCTTTCAGCATCGCATCCGCCGCATCGATTGCTGCGACCATGCCGTCCACTTCCAGCAATCCCAGTGCATTGATCATCGGCAACCTCCGTTACGCACGCTGGATTGGATTCCGCGCGATTTCCAGCACTGCATCGGTAAAGGCATTACAGGCCGCTTTACACGCCGCCTGGCTTCCCGTTAAGAATGCGGCGGAATAGTTGGTTTCTGACGGCGGCGGGACATAAGTCACCAGTTGCACGTCGGCAGATTTTAACGCTGCATCAATGCCATAAGTCGCTTCCAGCGGCGGCGCCACCAGATACGCCATCGGATCGCCAAGCGTAATACCCGCAGTGGAAGAGAGATAAGAACCAGTGCGCGAAACCACATGTGCAAGGAATGCCGTATCTTGCGCATCGTTGGCCCACTGGAAGGCCGCACCGTTTTCAATATGCGCAACCATTGCATCCAGACCAGCACGCACTTCCGCCGGGTTTGGCCCGCCCAGCATAATCAGCACTTCACCGGCAGTCGGTGACGGGCCGTGTGCGGCTCCTGCATACAGCGAGCGGCCATACACCACTTCCACCATCGCCTGTTTGGTCGCTTCATCAGCGGCAATGTAGGTGACGTCATCGGAGTCGGCGGAAATCAGCCCAAGGCTACGAATATGCGGCGGCAATTTCAGCTCACGCGCAAAATCGGCGTTAACGGAGGCAATCACCCGCATGGCGGTGACCGACGGTCGAATCAAATCTAAAGCTGGCATGATGCCTCCTTATCGGGTCATGTTGATGCCGGATGCTTTCTGCTCCAGCATACGTTTCGCCAAATCCACAATAACTGCTGCGGCTTCAACTGGCGGCGTGCCGCCCTGGTGAATGTTAGAGATACAGGTGCGATCGGCCTCAACGGTGGTCGCCATACGCGGTGAGTAAACGGCGTAGCAGGAAAGACTTTCTGACTGCCCTAACCCCGGGCGTTCGCCCACCAGCAGGATCACTACTTTCGCGCCGAGGATCTCACCGATCTGATCTTCAATTTTCACGCGACCGTAACGCACAAAGAACGGCGTGCCGACTTTCAAACCAGCCTGTTTCAGGCCCGCCATCAGCGGTGGCAGGATCTCTTCATAATTCACGGTGATCGCGTCAGTAGACAGGCCATCAGAAATAACGACCTGTACGTCCGGACTGGCGACACACTGTGATTTCAGGGCTTCAACAGCTTCTGCACACAGGCGGCGACCCATATCCGGGCGAGTCAGGTAGAGATTTTTGTCGCTAATTTCAGAGCGCACTTCCAGCAAGCCCTGCGCTTTCACCCACTCTTCCGGCACTTCTTTCAGTACGGTATCTTTCGAACGAGAGTGATCGGCCAGGAAACGCAGCAGCGCCTGGGTACGCGGACGCGGACCAGCACGACCGGTACAAACGCGGGCCACGGTGCTGCGGCGCAGTTCTGTTAATACGTCTGCGCGATGCGGATTTTCAACGCCAATCCACGCCTTCGCTTCAGCGGAACCTAAATCCAGCACACAGCTTTCCGAGGTCACTGGTGTCGCACAGGTGGTGGTGGCGCACTTTGCTTCTGACGGCGCGGGGGCCGCTTGTCCCATTGACGCCATCACGCTGCGTACAATTTCTTCAATCTGTTTTTGATCCATGATGTGTTATCTCCGCGTCATCAGAAGAACAGTGACGGATCGCCCGCCCGTTTGGTCAGGCGACCGTTTGCCATAATGCCCATGCTTTCCAGCCAGCGTTCAAACTCCGGTGACGGACGCAGGTTGAGTAACTGACGCACAGTGGCGGTATCGTGGAACGCCGTGGTCTGGTAGTTGAGCATGATGTCATCGCCCAGCGGCATCCCCATGATGTAGTTGCAGCCTGCGGTGGCGAGCAGGATCATCAGGTTTTCGTTGAGGTTCTGGTCAGCGTCAGCGTGGTTGGTGTAGCAGCAGTCACAGCCCATAGAGATGCCGCTCAGCTTGCCCATAAAGTGATCTTCTAAGCCCGCACGAATAATCTGGCGGTCGTTGTAGAGATACTCCGGCCCAATAAAGCCGACCACGGTGTTGACGATAAACGGATCGTAATGACGCGCCAGCCCATAGTTACGCGCTTCCATCGTCACCTGGTCAGCGCCGAAGTTAGCACCTGCGGACAGCGCAGAACCTTGTCCGGTTTCGAAGTAGAGGCAGTTTTCCCCGGCGATACGGTTGAACTCCGCGCCCACTGCGCGCGCTTCATCGAGCATCGCCAGTTCCACGCCAAACTCTTTCAGCCCTTTTTCGCTGCCGCAAATACTCTGGAAAATCAGCCCGCCCGGCGCGCCGCGACGAATCGCTTCAATCTGGGTAGTGACGTGCGCCAGCACGCAGCCCTGGGTCGGAATGTTGTATTTGTCGATCACGCCATAGATGGTATCCAACACGCGGCTTAAGTTTTCCACGTCGTCAGTCACTGGGTTAACGCCGATCACCGCATCGCCCACCCCGAAGGAAAGCCCTTCGTAGATTTGCGCGGCGATACTTTGCACGTCGTCACGGGTATCGTTCGGCTGCAAACGGGCGCTAAAGGTGCCCGGAATACCGATGGTGGTATTGGCCTTTTTGATCACCGGCATTTTCTTCGCGCCGTAGATCAGGTCCGCGTTGGAGCAAATCTTCGCTACCGCTGCGACCACTTCCGAGGTCAGCCCTTTGCGGGTAAAGGCAATGTCGTCCACGCTGGTTTCATCGCTCAGCACATACTCACGCAGTTCGCTGATGCTCCAGTTTTTAATCTGGTTGTAGGCCGTTTCGTTAACGTCGTCCTGAATCAGCCGCGTGACGCAGTCATCTTCATAGGCAATCACCGGATTATTGCGGATGTCCGCTACGGTCATTTCCGACAACACCTGCTTTGCCGCCACGCGCTCCTGTGAGCTTGCCGCTGCAACGCCCGCCAGCACATCCCCCGAACGCAGTTCGTTGGCTTTAGCCAGCACCTCTTTTACATCCTTAAACTGATATACATTGCCGAACAATGTGGTCTTTAGTTTCATAAGTCGTTCCCTCAGGAAGGAAATGCGAGTGATTTCACCGTCACCGGCACAACCGATCCGCCAAAAAGAGGCGTACCAATGTCGATATAGTCCCCCGCGCGGACAATCACTTCGTCAATGACTGCCAACGGGAGTTGTTGTAGCTGTGGGCGCAACAACATGCCCAGAGCTTTACCAAAGTCCTGCCCGGCCACCACCAGCAGGGGATGCGGATTCGGAAAACGCGCGACGAAATCGACCAGCGCGTTGATGACCGTCAGTACCGCGGCGTAACGCACAGGCAGCGAGGCGGGAAGCGCCAGCACGTACGCGTCAGTTTTGGGATCAAGATCCAGCTGAATCAGCGCCTGTTGCCAGGCACTCACCAGATCCGTTTCATCAATTGGGATCGCCACCGGCAAATTACGCAGCGGCAGTTGTACGCCCTCCAGCCAGATTGTGCTGCCAGAGAGCGAAAGAGTATGTGCGCCCGCGCCAATCACCGTGGCGCGCACGGTTTGCGCCGGAAACTGCACGTTCATCTCACGCAGGCGCGGATGGTCATGCAGCGCCGTTGCCAGAAGCGGGCCAATATCGGCAAAACAGAACGGATCGGCGGGCTGGTGGCGATAACATTCGCCCACGCCGCCAGAAAGCGTAATGATTTCGGGCGTAACACCTGCGGGCAGTAAACCGGTTTGCATCAATGCCTGCGCGAGCGGCGAGAGCGTTCCGTCAATCACTTCGACAATCAGTTCCGCCATCCGCCGGGTAACCTGCACCAGCTGCGCGCCAGTCAGCGAACGGGCGTCAGTGCCTGCGCCGAAACACTCATCCACAATCATCTGCCCCGGTTTATGGGCGTACACCACGCGCCCCTGGCTGTCGGTTTCCAGCAGGCGACCGCCGACGTTGAGGCAGGCAGTACCACTGATTTTTCCGGCATCGAACAGGGCGTAGTTCGCCGTGCCGCCGCCGATGTCGATATTCAGTACCCGACACAGCCGTTGTTCAGAGAGTATTTGCGCCCCGGCACCGTGACCCGCGATCACAGATTCGAGATGCGGTCCGGCGCTGGCGACCACAAAATCCCCCAGCGACTGGGAGAGCGTCATCACCGCCGGACGGGCATTGCGGGTTTTTGCACTTTCGCCAGTAATGATGATGGCACCGGAATCAACGCTTTCCGGTGCAATGCCCGCAGCCTGATATTGCTCGAGGATTAAAGTTTTCAGCTCCGCTTCTTTTAAACCGCCCTGTTTATCGACAGGGGTAAAGAACACCGGGCTTTGCCAGCTAATTTCGCGTTTGATGAATTCGTAGCGCGGCACCTGCGACACCGCCGCACGGTTAACCAGCTCCAGGTGGGAGAAAATCACCTGGGTGGTGGTGGTGCCGATATCGATACCGACGCTTAGTAGCTGGCGAGTGTTCACGATTGCGCCTCCACTTCGGCTTTAGCCGCAGTCGCGTCTTCTTTTGGTACCAGCATCATCGCCACGCCAATCGCCGTAACGCCGCCGATCAATTTGCCGACAATCATCGGGAAGATCATGGCGTTCATGTTGGCAGCGGCGAAGCCTAAGTGGTCGCCCAGGGCGAAAGCAGCGGAAACGGCGAAGGCGCAGTTGATGACTTTGCCGCGGGTATCCATCTGCTTCATCATGCCGAACATCGGGATGTTGTTAGCAAGCGTTGCCACCATGCCAGCTGCCGCGATATTGTTCATATTCAGCACTTTACCGACGCTCATCAGCGGTTTTTCAAACCAGCGGGTCAGCAACAGCACCATCGGATATGCCCCTAACAGCACGCAGGAGATAGAACCGATAACTTCAATGGCGCGCATCACCTCACCTGGTTTATCGCCAGGGGCCATGAAGATCGGATCCAGGCCCGGGATCAGTTCCCAGCCAAGCAGGAATTTCACCACCGCGGCAGCAAGGCCGAGGGTAATCAATGCAACGAGGAATTTGGCGAAGATCTGGAAGCCGTTGATCATTTTTTCCGGGATGAATTTCAGCCCCAGCGCCACCAGTACCGCGACGATCAGTACCGGGATCATGTTCATCAGGATCAGGGCAAAGGTGAATTCCACAGGCTGGCCGTTGATTTGCACGCCGGAATACATAGCTACCAGACCACCAGCAATACAGCCAATTGGAATGGTCACAATGCCGGCCAGCACACCGAGCGCCAGATAACGACGGTCAGAAGGTTCGATAATGCCGAGCGCCACCGGAATGGAAAACACAATCGTTGGCCCCATCATCGACCCGAGAATTAACCCAGAGTATAGCCACGCTGCTACGTCGCCGCCCGCCAGCTCTTTGGCGAGGAAGAAGCCGCCCATATCGCACGCCAGCAGCGTACCGGCGAACATTGACGGGTTGGCGCCGAGCATTTCGTAAACCGGGATGATCACCGGCCCGAGTACGTGGGCCAGTACCGGTGCCAGCGCGGTCATACCGACCATCGCCAGGCCCAGTGCGCCCATTGCCATAAAACCTTCTTCGAACTGCCCGCCGGATCCTTCGATACTTTTACCGAACTTACCGAGGAAACGTGCAGAACCGCCGAACTGCGACAGGATCCTGTCTACGGCAGCTATCAGCATAAAGAACATCATGATGTACATGATGATTTCGTTAATTCCCATCGCCTTTACTCCCTGTTAGTTGTTATTTATTGGCGGATACGGCGTAAACGCCTTATCCGCCCTACATGTGCAATCCCCCAGGCCGGATAAGACGCGACAAGCGTCGCATCCGGCATTTATTGCGCCGCTGCGTACAGGCCGACAATCTGCTCCAGGCTGGCGGTACGCGGGTTGCTACGCAGACAAATATCTTCCTGCGCGGCCTGCGCCCATGCACCGTAATGCCCGGTTGTTGCACCCACATCAGCCAGCCGCTTGTTGATCCCAACTTCCGCTATCAGCTCACTTACCGCATTAATAGCGTCACGATCGTCGGATTTTTTAGTTCGCAGCGCCCGACCAACCTGGCTAAAGCGTTCGCGACAAACCATCCGGTTAAATTCCATCACCGTTGGCAGCAACATGGCGTTCGCCAGACCGTGCGGAATATGCAGCGCCGCCCCTGGCTGATGCGCCATCGCGTGGCATAACCCAAGCCCGGCGCTAGAAAACGCCATTCCCGCCATACATGAAGCCAGCAACATACTCTCGCGAGCGGCAAGGTCGTGACCGTAGCCCACCGCTTTCGGCAGCGATTGACCAATCATCGCAATGGCGCCAATCGCCAGACTGTCGGTAAATGGGGTGGCGTTCAGCGCGCTATACGCTTCAATGGCGTGAGTTAACGCATCGATGCCAGTCATCGCCGTGACATGCGACGGCACGCCTTCGGTTAGCGCAGCGTCGAGAATCGCGACATCCGGCATCAGCGAGGCATGTGCTAACACCTGTTTGCGCCCGCTTACCGCATCGATAATCACCGTCACGTTAGTCGTTTCAGAGCCGGTTCCGGCGGTCGTTGGAATGGCAATTAACGGCAATCGTGGTTGCAGAACGCTGGTTTCTGACATTTTTGCCAGCGTGCTATCGGAATTCGTCACCAGCAACGCTACGGCTTTCGCTGCATCGAGCACCGAGCCACCGCCAAACGCGATGACACCATCGCAGCCTGATTCACGCAGCTGCGCCACGGCTGCGCACACGTCTGTAATGCACGGTTCGCCCACCGGACACGGCCAGAGCGTCATAGCGATACCTTTGACGGTCAGACTGCGAATCAGCCCGGCGGTCATCCCCGACTGATGCAAAAAGCCATCCGCCATCACAAACAAATGTTTCAGCCCGCGCGTTTGTGCTTCCTGCCCGCAACTGCTCACTGCGCCCAGACCGCAGAGTGTGACAGGCGGGACGCTAAATGTTTTTACCCGTTGCAGATTCAGGGTATCGAACGCCTGAAAGAGCGCGGTCTGCAATTCATTTTGCATAGATCCCCTCCGCTTTCTCTCGCCCACTACTGGCGATCGCCAGCGGGGTCATAAACAAACTGTGCTGCGGTAGATGCACCTGTAACGCCGGGAATTGTTTGCGAAACAGTTCCGCCACGCCCGGTTGCATACAGGAGCCGCCCGCCAGCCATAAATCAGTAATGCCCTGCCCTTCAATATGCCGGGCGACAATGTCCGCCATTTTTTCGTACACCGGTTTCACCGCAGGCCAAATCTCTTCACCATGTCCGCGCTTGTACTGCTCTGCCTCTTCCAGCGAAATACGGCGATTTCCGGCGAGAGTCAGAGAGATGTGATGTCCGCCGGTGGCTTCATCCGCCGAGTAAGTCACCTTGCCCTTTTTCACGATGGCAATGCCGGTGGTGCCGCCGCCGATATCCACTACACCTGCGTTATCCAGTTGCAGCAGATCCGCCACGGCAGTTGGCTCATCCAGCACATGGCTCACTTCCAGCCCGGCGGATTCCAGCACGTTGATGGATATACGCGGGTCCGTACCAGGAGGAAATGAGGTCGCCGCATGGCTAAAACGGCGACCGAATTGCTGCTCAAGCGTGTCGAGATGGCGACGAACAATGGTGACAGCGCCGAAGAAATCCCAGACGATGCCGTCGCGGACCACATCGGCCCAGTCGAGGCATACCGCCACCGGCTGACCGTCGCGATCGACAACCATCGACACCACATCGCAGGTGCCCAGATCCACCCCCAGCCACAGCGGAGATTCCGTCGCGGCGGGCGTCTGGTTACACAGCGTTGCCGCCGTTTGCAAACGCGGGGTGAGCCATTGTTCGTCGTGCGCCATCGGTTACTCCTTAAACAATGCGAAACGCATCGACTAATACACAGCGACGCAGACGGACAAAAGTACGCGCGCTGGTTACCCCTTCACCGGTTGGCGTGGTGATGGTCATGGTGGTCCAACCTTCCCCGCCCAGCCCCAGCCCGGCAATGCACGGTCCGTTTTTGACGAAAATGCTGGTATCAATAGCGTTTGCCATCTGGTTCATGTTTTCGATATTGCGCGAGTGCATCGCCGCCGTGTGGTGGCAACCGCCTTCCAGTTTCACCGCCAGCGCAATGGCATCCGCCACGTTGGCGACGCGCACGACGGGCAGCACCGGCATCATCAGTTCGGTCACGGCAAACGGATGTTCTGCGGTGGTTTCCACAAACAGCAAACGCGTTTCTGACGGGACGTTCAGGCCGATTGCCGCCGCGATTTTCGCCGCATCGCGACCAACCCAGTCACGGCTGACGGAGCCTTTTCCGCGCTCGTCGATATTTTTCAGCAACACCGGTTGCAGCTGCTGCGCCTGCTCTGTGGTCAGTTTCACCGCGTGCTGGCCTTCCATCAGACGCATCAGTTCATCGGCTACGCTATCAACAACAATCAGCACCTTTTCATCGGCACAGATGATGTTGTTATCGAAAGAAGCGCCTTTGACGATGGACTGAGCGGCACGGGCGAGGTCGGCGGTTTCATCCACCACCACTGGCGGGTTACCGGCACCTGCGGCAATCAGGCGTTTATTGGTGTGTTTGCGCGCCGCTTCCACTACCGCTTCGCCGCCCGTCACTACCAGCAGGCCGATGCCCGGAAACTTGAACAAGCGTTGCGCGGTTTCGATATCCGGATTGGCCACGGTAACCAATAAGTTTTCCGGCCCGCCTGCGGCAACAATCGCCTGGTTGAGCAGCGTAATCGCCCGCTGGGAGACTTTTTTCGCCGCCGGATGCGGGGCAAAAATGACGCTGTTGCCCGCGGCAATCAGGCTGATGGCGTTGTTAATTACGGTTGCCGCCGGGTTAGTGGAAGGCGTCACCGAAGCCACCACGCCCCAGGGCGCGTTTTCAATTAAGGTCAGGCCGTTGTCACCCGTCAGCACCTGCGGAGAGAGACACTCAATACCTGGCGTACCGCGCGCCTGGGCGACGTTTTTGGCAAATTTATCTTCAACGCGGCCCATACCGGTTTCACTGACGGCAAGTTCCGCTAAATCTCTGGCGTGCTTTTCGCCTGCTTCACGAATGGCTGTTATCGCCAACTGGCGCATTGCCACACTTTTTAATCCTTGCTGGGCAATTTTGGCTGCCGCAACGGCGTCATCCAGGGAAGCGAAAACGCCCATCTCATGAACGGCGGCGGGCGGTGTGCCACTGCTTTGCATTTTCAGCAGTACCGCTTTCACCACCTGTTCAATATCCTGTTGATTCATGATGTTCTGCCTTATTTGTGGAAAATAACCTGACCGCCAGACACCACCTCATCGACGATGCCAATCACGCACAGATCGACCGGTGACGTTTCGCTTTTATGCGCCTGGCGGGCGGAACTGCCACTCACCAGCAACACCCACTCCCCGGTTCCCGCGCCAATATTGTCGATGGCGACGGCACATTGCCCGTCAGGATTACCTTGTGGATCAATCATTTCCACCATCAGCAATTTGTCATGCGCCAGTCCGTGATGGCGTACGGTACAAACAATTTGTCCAGTGACGATTGCCAGTTTCATACCCGCCTCCGTGGCGTATTTCAGGTAAAAGCTCCCCCTACCCTCCGCGGAAGGTAAAATGAAAAAGGAGAGAGCGTGACGCCCGAATCGACGTCACACAGGGTGATTACAGGTTGCTGCTGTCGCCTTTCAGGCCGATCGGGAAGACTTCTTCCAGGTCGCCGTGCGGACGCGGGATAACGTGTACAGATACCAGCTCGCCAATACGCTGTGCCGCTGCGGCACCAGCATCGGTCGCGGCTTTACAGGCTGCAACATCACCGCGAACCATCGCAGTGCACAGGCCGCCGCCAATCTGCTTCACGCCGACCAGTTTGACGCGCGCAGCTTTCACCATCGCGTCAGAAGCCTCAATCAGTGCAACCAGGCCCCGGGTTTCGATCATTCCTAATGCTTCCATTGTGTTTTCCTCTTTATCAGGGTCCAGAACGGGACCGTTCATTCAACCAGTGTTTGTAAACTGCTTTCGCGGTTCACTTCTGTCTGACGCGGTACGGCTGCCACCAGCGCCAGTTCGATAATTTCCTGCACGCTACAACCACGAGAGAGATCGTGCATCGGCGCGGCAAGTCCTTGTATCAATGGCCCGACGGCACGATACCCGCCAAGCCGTTGTGCGATTTTGTAGCCAATATTTCCGGCTTCCAGCGACGGAAAAATCATCACATTGGCTTTGCCCTGTAGCGGGCTGGCAGGCGCTTTTTGCGCCGCGACATCCGGCACGAAAGCGGCGTCAAACTGCAACTCGCCATCGACTACCAACTGCGGTGCGCGTTCACGGACGATTTCTGTCGCCTGTTGCACATTGGCAACGCAGGGGTGACGGGCGCTACCGTTGCTGGAAAACGACAGCATCGCCACGCGCGGCTCTTCTCCGGTGATGGCCTGCCAGGTTTCGGCGCTGGCAAGCGCAATATCCGCCAGCTGCGCCGCCGTCGGCTGCGGCACCACGCTGCAATCGGCAAAGCCCAACGCCGGACCGCTGTACTGTGGCAGCATCAGGAAAATGGAAGAGAGCGTTTTACAGCCAGACTGCAAGCCAATAATGCGTAATCCGGCACGCAGCACATTCGCCGTGGAAGAGAGGTTGCCCGCGATACAGACATCCGCTTTACCGGCGCTGACCATTGCGGCGGCGAACATCAGCGGTTCGGTGAGTTTTTCCAGCGCATCCGGCGGCGTTTTTTCGCCCGCGCGGGCCAGCCAGCGATGAGCAAATTCTTCCCGCATTGCGAGGTTGCCATGCGGATCAATCACCTGTAGCCCGTCCATCGCCACGCCGTGACTGAGCGCAAACTGACGAAGTTCAAACGGATTGGCGACCAGAATGGGCGTTGCCAGACCTTGTTGATGTAAATATTGCGCAGCTTTCAGCACACGTTGATCTAACGCATCCGGAAAAACCACTCTGGCGGGCGCTCCCAACGCCAGTTCACGACAACGTTCAATAATCATTGCGTCTCCCCCAGTCGTTGTTGGATCTGCTTCACCGTTAGCGGCTGCTTCGTTACGCTCAGGATCATCATCACGTAAACTGTGCTCGAAAGGCGGTTCAGCGCCTGCAAGATGTCCGGGCGAAATACGTCAAAACTGCGGGTGATAAACACCTGCGCCGCTACGGTTTCGGTTTCACGCACTTTGGTACGTAGCAGATTCAGCAACGCCGCATCGCGCCCGTGGCTGGCTTCCGGCACCAGATGATCGTGGTCGAGATAGCGCAGCGGCTGGTGAGAAAGTCGATGCAGATCTTCGTCAGAAAGCCCGACAATCGCCTGGCAGCCCAGCGGTTCCCCCAGCGCATCGGCACGCATAATGTTGCCAAGACGCGAGCGAATATCCGCCAGCCACGGCTGCCACGGTTCCGCCAGTTCAATTTGCAGCCACACAGCCAGCGCAATGGTGCTGTCGAGAACAGCGCGAAAACCCAGGCGCGGATCGCTTTTGGCAACCATTTTTTCCGCCGACAGATGAGTCAGTGTGTCTGGTTTTTTCGCCACCGGCTGGCGGCACAGTTCGCAGCACGCCTGCGGATGTTCATCGCTACTGGTCAGCCCGTGAACGGGCTGCGGCTGCTGCTGTTCATCATCAACAAACAGGCTACCCTGCTCGTCAATAAACTTGATGCGCAGATGGCGGCTTTCCAGCAACTCCCGGGCAGAGGGCGTCAGGCGACTGTCCGCAGGGAGATGGATCTCTGCGCCTTCGCTGAGCGTATGGTTCGCTCTTAGCCATGCTTCGGTGATGAAATCTTTCATAGGGATTGCCAGTTAGCCGGCCAGGCGACATACAGGAATTTCACGCTGGATGTCGTACCAAATTCGATGCTGGATCCTTTCGGGATAAACATCACATCGCCCGCTTTGGCAATCATGGTTTCGCCTTCGTGGCGAACATGCAGCTCCCCTTCCAGCACCATGTCGATTTCGTCGTAGTTCAGGGTCCACGGGAAGAAGGCGTTGTCCCACTGCATGAAACCAGCGGCCATACTGCTGCCGTCGTCTCCGGTCACAAGATCAGTTAAGCCCACGCAGTGCGGTTCAGCGCCATCGAAACGGCCAAACTTGACGCTGCTGCCATCAATCACTTTGATGCCGCCTTTGCCGGTCACCGATTTGAAGCTCGGCTGCATCGCGCCCTGCTCCAGTGACTGTTTTTCCTTCATCACTTTTTCCATCAGCTGTGCGACCAGGCTTTCGGTAAACTGGCCTTCTGGCAGCTGGGCAATGATGGTTTCGCGGATGCGCTGGCTTTCGGTTTTATCGGCTGATGCACTGACGGGAACGGATGCCGTTACAGGCGTCGATTCATCGCACTCGGTGATGGTAAAACCCAGTAGATCCGCCACTTCGCGCGCTTCAGGGGTAATAATGCTGGCGCGCAGAACCACGGACATTGCCTGTTCGCCGCGCGCGTGTGCTTCACGAATATCATTCGCTGTGATGAGTTTTTTCACCTGCTTCCTCCTGTTCGGTGAGAGATGCCAGATAATCCACCAGTTGCTGCACGCTTTGCGGGTCATGGTTGTTTAGCGCGAAAATTGGCTCTTCAAAGCCAGTCTCAAGCAATAACTGTCGCGTTGCGGTGACGTCAGCATCCGGCATGTCCGTTTTACTGATGACGGCGATTTGCCGTTTACTGGCGCCAATATCCAGCAGCCCGGCAGGTAATCGGCTTTCTGGATCATTTGCGCCGTGGACATATATCAGCATGTCCACATCCTGTAGCGTGGTTATTAAGGCGTGATACCAACGGGGATGGCTAAAATATTCACCCGGAGTATCAATATCGCCATTATCATTAAATTCCACGGCCTGTGTTTTTCTGGCGAGGGTATAATCTCCCTGCAACGCATTAAATAACGTTGTTTTTCCTGCCCCGACGCTACCCACAAACGCAATTCGTTTCATGAATGCCTCGTATTAACTTTTAGTCATTTCACACAGCGTATAATTTAATAAGCGTCCTAAACCACTGACGGTTTGTGATAACGCTTCTTCTACTGCGCCCACCGAGCCATAAATCACCAGCGCGCCGCTAAAACGGTCGAGAAAACCGATGTGTACATCGGCAGCTTTTAATGCTAAATCACCGGCAATCATCGCTGTTTCGCCGGGAGTTAGCGTCATAATGCCAATTGCGCCAGCATCCGGAACGCCGATTTTCTTCGCCAGTTCTTCACCCGGATGCGCAATCAGATGCGCCAGCGTGACCTGTTTCCCGGGTACAAATTCCTGAATGATGCGTTCTTTGTCCATGAGTCGCCGCCTGTAAAAAACGTGCGTGTATCGTGACAATTTTTCGTCAGAGTAAATAACAAAATTCGGCAAGCGTGTTTAAAAGGTGAGGTAGATCACTAAGAATGGAGAGATATTTACCGTGATACATAAACTTTCATATGCAGAGCATGAATAAATATAAAAATATTGCTTTATTTTATGTCGGGTAATTTATTTGCTATTAGTAAAAGCAGTAAGACGTATTAATAATATAAAAATCGCTTACCCCGAATTACTCAGGGTAAGCGTGATAGTTAAGCAAGAATTACAGCGGTTGGGTTTGCGCTTCAACCACGGCGAGCGCCACCATGTTGACGATACGACGCACTGACGCGATCGGTGTTAACACGTGAACCGGTTTCGCCACGCCCATCAGCACCGGGCCGACGGTGACACCTTCCGAGCTGGAAACGCGCAGTAAGTTGTAACTAATACGAGCAGCTTCCATGTTCGGCATCACCAGAATATTAGCGGAACCTTTCAGGGTGCTGTCCGGCATACGGTCGTTGCGAATCGCTTCTACCAGCGCCGCATCACCGTGCATTTCGCCATCAATCATCAGCTCAGGCGCACGTTCCCTGACCAGCTCCAGCGCTTGACGCATTTTGCTCGACGACGGGCAGTCAGAAGAACCGAAGTTGGAATGCGACAACAGAGCAACACGCGGCTCAATACCGAAACGACGGACAGTTTCTGCCGCCATCAGCGTGATCTCCGCCAGCTCTTCTGCGTCTGGGTCATCATTAACATAGGTATCAGCAATAAAGGTGTTACCACTCGGCAGCAACAGCGCGTTCATTGCGCCTGCGGTGTGAACGCCATCGCGATAACCAAAGACATTTTTCACTACGCTAAAGTGTTCGTGATAATCGCCCACCGTTCCGCAGATCATCGCATCGGCTTCACCACGCTGAACCATGATCGCACCGATCACCGTCGGGTTGCTGATCAGCGCACGTTGTGCCTGTTCCTGAGTAACACCACGGCGCTTCATGATCTGGAAGTATTCGCTCCAGTACTCTTTAAAGCGTGGATCGGATTCGTTATTGACGATCTCAAAATCAACGCCCGCTTTGATCTGCAAGCCCAGTTTCTGAATACGCATTTCGATCACGTTCGGACGGCCAATAAGGATCGGTTTTGCCAGTCCCAGGGTTACCAGTTCCTGCGTCGCATGCAGAACGCGCGCCTCTTCCCCTTCCGGCAGAACAACGCGCTTCGGCGCTTTGCGAGCCTGGGAGAATATCGGCTTCATAAACAGGTTGGTTTTGTAAACGAACTCGGTCAGCTTGTCGATGTAGACGTCAAAATCGGCAATCGGGCGCGTCGCCACGCCGGACTCCATCGCCGCTTTAGCGACCGCTGGGGCGATCTTAACGATCAGACGCGGATCGAACGGTTTTGGAATGATGTATTCAGGGCCAAAGCTCAGATCCTGATCGCCATACGCAGAAGCCACCACTTCGCTCTGTTCGGCATGGGCCAGTTCCGCAATCGCGCGGACTGCCGCCAGTTTCATCTCTTCATTGATAGCCGTTGCGCCAACATCCAGCGCGCCTCGGAAGATGAACGGGAAGCAAAGCACGTTGTTAACCTGGTTCGGATAGTCGGAACGACCGGTACAGATGATGGCATCCGGACGCACTTCTTTCGCCAGCGGCGGCAGAATTTCCGGTTCTGGGTTCGCCAACGCCAGGATCATCGGCGCGCGGGCCATTTTCTTCACCATTTCCTGAGTCAGCACTTTCGGGCCGGAACAACCAAGGAAAATATCCGCGCCTTCAATCACATCGTCGAGGGTACGTTTGCCGTCATCCACCACCGCGTAAGCCGCTTTGGTTTCCGCCATGTTCGGCTCACGGCCCTGATAAATAACACCTTTTGAGTCGCACACCACGATGTTATGTTTTTGCAGACCCAGCGCCACCAGCAGGTTCATACAGGCAATTGCCGCTGCGCCCGCACCAGAAACTACCATCCGTACGTCGGAGATATTTTTCTCTACTACGCGTAATCCGTTGAGAATGGCGGCGGTGCTGATGATTGCCGTCCCGTGTTGGTCGTCATGGAATACCGGAATGTTCATCCGCTGGCGCAGTTTCTGTTCAATATAGAAACATTCTGGCGCTTTAATATCTTCGAGGTTGATACCGCCGAAGGTCGGCTCAAGTGCGGCGACCACTTCGATAAATTTGTCCGGGTCGAGTTCATCAACTTCGATGTCAAACACATCTATCCCGGCGAATTTCTTAAACAGAACGCCCTTACCTTCCATCACCGGTTTGCCTGCCAGCGCGCCAATATTACCCAACCCCAGCACCGCCGTACCGTTAGAGATAACTGCCACCAGGTTACCGCGCGCGGTATATTTGTAGGCGTTTAACGGATCTTTTTCGATTTCAAGACAAGGCGCGGCGACACCCGGTGAATAGGCCAGCGCCAGATCGCGCTGGGTTGCCAGAGGTTTGGTCGGAGAAACCTGGATTTTTCCTGGTACAGGAAATTCATGGAAATCAAGTGCACTTTGTTTTAACTGCTCATCCATTTGGTTGTTCCTTTCACGTAACGTTCACAAAAATAGGTGTGGGCAACTGCCTCAGCCCACAACGTGGCGCACATTATTACCTTGCCGGAGCTTCGAGACTCTGAGCAAGCCCAAACTCTCCCCCATCAAATAATGTTTTGGTAATAATCCCATAACACTGATGTTACCTGCTTCATCCAGCAATACCATGCCTGTCTGCTATGCTTTTTTGATGCGTTTAGCGAAATTTCTCAGAAGTGTGAATTAACGCACTCATCTAACACTTTACTTTTCAAGGAGTATTTCCTATGAACGAGTTAGACGGCATCAAACAGTTCACCACTGTCGTGGCAGACAGCGGTGATATTGAGTCCATTCGCCATTATCATCCCCAGGATGCCACCACCAATCCTTCGCTGTTACTCAAGGCTGCCGGTTTATCACAATATGAACATTTAATAGACGATGCTATTGCCTGGGGTAAAAAAAATGGCAAGACCCAGGAACAACAAGTCATCGCGGCCTGCGACAAACTGGCAGTCAATTTCGGTACAGAAATTCTCAAAATCGTACCCGGTCGCGTGTCGACAGAAGTTGACGCACGCCTCTCTTTTGACAAAGAAAAAAGTATCGAAAAAGCACGCCATCTCGTGGAGTTGTACCAACAACAGGGCATTGAGAGATCTCGCATTCTGATCAAGCTGGCCTCCACCTGGGAAGGAATTCGCGCAGCAGAAGAACTGGAAAAAGAAGGCATTAACTGCAACCTGACGCTGCTGTTTTCCTTTGCTCAGGCACGGGCCTGTGCAGAAGCGGGCGTTTTTCTGATTTCGCCGTTTGTAGGTCGTATTTATGACTGGTATCAGGCGCGCAAACCGATGGACCCGTATGTGGTAGAGGAAGATCCGGGTGTCAAATCTGTGCGCAACATCTACGACTACTATAAGCAGCATCGCTACGAAACCATTGTGATGGGTGCCAGCTTCCGTCGTACCGAACAAATCCTCGCGTTAACCGGATGTGACCGTCTGACCATCGCGCCGAATTTGCTGAAGGAGTTGCAGGAAAAGGTTTCGCCAGTGGTTCGCAAACTGATCCCGGCATCGCAATCCTTCCCTCGCCCCTCCCCGATGAGCGAAGCGGAATTTCGTTGGGAGCACAATCAGGATCCGATGGCGGTAGAAAAACTGTCTGAAGGCATCCGCCTGTTCGCCGTTGATCAACGCAAACTGGAAGATCTTCTTGCCGCCAAATTCTAAAACCAGCCACGGAGTGTTTTATGTCCCGAAAAGACCTTGCCAATGCGATTCGCGCGCTCAGTATGGATGCGGTGCAAAAAGCCAATTCCGGTCATCCCGGCGCGCCGATGGGCATGGCCGATATTGCCGAAGTGCTGTGGAACGACTTTCTCAAACATAACCCCACCGATCCGACCTGGTATAACCGCGACCGCTTTATTCTTTCCAACGGTCACGCCTCGATGTTGCTCTACAGTTTGCTACATCTGACTGGTTATGACCTGCCGCTGGAAGAACTGAAAAATTTCCGTCAGTTGCATTCGAAAACCCCAGGTCACCCGGAGATTGGCTATACGCCAGGTGTTGAAACCACCACCGGTCCACTTGGACAAGGTTTGGCGAACGCGGTTGGACTGGCGATAGCGGAGCGCACGCTGGCAGCGCAGTTTAACCAGCCGGATCATGAGATTGTCGATCACTTCACCTATGTGTTTATGGGCGACGGCTGTCTGATGGAAGGTATCTCTCACGAAGTCTGTTCGCTGGCAGGAACGCTGGGACTCGGCAAGCTGATCGGCTTTTACGATCACAACGGTATTTCGATTGATGGTGAAACCGAAGGCTGGTTTACCGACGATACGGCAAAACGGTTTGAAGCCTACCACTGGCATGTTGTCCACGAGATCGACGGCCACGATCCGCAGGCGGTCAAGGAAGCGATCCTCGAAGCGCAAAGCGTGAAAGATAAACCATCGCTGATTATCTGCCGCACGGTGATTGGCTTTGGTTCGCCTAATAAAGCGGGTAAGGAAGAGGCCCACGGTGCTCCGCTGGGCGAAGAAGAAGTCGCGCTGGCACGGCAAAAATTGGGCTGGCATCATCCACCCTTTGAGATCCCCAAAGAGATTTATCACGCCTGGGATGCCCGCGAAAAAGGTGAAAAAGCCCAGCAGAGCTGGAATGAGAAGTTTGCCGCTTATAAAAAGGCCCATCCACAACTTGCAGAAGAGTTTACTCGCCGAATGAGCGGTGGTCTGCCGAAGGACTGGGAGAAAACCACTCAGAAATATATCAATGAGTTGCAGGCGAATCCGGCGAAAATCGCTACCCGTAAAGCGTCGCAAAATACGCTTAACGCCTACGGCCCTATGCTGCCGGAGCTGCTTGGCGGTTCGGCGGATCTGGCCCCAAGTAATCTCACCATCTGGAAAGGGTCTGTGTCGCTGAAGGAAGATCCCGCAGGGAATTATATTCACTACGGGGTACGCGAATTTGGTATGACTGCTATTGCCAACGGCATTGCACACCACGGTGGCTTTGTGCCGTATACCGCAACGTTTCTGATGTTTGTTGAATACGCCCGTAACGCCGCGCGGATGGCGGCACTGATGAAAGCGCGGCAGATTATGGTTTATACCCACGACTCAATTGGTCTGGGCGAAGATGGTCCGACGCACCAGGCGGTGGAGCAACTGGCAAGTCTGCGCTTAACGCCGAATTTCAGCACCTGGCGACCGTGCGATCAGGTGGAAGCAGCGGTGGGCTGGAAGCTGGCGGTTGAGCGCCACAACGGACCGACGGCGCTGATCCTCTCCAGGCAGAATCTGGCACAGGTAGAACGAACACCGGATCAGGTAAAAGAGATTGCTCGTGGTGGTTATGTGTTGAAAGACAGCGGCGGCAAGCCGGATATCATTTTGATTGCTACCGGTTCAGAGATGGAAATCACCCTACAGGCCGCAGAGAAACTGGCGGGAGAAGGTCGCAATGTTCGCGTGGTTTCCCTGCCCTCGACCGATATTTTCGACGCCCAGAATGAGGAATATCGCGAGTCGGTGTTGCCTTCTAACGTTGCGGCCCGCGTGGCGGTAGAAGCGGGTATAGCCGATTACTGGTACAAATATGTTGGTTTGAAAGGGGCGATTGTCGGGATGACGAGTTACGGGGAATCTGCTCCGGCGGATAAGCTGTTCCCGTTCTTTGGCTTTACCGCCGAGAATATTGTGGCAAAAGCGCATAAGGTGCTGGGAGTGAAAGGTGCCTGATGCTGATTGCCGGATGCGTCTTATCCGGCCTACCTGTCCCCGCCATGATGTTTAACGGGTGATCCACAACGTGGGCCAGGCGTCTGGCCCATGCCAGTTATCGCAGGTCGGTTCTGCGGCGTAACGCACCAGGCGAAAACGCTGGCCGTCAAAACGCCAGCGCGCCTGAATGCCACAATCGCTTAATCCGCGACCTTTCGCTAAGGTCACCAGTTCACGCGTTTTTTCATCAAATGTTGCGTTCATCAACTCCAGTTCATTCGTCTCCTGACCGTTGTTGAACGGCAAACGTAACCGTACCGGCCGCGAGGCCAGTGGCTTTTTACGCGATACAATCCATGCCAAATCAATGGTGTTATAAGCACCAGCCTCACAGCTAATCATCATTAATGCTTTATCATCGGTCAGTGCCGTAACGCTCACTTCACGACGCAACGGATCAAGCGAGCAGCACAGACCATTCATCCGCCAGTTACCATAATCCAGCAAATCGTTACGTTCTTCGAGTGAGAGTGGTGTCGGCGTTGGGTTAACCACCGCGACCTCTTTCAGCGCAGGCGCGGGCGGTACGCTGAGCGGCGGTTCGTCCCCTTTCTTTATCCACGCGGTTTCACTGCCAACGCGCTTTTGCTGGGCATCAATAAACAACAACGCCGCTTTTAAGCCATTCAAAGAAATGGTCTGATCGCCATCGCGTAAGGTGATTGCCTTCCCTTCCTGAATCATCTGCAAAAACGCGGTGATGGTTGCCGTATCATCGGTTACTAATAACCATGGTGAAATCCGCCACTTGTCACCACTTAACGCCAACGGCTCACCATCTAACAGCAGCCGTGGCGCTATTTCCCCTTCCGACACATCCGGTGATTTCAACCCGCCGCGCTCAATACGTAAAACGGCGTCGGTATGCGCCCCGGCGCTGCGGCTCAGGGTCATCACCAGTCCATTATGATCGCCAGTATTGCGTGCCACACAGAAGTTTTGGTTATTACAGGTGACCTGCCAGTCGGAAAACGCCCGTTGCGCTGGTGCCGCCCACGCCAAAGACGTCGGCAACAAAGCGAAAAAAAAGAGAAGAAAAATGCGATAGCGCATGGACGGTACGACCCCAGAAGTTCAAACAAACAGCACAAGTCGTATCTTCGTTGCGCAGGTAGCGCGGCTCAATCGGATTTATCGGATTGAGCCAATAATAAACAACGAAATATTATTGTTATTTTTCAGTCCATTAAATGTGACGTTTGCAAATAGTTAAGCAATAACACCGTCTTACCGTCACGTATCTCGCCGGTTTTGATCATCTCCAGCGCCTGGCTGAACGGCAGCTCGAGCACTTCAATATCTTCATCTTCGACACCGCCACCGGCGTTAGCGCGCTGATTGTCACTGTATTCGGCGATAAAAAAGTGGATTAGCTCAGTCACACCGCCTGGCGACATATACAGTTCAAATAATTTGCGCACTTCGCCCACTTCATAGCCCGTCTCTTCAATCGCTTCTTTGCGAATACAGACTTCCGGTTCGTCGTTATCCAGCAGCCCGGCGCAGGTTTCAATCAGCTGCCCACTTTCATTACCATTAACCCAGGTAGCGACGCGGAACTGACGAATCAGAACTACAGTCTTTTTCTTCGCGTTGTAGAGGAGGATCGTCGCACCATTACCGCGATCGTAAACTTCACGTTTATGGCGGATAACTTCGCCATCTTTGCGGGTAAGATCGTAGGTAATGTTGTGCAGGGTGAAATAGTTATCGGAGAGAATTTTGTCTTTGATGAGGGTGATTTGTTGCGTCATACCGACTCCACAGCGCGAAATGAACAATTATCTTACGCTGTGAAGTCGGGTTTGTCTGCGTAGGCTATCAGTGAGATTTGACTGATTTTACGCCTAGCCAGTCAATGATCCCCTGTGCCGCATGACGTCCTTCTGCCATTGCGGTAACCACCAGATCCGCGCCACGCACGGCGTCGCCACCGGCGAAGATTTTCGGATTGGTGGTCTGGTAACGGTACTGGCTTTCAACGTCCGCCACGATGCGGCCCCACTTATCCACCGTTACACCGTGCGACTCCAGCCACGGCATCGCGTGCGGGTTGAAGCCAAATGCCATGATCACCGCGTCGGCTGGCATCACAAATTCACTGCCCTCAATCGGTACCGGACGCCGACGCCCTTGTGCATCCGCTTCGCCAAGACGCGTGCGCAGGAAACGAATCCCGCAGACGTGACCTTGTTCATTCAGCTCAATCGCCACTGGCTGAACATTAAACTCAAAGTTCGCCCCCTCTTCGCGGGCGTTCTTCACCTCTTTCTTCGAGCCTGGCATGTTGGCTTCATCACGACGGTAGGCACAGGTGACATTGCTCGCGCCGTGGCGCAGCGCGGTACGCACACAGTCCATCGCGGTATCCCCACCGCCCAGTACTACCACATTCATCCCGGCGGTATTAATAAACGGCTCTTCCGGTAGCTCTTCTAGTCCCATCACCTGTTTGGTGTTGGCAATGAGGAACGGCAGCGCGTCATAAACGCCCGGCGCATCTTCATTAGGTAAACCCGCTTTCATGGAACGGTAAGTGCCTACGCCAACGAAAACCGCGTCGTATTGTTCCAAAAGCGAACCCAAAGAGACATCTTTACCCACTTCACAATTGAGTTCGAAGTGAATCCCCATCGCGCTGAAGATCTCCCGGCGGCGTGCCAGCAGGGATTTATCCAGTTTGAAAGAAGGAATGCCGAAAGTGAGCAAGCCACCGATTTCGGGATGGCGATCGTACACCGTCACCGCCACGCCATTGCGGGTCAGAACATCCGCACAGGCCAGCCCTGCCGGCCCCGCGCCAATAATCGCCACTCGCTTGTCGACTTTGGTGACATGACTTAAGTCAGGACGCCAGCCTTTCGCCAGCGCCTGATCCGAAATGTAGCGTTCAATATTGCCGATAGTCACCGCACCGTGCTCATCGCGAATAGTACAGGCACCTTCGCACAGACGGTCTTGCGGGCAGACGCGTCCGGTAATTTCCGGCAGGGTGTTGGTCTGGTGAGAAAGCTCAACGGCGGCGTCGATGTTTCCAGATTTCACCAGTTCAATCCATTGTGGAATGTGGTTATGCAACGGGCAGGTCCATTCACAGACGCTATGCTCGCCGCACTTCAGGCAGCGCGAGGCTTCCTGTTGTGCCTGGTCGGCACGAAACGGCAGATAAATTTCATCAAAACCAGTTTTGCGCGCTTCAATCGCCAGTTTATCCGGCTCGCCACGCGCGGGCGTTGCCTGCATTTGCTCGACTTTACTCATTACCGGCATTTCTTGTGCCGCGGTACTGGCATGCCACGGTTGATGTTCCTGGCGCGCGGTGCGCAGGCGGCGGGATTTCGCCATTCCGGAGAGTGCAGCGTCAGTGACCAGTTGCAGCGCGTCCGCCGGGCAATTCTCGACACAGGCAGGGCCGTTTTCGCGCCCTGCACACAGGTCGCATTTATGCGCGGTGGCTTTAACTTTGCCCTCCGCGACGGGCGTCAGGACGATTTGCATCGTACCAAATGGACAGGCCACCACGCAGGATTTACAGCCAATACACTTTTGCTGATTGACCTGAATGCTGTCATCAATGTGGCTGATCGCGCCATTAGGGCAGCTACGGGCGCAGGGCGCATCTTCACAATGGTGACAAGTCACTGCGCTACGTTGCTGCTGATGTTTAATAACCGTAATTCGGGGGTGGAAATGGTGCTGACTCAACACGTGTTGCTCATCATTGTGAGCCATCACACAGGCCACTTCACAAGCATGGCACCCCAGACATTGCTGACTGTTGGCCATAATAAAACGATTCATAACGACCTTCTTTTTTGGTTGTAAAAACCTTATTCTTTATATGAGTGTTGTTATTACCCGACTTAGACGGGGATCGGCAATGTTCATGTGCCCAGAACAAGTAACTATTTCGCTATAAACTGTGGCAGATCAAATAATCTCATCGCTTATCAAATTGCGTTTCAGCGAGCTGTAACATTCATTATTTTATGTGGAGAAGACGCGTGTGATTGTCAAACGCCCCGTCTCGGCCAGTCTGGCCCGGGCCTTTTTTTACATTGTGCTGCTGTCGATTCTTTCCACGGGTATCGCTCTGCTAACTCTGGCGAGCAGTTTGCGCGACGCTGAGGCTATCAATATTGCCGGATCGCTGCGTATGCAGAGTTATCGTCTGGGTTACGATCTGCAAAGTGGAAGTCCACAGCTTAACGCACACCGCCAACTGTTCCAGCAGGCACTGCATTCACCGGTATTAACCAATCTCAACGTCTGGTATGTGCCAGAGGCAGTAAAAGCCCGCTATGCGCATCTGAATGCCAACTGGCTGGAGATGAATAATCGGCTCATCAAGGGTGATTTGCCGTGGTATCAGGCCAATATTAATAATTATGTTAATCAGATAGACCTGTTCGTGCTGGCTCTACAGCACTACGCCGAACGAAAAATGCTGCTGGTGGTGGCGATTTCGCTGGCTGGCGGTATTGGCATTTTCACGCTGGTCTTTTTTACTCTGCGCCGCATACGCCATCAGGTGGTAGCCCCGCTGAATCAACTGGTTACCGCCAGTCAGCGTATTGAACACGGGCAGTTCGACTCGCCGCCGCTGGATACCAGCCTACCCAATGAACTGGGCCTGCTTGCAAAAACCTTTAACCAGATGTCGAGCGAGCTGCATAAGTTGTACCGCTCGCTGGAAGCGTCAGTAGAAGAAAAAACCCGCGATCTCCACGAGGCCAAGCGTCGCCTGGAGGTGTTGTATCAGTGTTCGCAGGCACTGAACACCAGCCAGATTGATGTGCATTGTTTCCGCCATATTTTGCAGATTGTTCGCGACAATGAGGCTGCTGAATATCTGGAGCTGAACGTTGGGGATAACTGGCGGATTAGCGAAGGGAAGCCAAACCCTGAGCTGCCAATGCAGATTTTACCGGTCACCATGCAAGAGACGGTTTACGGCGAGTTGCACTGGCAAAATAGCCACGTGTCATCATCAGAACCACTGCTTAACAGCGTTTCATCGATGCTGGGACGCGGTTTGTACTTTAATCAGGCGCAGAAGCATTTTCAGCAGTTGCTGTTGATGGAAGAACGCGCGACCATCGCCCGCGAACTGCACGACTCGCTGGCCCAGGTGCTTTCTTATTTACGTATCCAGTTGACGTTACTGAAGCGTTCGATACCCGAAGATAACGCCACTGCACAAAGTATCATGGCCGACTTCTCCCAGGCACTGAATGATGCTTATCGGCAGTTACGCGAGCTGTTAACCACTTTCCGACTGACGCTACAGCAAGCGGATCTTCCCTCTGCGCTGCGTGAAATGCTGGATACATTACAAAACCAAACCAGCGCCAAACTGACGCTCGACTGCCGTCTGCCAACCCTGGCGCTGGATGCGCAGATGCAGGTGCATTTGTTGCAAATTATTCGCGAAGCGGTGCTGAACGCCATGAAGCACGCCAACGCCAGCGAAATTGCCGTTAGCTGCGTCACCGCGCCGGATGGCAATCACACAGTTTATATTCGCGACAACGGTATTGGCATCGGTGAACCGGAGGAACCCGAAGGTCATTATGGTCTGAATATCATGCGCGAGCGCGCGGAAAGATTGGGTGGGACGCTGACTTTTTCGCAACCTTCCGGCGGCGGCACGTTAGTGAGTATTAGCTTTCGCTCTGCAGAGAGCGAGGAAAGCCAGCAGATATGATGCTGCCTACTATTCATTAAATACTGGCATTTTAGGTTCAGTATAAAAGGGCATGATAATTTACATTATCTCCTTTTTTTCTCCACGATTGGCTCGTACCTTGCCGCTACAGTGAAGCAAGGCATGCCCATAACGATACGCAGAACTACGAGGTCCTCTTTTAATGGCGAATTTCTTTATTGATCGCCCCATTTTTGCCTGGGTGCTGGCAATTCTGTTGTGTCTGACAGGAACCCTGGCCATTTTCTCATTGCCCGTTGAACAGTACCCGGATCTCGCGCCACCGAATGTGCGAGTGACCGCTAACTATCCTGGCGCGTCAGCCCAGACGCTGGAAAACACCGTGACC
The DNA here is from genome assembly GCF_005781065.1 of Escherichia sp. E1130. Lineage (NCBI taxonomy): Bacteria > Pseudomonadati > Pseudomonadota > Gammaproteobacteria > Enterobacterales > Enterobacteriaceae > Escherichia > Escherichia sp. E1130. Next base: position 126,680 of record NZ_VATL01000008.1, read on the forward strand.
CAGGTTATCGAGCAGAATATGACTGGTCTCGATAACCTGATGTATATGTCATCACAAAGCAGCGGTACTGGACAGGCGTCAGTAACGCTCAGTTTTAAAGCTGGCACAGATCCAGACGAAGCGGTGCAACAGGTGCAAAACCAGTTGCAGTCGGCCATGCGTAAACTACCGCAGGCGGTGCAAAATCAGGGCGTAACGGTGCGTAAAACCGGCGATACCAACATTCTGACCATTGCCTTCGTCTCAACCGATGGTTCGATGGATAAACAGGATATTGCCGATTACGTTGCCAGTAATATTCAGGACCCGTTAAGCCGCGTGAACGGCGTTGGTGATATCGACGCTTACGGTTCGCAATATTCGATGCGTATCTGGCTGGATCCGGCAAAACTGAACAGTTTCCAGATGACCGCTAAAGATGTCACTGACGCCATTGAATCGCAGAACGCACAGATTGCGGTTGGACAGCTTGGCGGTACGCCTTCTGTCGATAACCAGGCACTCAACGCCACCATTAACGCCCAATCACTGTTGCAAACGCCAGAACAGTTCCGTGATATCACTCTGCGGGTAAATCAGGACGGTTCGGAAGTGAAACTGGGTGATGTCGCCACCGTCGAAATGGGAGCGGAGAAATACGATTATCTTAGCCGTTTCAACGGTAAACCAGCCTCGGGGCTGGGGGTAAAACTGGCCTCCGGTGCGAACGAAATGGCAACGGCAGAACTGGTGATCAACCGTCTGGATGAACTGGCGCAGTATTTCCCGCCCGGACTGGAGTACAAGGTGGCGTATGAAACCACCTCGTTTGTTAAGGCCTCCATTGAAGACGTAGTGAAAACTCTGTTAGAAGCTATCGCGCTGGTTTTCCTCGTCATGTATCTGTTCCTGCAAAACTTCCGCGCTACGCTGATTCCAACTATCGCCGTGCCGGTAGTGTTGATGGGAACCTTCTCGGTGCTTTATGCCTTCGGCTATAGCGTCAACACCTTAACCATGTTCGCGATGGTGCTGGCTATCGGCCTGCTGGTGGATGACGCCATTGTGGTGGTGGAAAACGTCGAACGTATTATGAGTGAGGAAGGACTCACTCCTCGCGAAGCCACACGTAAATCGATGGGGCAAATCCAGGGCGCACTGGTCGGGATTGCAATGGTGCTTTCTGCTGTATTTGTGCCAATGGCCTTCTTTGGCGGCACCACCGGGGCTATCTATCGCCAGTTCTCTATAACCATTGTTGCGGCAATGGTGCTGTCGGTTCTGGTGGCGATGATCCTGACTCCGGCATTGTGCGCTACGCTACTTAAGCCACTGAAAAAAGGTGAACATCACGGGCAGAAAGGCTTTTTTGCCTGGTTTAACCAGATGTTCAACCGCAACGCCGAACGCTACGAAAAAGGGGTGGCGAAAATTCTCCACCGCAGCCTGCGCTGGATTTTGATTTACGTCCTGCTGTTAGGCGGCATGGTGTTCCTGTTTCTGCGTCTGCCGACGTCGTTCCTGCCTCTGGAAGACCGTGGCATGTTTACCACCTCGGTACAGTTACCCAGCGGTTCGACTCAGCAACAGACTCTGAAAGTGGTGGAACAGATCGAGAAGTATTACTTCACCCATGAGAAAGACAACATCATGTCGGTGTTTGCCACTGTCGGCTCTGGCCCAGGGGGGAACGGGCAAAACGTGGCACGAATGTTTGTCCGCCTGAAAGACTGGAGCGAACGCGACAGTAAAACAGGCACCTCGTTTGCCATTATCGAACGTGCAACAAAAGAATTTAATAAAATCAAAGAAGCTCGCGTTATCGCCAGTAGCCCGCCTGCTATCAGCGGTCTTGGCAGTTCCGCTGGATTTGATATGGAGTTGCAGGACCACGCCGGGGCTGGTCACGATGCGCTGATGGCCGCGCGTAATCAGCTACTGGCGCTCGCGGCGGAAAACCCAGAACTTACTCGTGTGCGCCATAACGGTCTGGACGACAGCCCGCAATTGCAGATTGATATCGACCAGCGCAAAGCGCAGGCACTGGGCGTTGCCATTGACGATATTAACGACACGCTGCAAACCGCGTGGGGCTCGAGCTATGTGAATGACTTTATGGATCGCGGTCGCGTGAAGAAAGTCTATGTGCAGGCTGCCGCGCCGTATCGCATGCTGCCAGATGACATTAACCTGTGGTATGTGCGTAACAAAGACGGCGGCATGGTGCCTTTCTCCGCCTTCGCGACCTCTCGCTGGGAAACAGGCTCGCCGCGTCTGGAACGCTATAACGGCTATTCTGCGGTAGAAATTGTCGGGGAAGCCGCCCCGGGCGTCAGTACGGGTACCGCGATGGATATTATGGAATCGTTGGTGAAGCAGTTGCCGAACGGCTTTGGACTGGAGTGGACAGCGATGTCGTACCAGGAACGACTTTCAGGTGCACAAGCTCCGGCGCTGTACGCCATTTCATTGCTGGTGGTATTCCTGTGTCTGGCTGCACTTTATGAAAGTTGGTCAGTACCGTTCTCGGTAATGCTGGTTGTACCGCTGGGGGTTATCGGCGCGCTGCTGGCAACCTGGATGCGTGGGCTGGAAAACGATGTGTACTTTCAGGTTGGCCTGCTAACAGTCATTGGTTTGTCGGCGAAAAACGCCATCCTAATTGTTGAGTTTGCCAACGAGATGAATCAAAAAGGCCACGACCTGTTTGAAGCGACACTCCACGCCTGCCGTCAGCGTTTACGTCCGATTCTGATGACATCGCTGGCGTTTATCTTCGGCGTATTGCCGATGGCGATCAGCAGTGGTGCCGGTTCCGGTGGTCAACACGCCGTCGGTACTGGCGTAATGGGCGGGATGATTTCTGCCACCATTCTGGCGATTTACTTCGTGCCGCTATTCTTTGTGCTGGTGCGTCGTCGCTTCCCACTGAAGCCTCGACCAGAATAAGCAATAAAAAAGGCGACATACGTATGTGTCGCCTTTTTCAACTCTCTGATAAAGAACCTGACGTCAGGTTCTTTCATTTCCTGTTCTGAAAATTACTTACGAAGCATAACTTCGATAAAGTCTTTCCAGTTCCCCAGTTCACGTTCAATCATAACAACCTCTCTTATAATTATGGGTATTCTACGGAAACAATATACCGTGGTGAAGCTAATTTATTCGATTGCTGTGATTACTACCTCCGGGGTAAAGCCTACGTTAATACTATGGCCCTGTGACAGGGATTTTTATGTGATGAACAGCAACATTTCGACATATTCATACGGATTCTAATACTGAATTAATTCTGTTTAAAATACAAAAACATACCAAGAGGAACATTCTTAATAATTGCATTAAAATTGTTCACAACCATTTAATAATTGTTAAGTTAAATACCTTAATAATGTTATATTGCCTGATAATCATTTGCGGGAAATATGTATTGACCGTTAAATGATTAGTTATTCTTAATAATCGCAAAAGGATTCATTATGGTTACCCTTTACGGTATCAAAAATTGTGACACCATTAAAAAAGCACGTCGTTGGCTGGAAACCAATAACATCGACTTTCGCTTTCACGATTACCGTGTTGATGGCCTGAACAGTGAATTGTTGAACTCTTTTATCAATGAATTAGGCTGGCAAGCGTTACTTAACACCCGTGGCACCACCTGGCGCAAGCTGGACGAAGCTACCCGCAACAATATCACCGATGCGGCCTCCGCTATGGCATTAATGACTGAAATGCCTGCAATCATCAAACGCCCATTGCTCTGTGCGCCAGGGAAGCCTATGCTGCTGGGTTTCAGTGAATCCAGTTATCAGCAATTTTTCCATGAGGTGTAGTCTATGTCGTGTCCGGTTATTGAGCTGACACAGCAGCTTATTCGCCGCCCATCCTTAAGTCCTGATGATGCAGGATGTCAGGCAATCATGATCGACCGTCTGCAGGCAATCGGTTTTACCATTGAACGCATGGATTTTGCGGATACGCAGAATTTTTGGGCGTGGCGTGGACAGGGAGAAACCCTGGCCTTTGCCGGACATACTGACGTAGTCCCTCCAGGCGATGCCGATCGTTGGATCAACCCACCATTTGAGCCAACCATTCGCGATGGCATGTTGTTCGGGCGCGGCGCGGCTGATATGAAAGGCTCGCTGGCGGCAATGGTAGTGGCAGCAGAACGTTTTGTCGCGCAACATCCCAACCATAAAGGCCGACTGGCATTTCTGATCACCTCAGACGAAGAAGCCAGCGCCCACAATGGCACGGTCAAAGTAGTCGAAGCGTTAATGGCGCGTAATGAACGGCTGGATTACTGCCTGGTCGGTGAGCCGTCGAGTATCGAAGTGGTTGGCGATGTAGTGAAAAATGGCCGTCGCGGATCGTTAACCTGCAATCTCACCATTCATGGCGTGCAAGGGCATGTGGCCTACCCGCATCTGGCTGATAATCCAGTACATCGCGCAGCACCTTTCCTTAATGAATTAGTGGCTATTGAGTGGGATCAGGGCAATGAATTCTTCCCGGCGACCAGTATGCAGATTGCCAATATTCAGGCGGGAACGGGCAGTAACAACGTTATTCCGGGTGAACTGTTTGTGCAGTTTAACTTCCGCTTCAGTACCGAACTGACTGATGAGATGATCAAAGCGCAGGTGCTTGCCCTGCTTGAAAAACATCAACTGCGTTATACAGTGGATTGGTGGCTTTCCGGGCAGCCATTTTTGACCGCCCGCGGTAAACTGGTGGATGCGGTGGTGAACGCCGTTGAGCACTATAATGAAATTAAACCGCAGCTACTGACCACAGGCGGAACGTCCGACGGGCGCTTTATTGCTCGCATGGGGGCGCAGGTGGTGGAACTCGGGCCGGTCAATGCTACCATTCATAAAATTAATGAATGTGTGAATGCTGCCGACCTGCAGCTACTTGCCCGTATGTATCAACGTATCATGGAACAGCTCGTCGCCTGATGAGTCGTTCTGTAAGAGGAAATAAGCATGGACTGGCTGGCTAAATATTGGTGGATTCTGGTGATTGTCTTTTTGGTGGGCGTCCTGCTGAACGTGATTAAAGATCTCAAGCGCGTCGACCATAAGAAATTTCTCGCCAACAAGCCGGAGCTTCCCCCGCATCGTGATTTCAACGATAAGTGGGACGATGACGACGACTGGCCGAAAAAGGATCAACCGAAGAAGTAAGCTGAGGGGCCGGATAAGGCGTTAACGCCGCATCCGGCAACGGTGAACAATGCCTGATGCGACGCTCACGCGTCTTGTCAGGCCTACGCAGCTGTTATTACATCATTTCAATTACATCATCATCGCCAGGCTTACCACCACTTAGCGCTTCGTCGAAATAATGTTTCGGAATGGTATAACGCAAGTGATCCAGGGCAAATTGCATACTACGATTGTCGATCGCATGGCCCAAATTCTCCACGATATCCAGCGTTACATCACCACCGGCACTGATTAACGCTTCCTGCGCCGCAACCGCATGCGCCAAATCGATAACCGGATCTTCACCACCATGAATCAAGTGAATTGTCGTGGCTGTAGACGCGGTTTCCGGCAGGCTGGCATAGCGTCCGTTAAAAGCAATGACGCGTGAGGCAAGGCCCGGTTCGGCTTTAATGCTCTCCAGCGCCATAATCGCGCCTTGGGAGAAACCGATTAGCGCCGTGGCGTTAGCCGCTACTCCGCTCTGTTTCTGCCAGTAGCGCACCGTCTCAATAAAGGTCGGCATGATGGCATCCACACGCGCCTGGCGATTATCTTCCGTTATGCCCTGCACCGAAAACCACTGACGCCCCGCCGGATTACCGCTCGGCTCCGCGCCACCGACACTCACCACCAGCGCATCCGGGAACAGCGGTGCAAACCAACTGCCGATCTCCCCCATCGCTACCGGGTTATCGCCGACACCGTGAAAAAGCAGCAACAACTGTTGCGCAGGTTTATCCGGGCTTTGAACAACAAAATGGTCATGTTTCATGGCGAACTCCTTAACTGATGTCATTAATTTTACGCCGCTGACTCACAATGACCATGGGATAAAATTGAAGGAGTCAGTGAAAAAATTGCCATTGCGTTATGCGATCGCGCAGGCGTTCAGTGCGGGTATCATCAAGCGCGAATAGCGCCTGTGCCGCCTCTTCACGCTGACGGGCCAACAACGCCTTACGCCCCGAAAGTTTAAGTGTGGTACATAACTGCGCGTCGCTGACGTTTTTCTCCAAGCGCCCACGCAGCGCTGGTAATGTCAGTTCGCTGATTTGCAGCAGACGCATTAAACAGCCTAATGACGTTAAAAGCGGACGATGAGCGAAAGCAAAACCAGCCAGTTCCAGCCAGTCGCCGTCAGTAACCACGATATCGTTAAGCGGATCGACTGGAATAGTTTCGCCATTCCACTGCGCGATAATTTGCGCATCGCGGCGTAAACGAAAATGCTCACGTTCTGCCAGCTGTTTACCCGCTTCGCTAATCGGTAACAACGCCATCGCCGTATAACAGCCGCTGCTGGCTTCGCGATGATTGCCCATCCGCACCAACACAAAACCGCATCGTTGCCAGAAACGCCATAATTCCTCGGTGTAGCCAAAGCTTACCGAAAGGTAGTCGAGGCCATGCGTATATTGCAAAGCGCTGGCAATGAGCTGTTGCCCAACGCCTTCGCGCTGACGCGCCGGATGGACTGCAATCCGGCTGACCCGCCGTCCGCGCAATGTCGCCGCCTGTGGATTGCTGCCGTGCGCCGCCAGCGACTGGGCCACCAGATTACCCCGCGGGCGACGAAAACCCGCCCATACCGCCTGACTGAGTTCTTGAGATAATCCGCCCTCATCCACCAGCCACAGCGCCCCGGCGATCTCGTTTTCGCCAGCCGCCTGTAAAAAATGTTGCCCAGGCGCATCCATCATCCGGCGTAAATCCAGCGGCGAGGTCCGGTAGTGCGCACCAGACAATAGCTGATATACCTTTAACGGTGTATCTGGTTCGCTTCTCCATAACGCCTGTTCAAAAGCGGAAATGACGATGTCACCTTGTGGTTCGTGAGTGAAGTTTTCATCGTCAAAAACCAGTGCCTCACTGACTATTTTTTCCAGCGGGCATCCCTGCGCCCAGCGGATCGGCTGTTGCAGTTCAAAACGGTGTAAATGCGGAAAGCGGGCGCAAAATTTCAGCAAAAAACCACGTCCGGTGCCTTCATAGCCCTGTACCGTTGTAGTTAACAAAGTGCGTGAGAAACGCGATACAAGCTGATGCAACAGTGGTGCAGGAATGGCTGCGGCTTCGTCAACCACCAGCCAGTCGGCTTTTTCATCACTGGCTAATAAGGCATCTGGCGCCACAAAGCGATACTTCTCGCCCGCAAACTGCGCCAGCACATCCGTTGCAGCCTTCGCAGGTGCTGTAACAATCGCACTGCCAGAGATACGGGAAATGAGTTGCCCCGCCAGCGCCGACTTACCGCGCCCGCGTGCAGCAGTTACCGCAGCCACGCCCGGCGGCATAGTCAGCAGTTGCTGTAATATGTGCTGTTGTTCTGGTTGCGGCTCGCCAGTAGCAGGACGCCAGTCTGGATAAGGAGCAAAATGCGCCAACTTGAACGGCTGATTTTGTCGCCAGAGGATAGCGTTGTTATCCGCCGCAAGTACGCGTTTGAGATGTTGGACAAAATGCGGAGTCGCAATAGGACCAGGGCAATCACTCCAGCGCAGCGAATCGACATCAGGATGGTTTTCCCATTCTTCCCACGCAGGGAGCAACAACACCAGCCAGCTTCCCGCTTTCAGCGTTCCGCTAAGTGCCGCAAAAGCGGCGGCATCAAAACCCTGGCGGGCGTCGAATACCGCATGCTGGAACTCGCGCCCAAGTAAAGTTTGTAGCGCTGATGGCGTACAGTGGTTTTCAGAAGCTGGCTGCGGCGAAATCCACAGCCAGTCGCCCGGTAATACGTCACGCAGCTTAAGCGCATACTCACCGCACCAGCTTCCTTCACCGCTCAACACTAACAAGCGGCGAATCCCTTCACGTTTCATTTGCGCTGTTAATGTGTGAAGCGCAGTCAGTTCAGCCATCCCTGCCCCGGAAGTTAAATGCTTTTACCAAAAGTATTGCATTGTGCCGGATCGCCGCTGTCGAAACCACGTTTAAACCAGCTGTAGCGCTGCTGAGATGTACCATGGGTAAAGCTGTCTGGCACTACCTGCCCCTGACTTTGCTGTTGTAAGCGGTCATCGCCGATGGCCTGCGCCGCGTTCAGCGCCTCTTCCAGATCGCCGGTTTCCAGAACGCCTTGCTGCTGCATGCTATGCCCCCAGACACCGGCAAAGCAGTCGGCCTGGAGTTCCATACGCACAGATAAGCGGTTGGCTTCCGCTTGCGTCGCGTTTTGTTGCAGTTGACGGACTTTCGGCTCGATACCTAACAGTTTCTGCACGTGATGACCGACTTCATGGGCGATAACGTACCCTTGAGCAAAATCACCATCCGCGCCCAGTTTGTCTTTCATGTCATCATAGAAGGAGAGATCGATATAGACTGTGCCATCCGCCGGGCAATAAAACGGTCCCATAATGGACTGCCCCGCCCCGCAACCGGTGCGAGTCATTCCACGGTACATGACCAGCTTCGGTTGCTGGTAGGTCTTACCCATCTTCTCGAATTGCTGTCCCCAGGTGTCTTCCGTGGTTGCCAGAATCACCGAAGTGAATTTTGCCGCTTCGTCTTCATTTGGGCTAATTGAACGCGTTGATTGCTGTTGGGAAACGGGCTGCCCGGTCATCAATCCAGTTAAATCAACACCATAGTAGCCAGCGACCAACACAACCACCAGTAAAATTAACCCGCCTTTACCGGTTGGTAGGCGAAAACCGGGACCGCCCATTGACGGACCACCGGAACTGTTTCGCCTGTCTTCAACATTGTCACTTTCACGACGCCCTTGCCAGCGCATAGATACCTCAACAATATATTCATTATAGGAATGATCGTAGGTGGTTCAGGGGAAGATTACCACAGGAAAACGGGAGGAAATGATGGAGGAATGAGCGTTCAATGCACATCTTACGAGAGCGGTTGTCTTGCCGTGCCAGCAGCACGGCAAGACGATGAACAGAAAAATCAGTCCAGCTGTACACCCAGGCGGCGGGCGACGGCTTCATAGGCTTCGATCAGGCCACCGAGGCTCTGGCGGAAACGGTCTTTGTCCATTTTCTCCAGCGTTTCTTTGTCCCACAGGCGGCTACCGTCCGGGGAGAACTCATCACCCAGTACCACTTCGCCTTTGTACAGACCAAACTCCAGCTTGAAATCGACCAGAATCAGACCGGCATCGTCGAACAGTTTTTTCAGCACGTCGTTCGCTTTGTAGGTCAGCTCTTTCATGCGCGCCAGGTTCTCTTTGCTTACCCAGCCAAAGGTTTCGCAGTAAGATTCGTTGACCATCGGATCGTGCATGGCGTCGTTTTTCAGGAACAGATCGAACAGCGGCGGGTTCAGCTCAATACCTTCTTCGATTCCAAGACGTTTCACCAGAGAGCCAGCAGCACGGTTACGCACGACACATTCAACCGGCACCATATCCAGTTTTTTCACCAGACATTCGGTATCAGAGAGCAGACGCTCCATTTGAGTCGGGATACCCGCTTCAGCCAGTTTGCTCATAATGAAGTAGTTGAACTTGTTGTTCACCATACCTTTGCGATCAAACTGCTCAATGCGCGCGCCATCCCCTGCTGACGTATCATTGCGGAATTCGAGCACCAACAGGTCCGGGTTTTCCGTGCTGTATACGGTTTTCGCTTTACCACGATACAACTCAGCTTGCTTTTGCATCTTTATCACTCCTGGGTGTGAATTAACGTTTTAAAATCTTTTGCTGTCTGGTGTGCCTGTCGTTTTGTCGGCTGTACCGTGAACGCCTTAACCGACCTACGCCGACAAACAAATTTCGTGCGAATTAACGCTAAAATCGCGTTTTTCTGCTGACGCACACGTTTGCGTATCATATCAGAAAAAAGGGCCGGATGACTCCAGCCCTGTATTTTTACTTGCTAAACGCAGCCTGGAAGACTGATACCAGTGCGTCGTTTTGGCTTTGGGTCAGCGTATGACCTTTTGGATCAATAAACTGTAAGCTGCTGCGGTTATCTAAATCACCGACCTGCAATTTGTAGTCGCCGGATGCCAGTTCAGGATCACGGGCGCCCAGTTCCTGCCAGTCGCTGTCAGACAGTGGCTTGTAAGTTACGGCCATGCTGCCCTGTGAACGAGTGCTGTCGGTCACTTTCATGCCCACTTTTTCCAGCGCAGCAGGCAGACGTTGCCATACTACGTTGAACGGACCACGCACGACCAGCATCGGTAAACCAGTGTCGTCAGCGCCGCTTTGTACATCCATTGTTGTGGAAGCACGGTTTTGCGCCGCATTAGCCGCGTCAGTGACGGATTTATCCAGGCCAGCGGAAATGACGTTCATCATCTCAGCACTGTAACGCTGCATAGACGCCGCATCTGCAACCGGCTTGCCAGCCTGCTCCAGGTTCAGCAATTTCACCGTTACCGCCTGCTGGTAACCCTGCGGTTTAACGGAGATTTGATAACGACCACGATATTGCTCGTCTTCGTCCAGACGGTTCCATTGTACCCAATCGGTGGTCAGCGTCTGACCGGCATCATCGCGTTGGGTAATGGTATAGTTTTTCGCCTGCAGCACGCTAACGACCTGCGGCCACAGAGTATTGCCACGACCATTTTCCACCAGCAGCGAAGCGGTATCGCCCGTGAACTGGGTACGCGCACCTGAAACCAGCGCCAGCGGCTGGGCTGGTGGACGAATATCTAACGCTTTGCCAACTGCGCCACTACCGTTAGTTACCGGAATCGCATAGTCGCCGGAGGTCACCGGCAAAATCATTCCTGCCGGGGCGTGAAGTTCTGCAAGCGGTGCCGCTTCCAGGTAGGCTTCATCGCCGCTCACCTGACGCTTATAACGTGAGTCCGAACTACAGGCTGCGAGTAAAAGAACAAGCGAAACACCCGCAACCTTCGCCAGGCGCGACTTTTGTACAGAGTAAGCCATCAAATCTCCCTAAACTTTACAGCAAACCGGCATGCTTAAGCGCCGCTCTGACCGTCTCACGACCACTGTCGGTGATTGGCGTCATTGGCAGGCGTAGCGTATCGGTCGCCACAAGACCCAGTTCCTTACATGCCCATTTCACAGGGATTGGATTGGGTTCGACAAATAGTTTGTTGTGTAATGGCATCAGACGCTGATTAATAACGCGTGCCTCGGCAAAATGCCCTTCTGCCGCCAGTTTGCACATCTGGGCCATATCTCGCGCTGCGACGTTAGCCGTAACGGAAATTACGCCATGACCGCCTAACTGCATGAAATCCAGCGCGCTCGCATCATCGCCGCTCAGCAGAACAAAATCGTCTGAAACCAGCTCTTTGATCTGGTTTACCCGCGTTAAGTTCCCTGTTGCTTCTTTGATTCCGACAATATTTTTTACTTTCGCCAGACGGCCCACCGTTTCTGGTAGCAGATCGCAACCAGTACGGGACGGCACATTATACAGAATTTGCGGCAGGTCAGTATGTTCAGCGATGGCTTTGAAATGCTGATACAGACCTTCTTGCGATGGGCGGTTGTAATAAGGGGTTACCGTCAGGCAGCCAACAACACCGCTGTCGTTGAAGCGCTGCGTCAGGTTAATGGCTTCTGTGGTGGCGTTAGCACCGGTCCCGGCAATCACCGGAATGCGCCCATCAGCCAGCTCCAGCGTCATCATCACGACATCGACATGCTCGTCATGGTTCAGAGTGGCGGACTCACCAGTAGTACCAACAGAAACGATCGCCGAAGTACCGCTGGCGACATGATAATCAATCAGTTTTTTTAAGCTAGCCCGACAGACATTACCTTTTTCATCCATCGGAGTAACAATCGCGACAATACTTCCCGTGAACATGGGCCATCCTCTGTGCAAACAAGTGTCTCAATGGTACGTTTGGTATGGCATTAAAAGCAAGCAAACAGAACCGTTCTGATTGTTGTATGCATGTTTTTTTTATGCTTTCCTTAGGAACATCTCACCCCCTTAAAGGAATAACCAGTTTGACACTGTCATCGCAACATTATCTGGTGATCACTGCGCTGGGTGCCGATCGCCCAGGAATTGTGAATACCATCACCCGTCATGTCAGTAGTTGCGGCTGTAATATCGAAGACAGTCGCCTGGCGATGTTGGGAGAAGAGTTCACGTTTATCATGCTGCTTTCCGGTTCATGGAACGCCATCACCTTGATTGAATCAACGTTACCGTTGAAAGGCGCCGAGCTGGATCTTTTAATCGTGATGAAGCGAACGACCGCTCGCCCGCGTCCACCTATGCCCGCATCTGTCTGGGTTCAGGTCGATGTGGCGGACTCCCCGCATTTAATTGAGCGCTTCACAGCACTTTTCGACGCGCACCATATGAACATTGCAGAACTAGTGTCACGCACGCAACCTGCTGAAAATGAAAGGGCTGCGCAGCTACATATTCAGATCACCGCCCACAGCCCGGCGTCTGCGGACTCAGCAAATATTGAGCAAGCGTTCAAAGCACTATGTACAGAACTCAATGCGCAAGGCAGTATTAACGTCGTCAACTATTCCCAACATGATGAACAGGATGGAGTTAATTAATGAATCCACTGAAAGCCGGTGACATCGCACCGAAATTTAGCTTGCCGGACCAAGACGGAGAACAAGTTAATTTGACCGACTTCCAGGGACAGCGTGTTCTGGTTTATTTCTACCCGAAAGCCATGACCCCCGGCTGTACCGTACAGGCCTGCGGCTTACGCGATAACATGGAAGAGTTAAAAAAAGCGGGCGTTGATGTGCTCGGTATCAGCACCGATAAACCTGAAAAACTTTCCCGTTTCGCAGATAAAGAACTGCTTAACTTTACGCTTCTGTCCGATGAAGACCACCAGGTATGCGAACAATTCGGCGTCTGGGGCGAGAAGTCTTTCATGGGCAAAACCTACGATGGTATTCACCGTATCAGCTTCCTGATCGATGCCAACGGCAAAATCGAACACGTATTTGACGATTTCAAAACCAGCAATCACCACGACGTAGTGCTTAACTGGCTAAAAGAACACGCCTGATTACTTTGCTCCATTCCGTGCTGGCTGCGCTTGCGGCCAGCACATTTCACATCCGGTGATGTAAATCACGCCCTGCGACACTCGTTTCAAAGCCCTTTTCGCTGAAGATTACTCTTGCGGAATTTGACCATCCGGCCAGGCATGGATTACTGCTTTGATTAGCGTTGCCAGTGGGATAGCGAAGAATACGCCCCAGAATCCCCACAGCCCGCCGAAAATCACCACCGATAAAATAATCACTAGCGGATGCAGGTTCACGGCTTCAGAGAACAACACCGGTACGAGTAAGTTACCGTCCAGCGCCTGGATAATCAGATACACCGCGAAGCAGCTCCAGAACTCGGTGCCAGCGCCAAACTGGAATAGCGCCACGCCGACCACCGGAATGGTCACCACAAATGCGCCAATGTACGGAATAAGCACCGAGAAACCAACCAGCACCGCCAGCAGCAGCGAATAGTTCAGCCCGAAGAGTAAGAATCCCAGCCAGGTGGCGATCCCCACAACGATCATCTCCAGTACCTTGCCACGGATGTAGTTGGTGATTTGCTGGTTCATCTCCTTCCACACCTGCCCTGCCAGTCCACGGTTGCGCGGCAGCACCCGACGAACGGCATTCAGCATTTGCTCTTTGTCTTTCAGCAGGAAGAAGACCATCAATGGCACCAGCACCAGATAGACGGCAATGGTCAGCAAACCGACCAACGAGGCGAGGGAGATTTTCACCACTGAATCGCCCATGGTAAGCATCCGGCTACGCATATTCTCAGCCATCGCATCAATAATGCCCGCGTCCATCAACGCCGGATAGCGGCGCGGCAACGTGGCGGCAAAATCAGAAAGCTTATTGAGCATACCCGGCATATCGCGGATTAAATAAATGCCCTGTTGCCAGGCGATAGGCATGACCACAAATGCCATCAGTAGCAGGATGCCAACAAACAGGACCAGCACAATCGACGTCGCCCAACGGCGGGAACAGCCAATAGATTGCAGGCGCACAGTGGGCCATTCCAGCAAATAGGCCAGCACAATAGCCACCAGCAGCGGCGCGAGTAATCCACTAAAGAAAAAGATAATGCCAAAACCGGCAACTAAAATAACCAGCAAGGCAATCGCTTCCGGGTCGCTAAAACGGCGGCGATACCATTGCATCAACATTTCGAGCATAAAGACCTTCCCTGAACCTCAAGAGGGGGATTGCGATCCGCAATTGTATCGAAATGTCACAAAAAAGACTTCGCTTTTTATGACGGATTCAGGAAACTAAAAAGTCATTTGAGTGGGTTAATCTTCACCGTTACACTCAAAGACGGCGCGGTGGGAACGATATTTCACAGTATCGGTCAAATGACTATCTCCAGAAATACAGGACAGAGGTTATGTTCAGGCAGTTGAAAAAAAACCTGGTTGCTACCCTCATTGCTGCTGTGACCCTCGGTCAGGTGGCCCCGGCGTTTGCCGATAGCGCAGACACCTTGCCGGATATGGGAACCTCCGCAGGAAGCACGCTTTCCATTGGTCAGGAAATGCAAATGGGCGACTATTATGTTCGCCAGTTACGCGGCAGCGCGCCGTTAATTAATGATCCGCTATTAACGCAATACATTAACTCGCTGGGGATGCGTCTGGTTTCGCATGCCAATTCAGTTAAGACGCCATTCCATTTCTTTCTGATCAATAACGACGAAATTAACGCCTTTGCTTTCTTTGGCGGCAACGTAGTGCTGCATTCTGCCCTGTTCCGTTATTCCGATAACGAAAGCCAACTGGCTTCGGTTATGGCGCATGAAATCTCCCACGTCACCCAGCGCCACCTGGCGCGAGCGATGGAAGATCAGCAACGTAGCGCACCACTCACCTGGGTCGGGGCGTTAGGTTCTATTTTACTGGCGATGGCCAGCCCGCAGGCGGGAATGGCAGCGCTGACCGGTACGCTGGCGGGAACACGCCAGGGGATGATCAGCTTCACCCAGCAAAACGAACAGGAAGCAGACCGCATTGGGATTCAGGTGCTGCAACGCTCGGGGTTCGATCCGCAGGCGATGCCGACCTTCCTCGAAAAATTGCTCGATCAAGCGCGTTACTCTTCGCGTCCGCCGGAAATTTTGCTGACTCACCCGTTGCCGGAAAGCCGTCTGGCTGATGCTCGTAACCGTGCTAATCAGATGCGCCCGATGGTGGTGCAATCGTCAGAAGATTTCTATCTGGCGAAAGCGCGTACTCTAGGGATGTACAATTCCGGACGTAATCAGCTCACCAGCGACTTGCTGGATGAATGGGCGAAAGGCAATGTTCGTCAGCAACGGGCCGCACAGTATGGCCGTGCTTTACAGGCGATGGTAGC
This sequence comes from Escherichia sp. E1130, assembly GCF_005781065.1. Classification (NCBI taxonomy): domain Bacteria; kingdom Pseudomonadati; phylum Pseudomonadota; class Gammaproteobacteria; order Enterobacterales; family Enterobacteriaceae; genus Escherichia; species Escherichia sp. E1130. The sequence continues at coordinate 142,175 of NZ_VATL01000008.1, forward strand.
CAATAAATTCGATGAAGCACGGAAAACGCTTCAGCCATTATTGGCGGCAGAACCGGCTAACGCATGGTTTCTCGATCTGGCAACCGATATTGACCTTGGGCAACACAAAGCCAATGACGCGATCAATAGGCTGAAAAATGCCCGCGATTTACGCACCAGTCCGGTGTTGCAGCTCAACCTGGCAAACGCGTATCTGCAAGGCGGTCAACCGCAGGAAGCGGCCAATATTCTGAATCGCTATACTTTTAATAATAAAGATGACAGCAATGGCTGGGATTTGCTGGCACAGGCGGAGGCCGCGCTAAATAACCGCGATCAGGAACTGGCTGCGCGAGCAGAAGGTTATGCGCTGGCCGGGCGACTCGACCAGGCCATTTCTCTGTTAAGTAGCGCAAGTTCGCAGGTGAAATTAGGCAGCCTACAACAAGCGCGTTACGATGCGCGCATCGACCAGTTGCGCCAGTTGCAGGAACGCTTTAAGCCTTATACCAAGATGTAATTCGCATTAAAGGAAGAACAATGACCAAACAGGTAAAAATCTACCACAACCCACGCTGCTCAAAGAGCCGTGAAACGCTGAACCTGCTGAAAGAAAATGGTGTGGAGCCGGAAGTGGTGCTCTATCTTGAGACACCCGCCGATGCGGCAACGCTACGTAATTTGCTGAAAATGTTGGGTATGAATAGCGCCCGTGAACTGATGCGCCAGAAAGAGGACCTTTATAAAGAGCTGAATCTTGCAGACAGTTCGCTTAGCGAAGAGGCGCTGATTCAGGCGATGGTGGATAATCCGAAGCTGATGGAACGCCCGATTGTGGTCGTGAATGGCAAAGCGCGTATTGGTCGCCCACCGGAGCAAGTGCTGGAAATCGTGGGTTAAGATGTACCCCTTCGGTAGCTAAGGCATATTGCCGGATGCGACGCTTGCCGCGTCTTATCCGGCCTACAAATACAATGAACTTGATTCGAGTAGGTCGGATAAGGCGCTCGCGCCGCATCCGACAATAAACGTCCTGTCTACAGCTTCAGGATCTCTTTCACAAACGGAATGGTCAACTTACGTTGTGCCGTAATCGATGCGCGATCCAGCTGATCCAACGTCATAAATAGCGTGCGCATCTCTCTGTCGAGCCGCTTCAGCAAGAAACGTCCCACATCTTCCGGCAGTTCAAAACCACGCAAACGGGCGCGTAACTGTAAAGCCTGCAATTTGTCTTCATCAGAAAGTGGCTGCAACTTGTAGATCTGCCCCCAGTCGAGACGTGACGCAAGATCCGGTAACCCCAGATTCAACTGACGTGGTGGACGATCGCCAGTGATCAGCAACCGTGTTTTACCTGACTCCAGAATCCGATTGTAGAGATCGAAAATCGCCATCTCCCACAACTCATCGCCAGCAATACACTCAATATTGTCGATGCAAACCAGCGACAGTTGTTCCATACCATCGAGCACTTCCGGAACAAACCAGGTGCGTTTATCCAGCGGGACATAACCTACCGCATCGCCACGCTGCGACAATTCCGCGCAAGCCGCGTGCAGCAGATGGCTGCGCCCCGCGCCTTCGCGTGCCCAGAGATAGATGTAACCGCTATGTTCCTGACGCAGCACGTTTTTCATCGCGGCCAGTAAAGAGGAGTTATCCCCCGGCCAGAAACTTGCAAAGGTTTCGTCGTCAGGAAGATAAAGTGGCAAAGAGAGCTGTGCCGGTGTGTTCAGAGATACCTCAACCAGGGATTTCACAAAATCACGAGAAGTTTACCACAGAATTCCATCATGTTTGAACCGGGCAGCATTACTGCCCGGTCGCTACATTATTTTTCTGTTATATCGGCGTCTTCTGCATCCAACACCACTTCTTCCGGACGGAGCACGCTAATCAATTTAAAGATCAGGCTTAAGCCAATGCCGACGATGGTCGCCAACGCCATACCTTTCAGTTCTGCCGCACCGATGTTTACCTTCGCGCCGCTGACGCCGATGATCAGGATCACGGAAGTCAGGATCAAGTTCTGTGCTTTGTTGTAATCCACTTTCGATTCAATAAGCACACGAATACCAGAAGCGCCAATGACACCGTAAAGCAGCAGCGAAACGCCACCCATCACCGGCAGTGGGATCATCTGGATAGCCGCAGCCAGTTTACCAACACAGGAGAGCAGAATGGCGAAGATCGCCGCACCACCGATTACCCAGGTACTGTAGACGCGGGTGATCGCCATAACGCCGATGTTTTCCCCGTAGGTAGTGTTTGGCGTGGAACCAAAGAACCCGGAGATAACGGTCGACAGGCCGTTAGCGAACATGGAACGGTGCAGGCCCGGATCGCGCAGCAGATCTTTTTTCACGATGTTAGCCGTTACCACCAGATGCCCCACGTGTTCGGCAATAACCACCAGCGCCGCAGGCAGAATGGTCAAAATGGCAAACCACTCAAAGCGCGGCGTGTAAAAGGTCGGCAGAGCAAACCAGTGAGCATTAATAATCGGCGTGGTATCGACAATACCCATTGCGAAGGAGAGCGCGTACCCCACCAACACGCCAATCAAAATCGGGATAATCGCCAGGAAACCGCGGAACAGAACGGAACCTAAAACCGTAACCGCAAGGGTAGTAATGGAGATAATGATGGTTTTGGAATCTGGCATTTGCCCTTCAGTCGGGAGTAAGCCAGCCATGCCAGCGGCCACGCCCGCCAGCTCCAGACCGATGACAGCAACGATTGCCCCCATTGCCGCTGGAGGAAACAGCACATCCAGCCAGCCAGTCCCTGCTTTCTTCACAATAAAAGAAACCAGACAGAACAGCACGCCGCACATAATAAAGCCGCCCAGCGCGACTTCATAACCCAACGGCAACAGCAATAACACCGGAGAAATAAAGGCAAAGCTCGAACCAAGATAAGCCGGGATTTTCCCTTTACAGATGAAGAGATACAGCAGCGTTCCGATACCGTTAAATAACAGTACGGTCGCCGGGTTGATATGAAATAAGACGGGCACCAGGACGGTTGCACCAAACATGGCGAACAAATGTTGTAAACTAAGCGGGATTGTCTGTAAAAGTGGCGGTCTTTCACTCACCCCGATAGCACGGCGCGTCATAGTATTATCCTCTGTATATTATGTGTTATAGGCGCTTTACTCAAAAAAAAGCCGACTCTTAAAGTCGGCTTTAATTATTTTTTATTCGTTATTTCGTACCAAAGATTTTATCACCAGCATCGCCGAGGCCCGGGATAATGTATCCGTGCTCATTCAGCCCCTGGTCAATCGATGCGGTATACAGCTCGACGTCCGGATGCGCTTTTTCCAGCGCAGCGATACCTTCTGGCGCAGCCACCAGCACCAGCACTTTAATGCTGCTGCAGCCCGCTTTTTTCAGCAGGTCGATGGTCGCGATAACGGAACCACCGGTTGCCAACATTGGGTCAACGATCAGCGCCATACGCTCATCGATGTTAGAAACCAGTTTCTGGAAGTACGGTACCGGCTCCAGTGTTTCTTCATCACGGTACATACCGACTACGCTGATGCGCGCGCTCGGAACGTTTTCCAGAACACCGTCCATCATCCCCAGACCCGCACGCAGAATTGGCACCACGGTAATTTTTTTACCTTTGATCTGGTCAATTTCTACCGGGCCGTTCCAACCTTCGATAGTGACTTTTTCCGTTTCGAGGTCGGCGGTCGCTTCGTAAGTCAGCAGGCTACCCACTTCGGAAGCGAGTTCGCGAAAGCGCTTGGTGCTGATATCTTGCTCACGCATCAGTCCCAGCTTGTGTTTGACGAGTGGGTGTTTGACTTCCACGATCTTCATACTCTTTCTCCTTTGAGGGCAGCCACAAAAAAAATCGACGGATTATACCGCCATTCTTTTCATCGACAACATTTTTTTACTTGATGCTGATCAAGCATAGGCGGGGTTGCCAGGAATAGAGTAGCAAATCTCAGTACTCATCAGCTTTTGCGCCAGGATGCGCGAGACATGAAAAAACGGAAAAGTAAAAAAGAGCAAGCGTGGGCGGAAGCCTCTACTTTTGAGAAGGTGTTATACCGGAGCTATCAGGCAGCTTTTGTGATTTTTAGCCTGTGGACTGGCTGGGTGGTTTATGATGAAGTGCAGATGCGGCAAGACTCAGTTGCGACGATGTCGACGATTTACAATGTGCGTTTCATCTCACCGGAAGAAGCTGCAAGTAAAGGCTTATGTAAACTACATGGCCGGAACGCGAATTGCGATTTTCGATATACCTTCACCGTTGAATTTCAGGCGAGTGGACGCAAAAGAACAGCAGAATTTATTGATACATCCTGGAATCCCGGCAACAGAAAGTCTGTCTGTATCAATTATGTGAAAAGCAACCCCGAAATTGTAAAATTTTGCCACGCCTTCTGGTTCAAACTTCACAAAGGCTATTTTGGATTCCCCTTTGGCTTCTGGTCATTGACCATAATGGGTGCATTAGGCATCGCTGTAACCATTGCCGCTGAAAAAGTAAAACAGCGATTTCGGCGAGCATCTCAACCGCCACCAAAACAGCAGTGGTATCGGATTAGCGACAGGCAAACCGGACAGCTACTGTTGGAAACAAATAATAAAAAAGAGGTCAATATTCTGCTGAATCAAAAGAAAATAACCGCCATCAGAGGCGGGGGAAACAGCGAGATTGTGACGATCAACGGCAGGAAAATAGCGCGTTCCTGGGTTATTTACGAGGTGATTGAACGCAATTCCAGGCGCACGAAGAAAAAAGCATCCTAACGCGGCCAGCTTTCGCTGGTCGTTCCATGATTACAGCTTCTCGCCGTTAGAGACGATCACCTCTTTATACCAGTTGAACGATTTTTTACGGCTGCGTGCTAGCGTGCCGTTACCTTCGTTATCTTTATCAACGTAAATAAAGCCGTAGCGTTTTTTCATCTCGTTAATATGGGCTGCGAGATAATCAATACGGTACTGGTCGTTCACCGTACCGTCGCTTTCCTGCACGTCGATCGAGCCAAAACCGTTCTCTACGATAAACAGCTGTAGCTGATAGTGGTCACAGAACCAGTTCAGCGAATAGCGCAGCCCTACCGGGTCAATCTGCCATCCCCAATAGAATTTATGCACGTATGGGTTAGAAACCTGGCTGGTTGTTTATCTCGTTAAAGGTCATCCAGTACTTCACTGGATGCTGATAATGGGTGAAGACAACCTGGGCAAAGCGCACGAAGAAGTCGATGAGTTTACGGTTACGCCTGCCGTCATTACATCAGCCACGTTTTCATAGCAAAGTTATCGAAGCGACGGATAGCGCCGCCCATTTTTAGCGCGGTGTCGCCAATATCAAATGCTGCAATGCCCATCGTTCTCATCCTTCCCGAATGGTAAAACGACACGCTGACTTCTCGTTTTCGCAAAAACAGAAACCGATTTCAGTTGCACCATGTGCATTCAACGCAACTGATGCAAGGACAAAAATGTACCCGGTTTCATTTTCGTGAATAGTATCAAAGTTGACCGCGTTCTCAGGCCGAACGGCAAAAATCCACCCCCTAAAAAATGGATGCACAATGGGCTCGCAAACGTTTGCTTAGACTGTTAGAATTGCGCCGATTTTTCTTGCTAACGCAAACGCGTGGAGACTTAGCAGTGACCGACAAAACCTCTCTCAGCTATAAAGATGCCGGTGTTGATATTGACGCAGGAAACGCTCTGGTTGACCGAATCAAGGGGACTGTGAAGAAAACCCGTCGCCCGGAAGTGATGGGGGGATTGGGTGGATTCGGCGCATTGTGCGCGCTGCCGCAAAAATATCGAGAACCCGTACTGGTTTCCGGCACTGACGGTGTAGGCACCAAGCTACGTCTGGCGATGGACTTAAAACGTCACGACACCATTGGTATTGATCTGGTCGCCATGTGCGTTAATGACCTGGTGGTGCAAGGCGCGGAACCGCTGTTTTTCCTCGACTATTACGCAACCGGAAAACTGGATGTTGATACCGCTTCAGCGGTGATTAGCGGCATCGCGGAAGGTTGTCTGCAATCGGGCTGTTCGCTGGTGGGTGGCGAAACGGCAGAAATGCCGGGGATGTATCACGGCGAAGATTACGATGTCGCTGGTTTCTGTGTTGGGGTGGTAGAAAAATCAGAAATCATCGACGGTTCTAAAGTTAGCGACGGCGATGTGCTCATTGCGCTCGGCTCCAGCGGCCCGCACTCGAACGGTTACTCGCTGGTACGCAAAATTCTCGAAGTCAGCGGTTGCGACCCGCAAACTACAGAGCTGGACGGAAAACCTTTAGCCGATCATCTGCTGGCGCCAACCCGTATTTATGTGAAGTCAGTGCTGGAATTGATTGAAAAGGTTGATGTTCACGCCATTGCGCACCTGACCGGCGGCGGTTTCTGGGAAAACATTCCTCGCGTATTACCAGAAAACACTCAGGCAGTGATTGATGAATCCTCCTGGCAGTGGCCGGAAGTGTTCAACTGGCTGCAAACGGCAGGTAACGTCAGCCGCCATGAAATGTATCGTACCTTCAACTGCGGCGTCGGGATGGTTATCGCCCTGCCTGCTCCGGAAGTGGACAAAGCTCTCGCCCTGCTCAATGCCAACGGTGAAAACGCGTGGAAAATCGGTATCATCAAAGCTTCTGATTCCGAACAACGCGTGGTTATCGAATAATGAATATTGTGGTGCTTATTTCCGGCAACGGAAGTAATTTGCAGGCAATTATTGATGCCTGTAAAACCAACAAGATTAAAGGCACCCTACGGGCAGTTTTCAGCAATAAGGCCGACGCGTTCGGCCTTGAGCGCGCCCGCAAAGCCGGTATCGCAACGCATACGCTAATTGCCAGCCAATTTGACAGTCGGGAAGACTATGATCGGGAGTTGATGCACGAAATCGACATGTACGCACCCGATGTAGTAGTTCTGGCCGGTTTTATGCGCATTCTCAGCCCAGCGTTTGTTTCCCACTACGCCGGGCGTTTGCTGAACATTCACCCTTCCCTGCTACCGAAATATCCCGGCTTGCATACCCATCGTCAGGCGCTGGAAAATGGCGATGAAGAACACGGTACATCAGTGCATTTCGTCACCGATGAGCTGGACGGCGGCCCGGTGATTTTGCAGGCTAAAGTTCCGGTTTTTGCCGGTGATACGGAAGATGAAATCACCGCTCGCGTGCAAACTCAGGAACATGCTATTTACCCGTTGGTCATTAGCTGGTTTGTTGATGGTCGTCTGAAGATGCATGAAAACGCCGCGTGGCTGGATGATCAGCGTCTTCCACCGCAGGGCTACGCCGCCGACGACGAGTAATCTTCCGCATATTTTAAGCGCCAGCGCTACTGCTGGCGCTTCTCATTTATCCTGTAAATCGCAGGCTTCAGCAGTTTTTTTCCCCCTTTTCTGGCATAGTTGGACATCTGCCAACATTGCTCGCCATAATATCCAGGCAGTGTCCCGTGAATAAAACGGAGTAAAAGTGGTAATGGGTCAGGAAAAGCTATACATCGAGAAAGAGCTCAGTTGGTTATCGTTCAATGAACGCGTGCTTCAGGAAGCGGCGGACAAATCTAACCCGCTGATTGAAAGGATGCGTTTTCTTGGGATCTATTCCAATAACCTTGATGAGTTCTATAAAGTTCGCTTCGCTGAACTGAAGCGACGGATCATTATTAGCGAAGAACAAGGTTCTAACTCTCATTCCCGCCATTTGCTGGGCAAAATTCAATCCCGCGTGCTGAAAGCCGATCAGGAATTTGACGGCCTTTACAATGAACTGCTACTGGAGATGGCGCGTAACCAGATCTTCCTGATTAATGAACGCCAACTCTCCGTTAATCAACAAAACTGGCTGCGTCATTATTTTAAGCAGTATCTGCGTCAGCACATTACGCCGATTTTAATCAATCCTGACACTGACTTAGTGCAGTTTCTGAAAGATGATTATACCTATCTGGCAGTGGAGATTATTCGTGGCGATACCATCCGTTACGCGCTGCTGGAGATCCCATCGGATAAAGTTCCGCGCTTTGTGAATTTGCCGCCGGAAGCACCACGTCGACGCAAGCCAATGATTTTGCTGGATAATATTCTGCGTTACTGCCTTGATGATATCTTCAAAGGCTTCTTTGATTATGACGCGCTGAATGCCTATTCAATGAAGATGACCCGCGACGCCGAATACGATTTAGTACACGAGATGGAAGCCAGCCTGATGGAGCTGATGTCTTCCAGTCTGAAACAGCGTTTAACCGCAGAGCCAGTACGTTTTGTTTATCAGCGTGATATGCCTAACGCGCTGGTTGAAGTGTTGCGTGAGAAACTGACTATTTCCCGTTACGACTCAATCGTCCCTGGCGGTCGTTACCACAATTTTAAAGACTTTATTAATTTCCCTAATGTCGGCAAAGCGAATCTGGTTAACAAACCACTGCCGCGTTTACGCCATATCTGGTTTGATAAAGCCCAGTTCCGCAACGGTTTTGATGCCATTCGCGAACGCGATGTTCTGCTCTATTACCCTTATCACACCTTTGAGCATGTACTGGAACTGTTGCGTCAGGCCTCGTTCGATCCGAGCGTGCTGGCGATTAAAATCAACATTTACCGTGTGGCAAAAGATTCACGCATCATCGACTCGATGATCCACGCAGCGCACAACGGCAAGAAAGTGACCGTGGTGGTTGAACTACAGGCACGTTTTGACGAAGAAGCTAACATTCATTGGGCGAAGCGACTAACCGAAGCTGGCGTGCACGTTATCTTCTCTGCGCCGGGGCTGAAAATTCACGCCAAACTGTTCCTGATTTCACGTAAAGAAAACGGTGAAGTCGTCCGTTACGCGCATATCGGGACCGGGAACTTTAACGAAAAAACCGCACGTCTTTATACCGACTATTCGCTGCTGACCGCCGATGCGCGCATCACCAACGAAGTGCGGCGGGTGTTCAACTTTATTGAAAACCCATACCGTCCGGTGACATTTGATTATTTAATGGTGTCGCCGCAAAACTCCCGCCGTCTGTTGTATGAAATGGTGGATCGCGAGATCGCCAACGCACAACAAGGGCTGCCCAGCGGTATTACTCTGAAACTGAATAACCTGGTCGATAAAGGACTGGTCGATCGTCTGTATGCGGCATCCAGTTCCGGCGTGCCGGTAAATCTGCTGGTACGCGGGATGTGTTCGTTGATCCCCAATCTGGAAGGCATTAGCGACAATATTCGTGCTATCAGCATTGTTGACCGTTACCTTGAACATGATCGGGTATATATTTTTGAAAATGGTGGCGATAAAAAAGTTTACCTCTCTTCCGCCGACTGGATGACGCGCAACATTGATTATCGTATTGAAGTGGCAACGCCGCTGCTCGACCCGCGCCTGAAGCAGCGGGTACTGGATATCGTAGATATTCTGTTCAGCGATACGGTGAAAGCACGTTATATCGATAAAGAACTCAGTAATCGCTACGTTCCCCGCGGTAATCGCCGGAAAGTTCGGGCGCAGTTGGCGATCTACGACTACATAAAATCACTCGAACAACCAGAATAACCTATGCCAATACACGACAAATCCCCTCGCCCGCAGGAGTTTGCTGCGGTCGATCTTGGTTCAAACAGTTTCCACATGGTTATTGCCCGTGTGGTGGATGGCGCCATGCAGATTATTGGCCGCCTGAAACAACGGGTACACCTGGCTGATGGCCTGGGGCCAGATAATATGTTGAGTGAGGAGGCGATGACGCGCGGTTTAAGCTGTCTGTCGCTGTTTGCCGAGCGCTTGCAAGGTTTCTCTCCCTCTAGTGTCTGCATTGTCGGGACACATACACTGCGTCAGGCGCTGAACGCTACTGATTTTCTGAAACGCGCCGAAAAGGTTATTCCCTATCCGATTGAAATTATTTCCGGCAACGAAGAGGCTCGTCTGATTTTTATGGGTGTGGAACATACCCAGCCGGAAAAAGGTCGCAAACTGGTTATTGATATTGGCGGCGGCTCAACAGAGCTGGTAATTGGAGAAAATTTCGAACCGATTCTCGTCGAAAGCCGCCGGATGGGTTGCGTTAGCTTTGCCCAGCTTTATTTTCCGGGCGGGGTCATCAATAAAGAGAATTTTCAGCGCGCACGCATGGCGGCTGCACAAAAACTGGAAACATTAACCTGGCAATTCCGTATTCAGGGCTGGAACGTTGCTATGGGGGCTTCCGGCACCATTAAAGCCGCCCACGAAGTGTTGCTGGAAATGGGCGAGAAAGACGGCATCATCACACCAGAGCGCCTCGATAAACTGGTGAAAGAAGTTTTACGGCATCGTAACTTCTCGGCGTTAAGTTTGCCGGGTCTTTCGGAAGAACGTAAAACAGTTTTTGTTCCTGGTCTGGCTATTTTGTGTGGTGTATTTGATGCCTTAGCTATTCGTGAACTGCGGCTTTCTGACGGGGCGCTGCGTGAAGGCGTTTTGTATGAAATGGAAGGACGTTTCCGCCATCAGGATGTGCGTAGCCGCACCGCCAGCAGTCTGGCCAACCAGTATCACATTGATAGTGAACAGGCCCGACGGGTGCTCGACACAACTATGCAAATGTACGAACAATGGCGGGAACAGCAACCGAAGCTGGCGCATCCACAACTGGAAGCATTACTGCGCTGGGCCGCCATGCTGCATGAAGTCGGATTAAGCATTAATCATAGCGGCCTTCATCGCCATTCGGCGTATATCCTGCAAAACAGCGACTTGCCAGGGTTTAATCAGGAACAACAACTGATGATGGCGACGCTGGTGCGTTATCATCGTAAAGCGATTAAGCTCGACGATTTGCCACGCTTTACGCTGTTTAAGAAAAAACAGTTCCTGCCGTTAATTCAACTGTTGCGTCTTGGCGTATTACTTAACAATCAACGTCAGGCAACCACAACACCGCCGACATTGACTCTGATTACTGATGATAGCCACTGGACGTTACGTTTTCCGCATGACTGGTTTAGCCAGAACGCGCTGGTATTGCTTGATCTGGAAAAGGAGCAAGAATACTGGGAAGGCGTGAGTGGCTGGCGGTTAAAAATTGAAGAAGAAAGCACGCCGGAAATCGCGGCTTAATATGAAATGAAAACGGGCCAACCTGTTGCGTTGGCCCAAATGAATTACGCGCTTTCTCGAACAGGTTCTCTTTCAGCCGTAATCGCAATTAACGGCTGCGGTTCACCAATCAAAAAGCCTTGCAGGTAATCAATACCCAAAGAGTGTACGGCTTTGCGAATCTCTTCATTTTCAACATACTCCGCAACCACTTGCATTTTCTTCATTCGTGCCAGATGACAAATCGATGCCACTATCTGGTAATCCAGACTATTCGAGGCAATATTACGGATGAAGCTGCCATCAATTTTTAATAAATTGGCATTCACATTTTTTAGCCGCGCATAACTTGCGTATCCGGTGCCGAAATCATCAATAGCAATCTGGCATCCTAACTCCTGAAGATGTTGTAACGTATTCTGTGCCTGCTTAACATTGGTAAGGGCATTACTTTCGGTGACTTCAAAGATAAGCTGCCACGCCTCTATTTGGTATTTCGCTAATAACTTACTAATTTTAACAGGAAAGCGGGCCTGACAAACTGAAGTTGGCGACAAATTAATCGCAAATCGTTGGGCGGGCATTTTCTCTTTATTTTCCGCCATAAATTGCAATGTATGTTCGATGACCCACATGTCGATACTGGACGATAAGCCAAATTCATGCGCAACCGGCAAGAAATTATCAGGATTGATGAGTTCATCATTCTCCCCTCGCATACGCAGCAAAATTTCATGATAGATATCGCCGCGCACTCCAGTAATTGGCTGGGCCATAAGGCAAAAATCGTCGTGCTCAAGCGCCTGCTGTAGCCGATTCATCATTGCCACTTTGTCTTTTAATTCTCGTTGCAGATACATTGCTCCGCGACGCTGCATATTTTCCGGGGCATTAGTCACTATAGAGAGTTCAGCAACCGTACTTAACTCGCCTAACAGCAAATAAATATGATTCACTGGTGAACGGACATAGCAATAGCTGACGCCAATCTGTGGTTGCAATGGCATATCATCCCAAAAGAAACGAAACTGCTTAAGATGGTTATCCAATGCGATAATGCGCTCCTGGTGAGACTCTGTATTCAGTCGCAGCGCGAGATCATTGCCAGAAAGCTGATAAACGTCTTCTCCGGGTTCCAGTAAAGGTGCCAGCCAATGTGAAAGCTTTTGTTTGTATTGGATACGCAGCATGATGCCATAGTTCTTTACCAGCATTTCCATACCGGGAATGCGTAAAAAACATAGCGCGGACCAGGGCGCATCACGCAGCGCGCGATTCAAAGCTCGAACATTCGGCAGATGAACAACCGGGTCCACGTAAGCCAGCCGCTGAATGCGTTTGGTCACCGCTCGTTGACGCGTTGCCAGAACCGCCATGTAATTGACGATAAAAGAAAATACCAGATAGCTGGAGGAGGTTATGGTTAGTTGAGTGGTATACCCATGATAAAGGGGAATATAATTCTGGTAGCTATGGATACTGATCATCAGCACTATTGCCCAGAGCAACGAGATCAGCTTGTAGCCATAACGCATCGCTCCCCACATCATCAGCGGCAGCAATAACGACAAAGTATAGTTGGTGCTGAAAATTGTGCTTTTTTCATTTAAAGGCATACATAGCAGAAATAACAATGCGCCCAGAGCAAGCAACCACAGCGCGAACTCTTTTTTTGTAACTTTACTGTCAATCTGTTGTTTTAATTGAGAATAATAGCTTCGCAAATAAAATGGATTTCGTACAGAACGAACGATGAAGTAGCAAAGCGGGACGCCTATCAGATTACCCACCAGCAAAGCCTGATAATTAATTAAGGTTCCCAGATTAAAGGGCATGACGCCAACCAGATTTGTTCTGTTCGCCAGTAAACCTACAAACGCCGCAAACTGGAAGAGCACCAGAAACAACGTTGCAGGGAAAACAATCTGCCAAAAAATGCGCTGGGAAATTAAGCGGGTATCGCCATGTGAAACGTTGTTACGTCGGGGAGTAAACACCCTGTAGCCGCCCCAACAAAGAATGATAATGATAATGAAATTAACCGTTAACGAGAGCGTTTCATAAAAACCAAGCTCGGCATACTTGCGAATAAAAATCCCTAAAGCAATACCTGGCAATGCTGCCCAGCTAAAAAACATCATCATACTGATCATCAGCGCTAGCGGCAGATAAAAGAGAAAAACTTCACCAGAAGAAATATGTGCGTACGTATTTATATGGGCAAAAACAGGCAAGATTATAGACGGCAGGATCAGCGGAAGCCCCCACCATTTATCACGTATATTTATATAAGTTGCATTCAGTTTCATAGATGCTCAGCAGAACCCCTTACATCCTGAAAGGGTGTATTCAGACAGGCATCCCACCTGACTTCGATGGATGATTATTCATCGCAATTAAGGAGCATTGATTCTAATTGTCATATGAAAGTTCCAATTGATATATATCAAACAAAATTACCCTGTTCAATGAATTATTACGTTTATCATGTTAACCTGTCATTATTACATCATTATTGTAAATAATTAAATTAACTTTCATAACATTAAAATATGTATCAACTGACGCTTTTTTACATAATGAACAATTGACCATTGCGCCCGGGTATGCCTTAATGTAAGTACCGTCCATGGCATGGACATACCTTGAGGAACCCTTTGTGAGTCAGCCAACCAGTATGCGAAAACGACACCGATTTAACAGTCGCATGACTCGTATCGTATTGCTTATCAGCTTTCTCTTCTTCTTTGGCCGCTTTATCTACTCCTCCGTTGGCGCCTGGCAGCATCATCAGAGCAAAAAAGAAGCTCAGCAATCCACATTCTCTATCGAATCCCCGGTACAACGTTAGCGGTTACCTTCGTCACCTTTACTGAACAAGACGGCTCAATGCTGTCAGATACGGTTGCTCTTTGTTGTTATCAAAGCGGCAGGCATTTATTTATCTAAATTTTTACCTCTTTGTTCTGATTTCGAATCATTCTGCAATAAGACGCAATGTATATTAGACATAATATATATGTTTTTATTATTCGTTAATGCATATATATTTATTCAATGAATATAAATAAATTTAATCTATTCCTTCATAGTCTATACATTTACTTTCCTCTTTCGATGATCTTAAATGTCTTGTTTTTCGTAAAGTATATAACAAGGAATAGTGATGAAATTTAAAAAATGTCTTCTGCCTGTGGCAATTTTAGCGTCATTCATGTTGGCAGGATGCCAATCAAATGCTGACGATCATGCCGCCGATGTTTATCAAACTGATCAACTGAATACCAAGCAAGAAACTAAAACCGTTAATATCATTTCCATTCTTCCCGCAAAAGTTGCCGTAGACAACTCCCAAAATAAACGGAACGCACAAGCCTTCGGCGCACTTATTGGCGCAGTCGCTGGCGGCGTTATCGGCCACAACGTCGGGTCTGGCAGTAATTCCGGAACGACGGCAGGTGCAGTTGGCGGCGGAGCTGTAGGCGCAGCAGCAGGTTCTATGGTGAATGATAAAACCTTAGTGGAAGGTGTTTCTTTAACTTATAAGGAAGGCACCAAAGTGTATACATCCACACAGGTGGGTAAAGAATGCCAGTTTACGACGGGTTTAGCTGTCGTTATTACCACAACGTATAACGAAACGCGTATTCAGCCAAATACCAAATGTCCTGAAAAGAGCTAATAATCAGGAGGAGTCATGAAGAAAGTTTTTCTTTGCGCCATCTTAGCCTCCTTAAGCTATCCGGCTGCCGCCTCATCATTGCAGGATCAACTCTCGGCTGTCGCAGAAGCGGAACAGCAAGGTAAAAATGAAGAGCAAAGGCAGCATGACGAATGGGTCGCGGAGCGCAACAGGGAAATTCAACAAGAGAAACAGCGTCGCGCAAACGCTCAGGCCGCCGCCAATAAAAGAGCGGCGGCAGCAGCAGCGGATAAGAAAGCTCGCCAGGATAAACTGGACGCCGAAGCCACTGCGGATAAAAAACGCGATCAAAGTTATGAAGATGAGCTGCGCAGCTTAGAGATTCAGAAACAAAAACTGGCGCTGGCGAAAGAAGAAGCCCGCGTTAAGCGCGAGAACGAATTTATCGATCAGGAGCTGAAGCACAAAGCCGCGCAAACTGATGTCGTGCAATCTGAAGCTGACGCTAACAGGAATGTGACAGAAGGTGGTCGCGATTTGATGAAAAGCGTGGGTAAAGCAGAAGAGAATAAATCGGACAGTTGGTTTAACTAATCGATGTCAGTCACTTCAAGCCTATGATTCGTGAGGATTACAGGCTTTTTTATATTGCTGACTTTAGTCCGCAATATAAAAAACCCTCTGTAGCAACAGAGGGTTTTGTTCATTCATAGTGCAGGAATTAAATCATTCCCACTCAATGGTAGCTGGTGGCTTGCCGCTGATGTCATACACCACGCGGGAAATACCGTTCACTTCATTGATAATGCGGTTGGAAACGCGACCGAGGAAATCGTACGGCAGATGTGCCCAGTGTGCGGTCATAAAGTCGATGGTTTCGACTGCACGCAGAGAGACAACCCAGTCATACTTACGACCATCGCCCATTACGCCAACGGAACGTACCGGCAGGAAGACAGTAAACGCCTGGCTGACTTTGTCGTACAGATCCGCTTTACGCAGTTCTTCAATGAAGATGGCATCAGCACGGCGCAGCAGGTCGCAGTACTCTTTCTTCACTTCACCCAGCACACGAACGCCGAGGCCCGGTCCCGGGAACGGGTGACGGTACAGCATGTCGTATGGCAGGCCCAGCTCCAGACCAATCTTACGCACTTCGTCTTTGAACAGCTCTTTCAGCGGTTCAACCAGGCCCATCTTCATCTCTTTCGGCAGGCCGCCCACGTTGTGGTGAGATTTGATGACGTGTGCTTTACCGGTTGCAGACGCCGCAGATTCGATAACGTCAGGGTAGATGGTGCCCTGCGCCAGCCACTTCACGTCTTCCAGTTTTAGCGCTTCTTCATCGAATACTTCAACGAAAACGCGACCGATGATTTTACGTTTTGCTTCTGGATCGTTTTCGCCAGCCAGCGCTGCCAGGAAACGCTCTTCTGCCGGAACGTGAATGATGTTCAGACCGAAACGATCGCCGAACATATCCATTACCTGTTCAGCTTCATTCAGACGCAGCAGACCGTTGTCGACAAATACACAAGTCAGGTTTTTACCGATTGCACGATGCAGAAGCATCGCGGTAACGGAAGAATCCACGCCACCAGAGAGGCCGAGGATCACTTTATCGTCGCCCACCTGCTCGCGAATGCGGGCTACAGCGTCGTCGATAATTTTAGCTGGCGTCCACAGCGCTTCACACTGGCAGATATCGCGCACAAAACGCTCCAGCATACGCATACCCTGACGAGTATGAGTCACTTCCGGGTGGAACTGAACACCATAGAAACGTTTTTCTTCGTTAGCCATGATGGCAAATGGGCAGCTTTCGGTGCTGGCGACGGTAACAAAGCCTTCAGGAATTGCTGTTACCTTATCGCCGTGGCTCATCCACACATCAAGCAGCGGCTTGCCATCTGCGCTTAACGCATCTTCGATACCACGAATCAGCGCACTATCAGTTTGAACTTCAACCTGCGCATAACCAAATTCACGTTCGTTGGAGGCTTCAACATGACCGCCCAGCTGCATTGCCATGGTCTGCATGCCATAGCAAACGCCGAATACCGGTACGCCTGCTTCAAAGACATACTGCGGCGCACGCGGGCTGTTTTCTTCGGTGGTACTTTCCGGGCCGCCGGAAAGAATAATGCCGCTTGGATTGAAGTCACGAATTTGTGCTTCTGTCACATCCCACGCCCACAGTTCGCAGTAAACGCCCAGCTCACGCACGCGGCGCGCAACCAGTTGAGTATACTGGGAACCGAAGTCCAGAATGAGGATGCGATGCTTATGAATGTTTTCCGTCATTGACGCTTATTCCGAGGCAAGTGAAACAGATAATATAAATCGCCCGACATGAAGTCGGGCGAAGAGAATCAGGAGCCCAGACGGTAGTTCGGGGACTCTTTGGTGATGGTCACGTCGTGAACGTGGCTTTCCTGAATACCCGCACCGCTGATACGTACAAACTCCGCTTTAGTACGCAGTTCGTCGATAGTACCACAGCCGGTCAGGCCCATACAGGAGCGCAGGCCGCCCATCTGCTGGTGAATGATCTCTTTCAGACGACCTTTGTAGGCTACGCGACCTTCGATACCTTCCGGCACCAGTTTGTCGGCAGCGTTGTCGCTCTGGAAGTAGCGGTCAGAGGAACCTTTGGACATCGCGCCCAGAGAACCCATCCCACGGTAAGATTTGTAAGAACGGCCCTGGTAGAGTTCGATTTCACCCGGAGATTCTTCAGTACCTGCCAGCATGGAGCCGACCATCACCGCGCTTGCACCTGCGGCGATGGCTTTCGCGATATCGCCGGAGAAGCGAATACCACCGTCAGCAATAACCGGAATACCGGTGCCTTCCAGGGCTTCAACTGCGTCAGCAACGGCAGTGATCTGCGGAACACCTACGCCAGTAACGATACGAGTCGTACAGATAGATCCAGGGCCGATACCGACTTTGACCGCGCTGCAACCGGCTTCTGCCAGAGCGCGTGCACCCGCAGCTGTTGCCACGTTGCCGCCGATGATTTGCAGATCCGGATATTTAGCACGAGTTTCACGGATACGCTGCAGAACGCCTTCAGAGTGACCGTGAGAGGAGTCGATCAGCAGAACGTCAACGCCTGCGGCAACCAGCGCATCAACACGCTCTTCGTTACCCGCACCTGCGCCAACCGCAGCACCAACACGCAGACGACCTTGTTCGTCTTTACAGGCGTTCGGTTTACGTTCTGCTTTCTGGAAATCTTTCACGGTGATCATGCCGATCAGGTGGAATTCATCATCAACCACCAGCGCCTTTTCAACGCGTTTTTCGTGCATTTTTGCCAGCACAACTTCACGGGCTTCCCCTTCACGCACAGTTACCAGACGCTCTTTCGGCGTCATGTAAACGCTAACCGGCTGGCTCAGGTCGGTGACAAAACGCACGTCACGACCAGTGATGATGCCGACCAGTTCGTTTTCTTCGGTAACAACCGGGTAGCCAGCAAAGCCGTTACGCTCGGTCAGTTCTTTCACTTCACGCAGCGTCGTGGTTGGCAGAACAGTCTGCGGGTCAGTCACCACGCCAGATTCGTGTTTTTTCACGCGGCGAACTTCTTCCGCCTGGCGTTCAATGGACATGTTTTTGTGGATAAAGCCGATACCGCCTTCCTGAGCCAGAGCAATAGCCAGGCGCGCTTCCGTTACGGTATCCATTGCTGCGGAAAGCATAGGAATATTCAGACGAATAGTTTTCGTCAGCTGAGTGCTGAGGTCAGCAGTATTCGGCAGAACGGTAGAATGAGCAGGAACGAGGAGAACGTCGTCAAACGTCAGAGCTTCTTTAGCGATACGTAGCATGGGCAATATCTCGACCAGAGTGGTTAATAAATATTGCCGCGGCATTATACAGAGCGTAACCGATTGCATCTACCCCTTTTTGCAAATAATGCTTGCGCTCCCCGGTCAGCACGTTACTATCGATTGAATAACCTGCTGATTTAGAATTTGATCTCGCTCACATGTTACCATCTCAATCCCCCGCTATTTTTACGGTTAGTCGCCTGAATCAGACCGTCCGTTTGCTGCTTGAGCAGGAGATGGGGCAAGTGTGGATCAGCGGCGAAATTTCTAACTTCACGCAACCGGCTTCCGGTCACTGGTACTTTACGCTCAAAGATGATACCGCCCAGGTACGCTGCGCAATGTTCCGCAACAGCAACCGCCGGGTGGCCTTTCGCCCGCAACACGGGCAGCAAGTGCTGGTTCGCGCCAATATTACACTCTATGAGCCACGCGGCGATTATCAGATTATCGTCGAAAGTATGCAGCCCGCCGGTGAAGGTTTGTTGCAACAGAAATACGAACAACTCAAAGCGAAATTGCAGGCTGAAGGTTTGTTCGATCAAGAGCTTAAGAAACTACTCCCCTCCCCTGCGCACTGTGTAGGTGTCATCACCTCAAAAACAGGTGCCGCACTGCACGATATTTTGCATGTGCTTAAACGTCGCGATCCGTCATTGCCAGTGATTATTTATCCTACCGCGGTACAGGGTGATGATGCGCCAGGGCAAATCGTTCGTGCCATTGAGCTGGCGAATCAGCGCAACGAGTGCGACGTGTTAATTGTCGGGCGCGGTGGCGGTTCGCTGGAAGATTTATGGAGTTTTAACGACGAACGCGTGGCGCGGGCAATTTTTGCCAGTCGCATTCCGGTTGTCAGTGCCGTTGGACATGAAACCGATGTGACCATTGCCGATTTCGTTGCCGATTTACGAGCACCAACTCCGTCGGCTGCCGCTGAAGTGGTGAGCCGTAATCAGCAGGAGTTACTGCGCCAGGTGCAGTCTGCGCAGCAGCGGCTGGAAATGGCGATGGATTATTATCTCGCCAACCGCACGCGTCGCTTTACGCAAATTCATCATCGCTTGCAGCAACAGCATCCGCAGCTTCGGCTGGCGCGTCAGCAGACTACACTCGAACGTCTACAAAAGCGGATGAGCTTTGCGCTGGAAAATCAGCTTAAACGAGCCGGACAACAGCAGCAGCGGTTAACACAGCGGCTGAATCAGCAAAATCCACAGCCGAAGATTCATCGCGTGCAAACGCGCATTCAACAACTGGAATATCGTTTAGCAGAAACCCTGCGCGCACAGCTTAGCGCCACGCGTGAACGTTTCGGTAATGCGGTGACGCATCTGGAAGCGGTTAGCCCACTGTCAACGCTGGCGCGCGGCTATAGCGTCACCAGCGCCGCAGATGGCACGGTGTTAAAGCAGGTGAAACAGGTAAAAGCGGGCGATACGATGACCACGCGTTTAGATGATGGCATTGTGGTAAGCGTAGTGAGTGACGTGACGAAAACTCGCAAACCACGCAAAAAAGCGGCTAATCCGTAGGTCGGACAAGATGCGCCAGCATCGCATCAGGTAATATCGCCATGCTAACATCAGATACAACCAGGCCATCACTGAAAGCAGGCGATTAGACCAGCCTTATTTTGCAGAACTACACTACAATCCTGCGTCCCCGTGTCTTCAAACATTCCGCATTGCTCGGAGGATAAATAGGGATAGCTTGGCGTAATTGAAGGCCACCCCAACGAGCTAAAACTTGTGTGCAGCGTTTCTAACTCACTGTACGTTGGCGCATTGCTCATACTTCCACACTGCTTTGCTATATCCCATTTGGCTGAATCAACTCTGTGTCCCAACGCCCAGGTTTCGTTGACCACATTTGGAGCCACCACAGCAACCGCACCAGCAGGTAATTCTGTTTTCAGCAAAGGTCGATGTAATGTTTTGCCATTCACCACTACCGAGTCTGCCATATGTCCCCAGAAGTGAGCTGAAGAGACATTTGGACTGGTTAAAACGGTAAAAATAGTGTCCATCGTTGCAGTCACAGTTGGGTAATTATCCAGCGTTACTGTTAGCGGCGTTTTATAACCCGGCGTATTGTCCTGACGAACAGTAAAGCTTGCCGTGCCGTCTGCACCTGTCACGCCACTGATCTCGTCCCCACTTGCAGCCAACCGAGTAGCCACTCCTGATGATGGCTGGATGGTGATATCATCCATTTCCGCTACACTAACTCCATTTGCAGGCGACAACGTCGCCCCGCTGTTACGCGGCGCAGCATCGCCGCGGTGTAACATAAAGGCCACGTTCGGCACCGCTCTTCCGGAACTGTCTTTCACCGTAACCATCACCGGCATGGCATCGCCTTTTTTTGCCACCGCCGCCTGATAAGCTGAATCAAACGTCGTCGAGGTCAGCGTCACGGCAGAAACCGTCGAGTGTGGATGCACCAGGCACGCCTCATAGGCCCAAGTTTTCCCTGATGCCAGTAGCCCCGTGTACAGATCTATTGCTTCACAAACAGTGGACCCTTCTTTCGCTGGACAGGTTGCATTGGTCCACCACGCATAACCGCTCTGCTTCACTGGCCAACCAATCTCTTTCACGATAGTGCCATTAGGGTAGCGAGCGTATAACGATTTAAGTTCGTCCAGCGAAGGGTGGCGCGCTTCTTCACACGGATCGGTTCCCCCCACATCGCCTCTCTGCGAGGAATGTGGTGCAGGCCAGTCTTCATTATTAAGCTTCACTTTAGTGAGCGTTTTACCCGCACCGCTGGTGGCACCCATTTCAGCCCACAGTTTGGGTCGTTCAAATTCCGTACCGTCAGCCGCGGTGACCGTTTCCGGCATATGGCCCCACATATGCGCTTTGTCGCTGTTCGGGCTGGTGATAACGGTAAAGATAACGTCCAGCGGTGCTATAGGTTTATTGGCGTGCCCAAACGCCGTCGCGCTCATCGGGGTTTTCAGGCCGGTTGATTGATCCTGATGGAGCTTAAAGGTGACCTGCCCCTGAGCATCCGTTTGCAAGAGCAGATAGTTAAGGTTGGCACTTCCGTTGAGGATGCTGGATGTCATGGTTTCCGTCGGATTAAATTCATCCAGCACAAGATCATCGAAAGTAGAGGAACTCCCGATTGTCGTACCGTCTCGTTGCGTGCTGATGCCACGCTGGATCCCCACCGACTCATACGCCGCAGGCGAACCATCCGTATGGGTTACCGTTACCGTCACAGGCAGCGCTTCTCCCACCTTCGCTTTTCCGGCAGACAGCGTGCTGTCCCAGTTTTCCGCTGTAGGCATAAAGGTCACGCTGCCAATCGGTTCCGCTGTCTCCAGGCACACCTGCGAATAGGTGTTGGACGTACTCGACGTCGCGCCGGCTTCGCCCGTTTTGAGATTCATATATTGATACAAAGGCGTGGTAGTTCCGGCGCTTGATTTCACATTACGCGACCAGAACAAAGGTGATGATGAATAGAGAGGCCATCCCTGCGCAGTCTGTAACGTTCCGTCAGGCCAGGCATCATACAATGACTGGAGATCGTTCATCACTGGCAATTTGTCTTTGCAGCCGCCATTGCTGCCGTCCAGTGCAGACGTGATGTTAACCCGCGGCCACACTTCATTATTTACCGTTACAGTAGCTGTTGATGCGGCTTCAGCCTGCAACAGTGGACGGCTGAAAACCTTGCCATTTTTTGCCGTGAGGGTTTCAGACATATGCCCCCAGTAGTTCGCTTTCGGCGTATCAGGGCTGGTCACAACCGTAAAGATCGCACTCAAAGTCTGGGAAGCTACGCTGATATCATCCAGCGTAGCCTGCATCGGTATTCTTTCACCAAAACCGGTATTGGGCTGGTTGATGGTCAGCGTCGCCGTACCGTCCGACCCGGTCGTGCCATAAAAATTATCACCAGTGTTCAGCAGATAGGCCTGGTGATTATACTGGTCTGTCACTGAAATCAGTCTGGACTGATAATCGGTCACCTCGACATTCTGGCGACTAACCGTTTTCCCGTGGCTCAGTAAGAATGGCGTGTTGCCTACAACATTCCCCTGGGCATCACGGGTCGTCACTTTGAACGTCATTTGCTCATGAACATCTTCATAATTGGTTTTGACTTTTACTGCATCAAGACCGTCGATGCTAACCGTTTGTTCTGACGTCAGCTCAATTTTCGCCACTTTCTTATTTGCCGTCGTCTGACAACTCAGGTATCCCCCGTTCGTCTCCAGCACGCTGCTGGTACCGCTACTGAGCTGTACGCCGAGATAATTACGATTTTCCACGCTGGCGCTATCCGCCGTACTGGAGTCATAAACTTTCAACACCGGCCAGCCGTCTACGGTATGCCCGCCCCAGTTGCCGGACAACATAGTCAGCGCGTCTTTTGTCGGGATAAAATCCGCGCCGCAGCCGTTATTTTTAGTATTTTTAGCAGCCTGCGCTTCGGTAAACAGCGCCCAAATCTCATTGTCTTCTTCAGGCCCTTTGCGCACATTGCCCGCTGAACCGCTCAGTTCCGAGAACAGCAAAGGACGTTTAAACGTTAGCCCGCCCGCCGTTAGCGTTTCCGGCATATGGCCCCACATTTTGGCATTTGCGCTATCCGGGCTGGTCACCACAGTGAAGATGGTGTCCATGCTGGCTTTTTTGGTCGGGTCGGAATACAACGCTGCGATCAGCGCCGTTTTAGTGCCGTGGGTATCCGGACGGGTAATGGTGAGGATCTTGCTGCCATCGCTGCCGGTCATTGCGATATAGCTCGTGGCGGTATCGCTCAGCGTTATCTCATCAGGCTGGCCGCCATCGACAACCACTGAGGATACAATGCCATCGCCGCTGCCCGCCACATGACGTTCCTCTGAACGGGTATAACCATCACCACGTTGAAGGATAAACGGCATATCTGCCATTGGATTACCCGCGGCGTCTTTTACTGTCACCTTGACCTGTAATGTCTCGCCCTTTTTCAGCTTTGCCGCATTGAGGCTACTATTCCACTGAGCTGGATCCACAATTTCTAACGTGATGCTGTTGGCAACAGTATTTGCAGTAGTCAGACAGCTTATATAAACAGGAGGGGTAACATTGCTTTGTACATTACCATTATTTAACCAGACTGCCGCAAAATGCGGCACCTTATCGACTGGAGTGCTACTCCAGTATTCCTGGAGCTGAGTCGGCCAACCGTGTACTGTCTGAATGGCATTGTTAGTGTTGGCGCTGTACAACACAGCAAGTTGGTTTTTGCGTGGTACTTTATTTTTTTCACAACCGCCCACAGCACTGTTTTCAATATCCGCCTGATTGACTCGTACCCAGCTTTCATTATTTTCTACTTGTGGACTACGCCCGCCACTGACCTCCTGAATTAATTTCGGGCGATTAAAGGTCATGGTTCCAACAGTAATTGAGTCATCCATATGCCCCCACATTTGTGCCACAGAAACATCAGGACTTGTTGGCACGGTAAAGGTCACATTGTAATTTACAATATTATTCGGAACCGCTGATTGAGTTGGGGTAATTGTCAGTGGTGTACTTAAGCCAACGCCTGCGGGCTGCTCAATTACGATTGTCGCCACTCCCTGCGCATCCGTAAGACCTGAATAAATTACTGATGGTTGCGAGGTACCATAGGCGGTTCCGTTCATTGTGAGAGCACCACCAGACGGATCGGTAAAACCAGATACCAACCCAGCTCTGTTCTGACTCATCCCTTTGGTAACGGTAAATGCGGTAAAAGGGACAGGAGTATCATTGTTCATCGCGTTAACGGTACGAACCGTCATGGTTATTTTTTCACCCACCTTCGCTTTAGCAGAATTGGAACCGGGTGAGATATCTTTGTCTGTTTCTACCACGACACGAGCCACGAGATCATTGGCAGAACAAGTGAGATAGTTTTGCCTGAAACCAGAATAAGTGGTAACCGAGCCATTATCGAGAGCAACAGAGGAATGTGAATCTGCTTGTTCAACCGCTGTGAGGTAATCTTGTTTTATCGTCGGCCAACCATACTCAGTACCAATCGCATTTCCTTGATTTGCTATGTATAAAGCTTCCAGAGAACGTTGCCTCGGAATATGTCCAACGCCGCATTCCTTCTGCATACTGGACTCTTGATCAAACAAAGCCCAGTCCTCGTTGTTTTCGCGCATTACCCCCACTTCATGCGCCGTTTCATCTGCCAGCAGTGGGCGTTTATAGATATTCCCATCGGAAATAATCCCTCTTGCCATATGCCCCCACATCCGGGCCTGATCGCTGTCCGGACTGGTGATAACTGTAAAAATCACGTCCTTCTCATCCGATGCAGCAAAGTTGCTGCGCATTGTCGCGGTGATATGCGTTTTAACACCAGCACCGTCTGGTTGCGAAAGTGTAAGCGTAGCCTGACCGTTAAAGTCGGTTATGCCTTCATAGTTGTGTGCATCAATCTGGTGTAAATTCGAGTCGCCGGAAATATGTACTGGATGCGCTTCCCACGTGGGATCGGATTGATTTTTACGGTTAATTCCATCATCTAAATGAAGTGAGAAATAGTAGTAAGCCAGCGGCTGATTATTATTTTTTTTATCAGTAATGGTCAGGCGCATGAGTGTATCTTCACCCACCTGAACTTTTACTGCCTGCAAACTCTCATCATAGTTTTCGGGGGTCAGCACCAGTTCGGGGTCAACCTCCGGTGCGTCTTTGTCCACACAACTCACCAGATACTTCGTACTATCTGCTTGCTGTGTTTCGCTATGGTTCGTAACATCTGCGGCATGATGCTTCCCGGAGGTCCCTGCCAGCGAAGACCAGTAATAATCTCCCTGCATTGGCCAACCGACGACTTCTTGCACTGAAGTAGGAATGACGGTTTTCATCGCACCAAACTGCCGCATACCAGGCAGAATGTCGCAGTGGTTATCTGCACCACTCCAGGTGAAGGTTGACCATGTTTCGTTATGATCGATGACTGTACCCGCTTCATTATCCACTTCTGCTGCCAGTTTCGGACGGCTGAAGGTGTATTGCATCGCCTTTAACGTTTCTGCCATATGGCCCCACATATTAGCCTGCGGGACATCCGGGCTGGTGAGAACGGTAAAGATCACCGCCGTTTCGCTGCTTTGCGTAATGCCAGAAAGACTGACAACCAGGGGCGTTTTTACACCGGGACCATTCGCCTGCGTTACCGTAACAGTAGCGGTGCCATTGGCATCGGTAGTACCACGATATTCCGTAGCTGTAGTCGTTAACTCTGTACTCCCGAGTCTTACTGGACCGGTGTTATTCACAACATTCTGCCGGTTTACCGCATCTTTACGTTTGATAATAAAAGGTATATTACCTGCCGTATTACCCTGACAATCTTTGGTCGTTACGGTTAAAGTGATTGAGTTGCCAACGGTAGTTTTAGCCGCGTTTAGTGTTTCATCATAGTCACTGGCACTGACAGTAACCAGATCACCCACTGCGCTGGCAATATTTAACGTGACCTGTTTTTCATTAAGTAACACCGTTCCCTGATTAGGTACGCCTGTAAGGGTAAAGAGATCCAATGTTGGGAGCGTTTTGTCTGGATCAAACTGCGGAATCGCCACCAGTTTATGACCCGCCAGGTTTTGTACACAAAAGGAACGATCAGGACGTGGTTGTGGGGTGAGCGGCACATCGGGCGTAGCGGCGTCTGCCCAGATAAGGGTGACGGCTGGCAACATTTGATCTTCCCAGCGCAGTAATGGCGGACTGTTGAATATGTCACCTTCATTGTCGCGCGGGTTGGTTAAAATCATGCTCGTTGCGCTGGCCTCAATGCTGAAATTACCGGGCATAGCTGTATTAGCAATATCATGCTCCACAGTGGGATCAAGCTGAACACTTCCTTGATAGACGGGTACGCTGGCGCTATCTGCAAAGGGAACGGTGCCATTTATAGCATCAGTTGAAGCTCTTGATTGTTGCCACTGTCCCCCTTTTAACACGGCCATTGCAGGCAAGGTCAGGGATAGCAATAAAATCGCCGTTATTACTTTTATTAGTTTCAAAGCCCCGTCCATGATTGAAACCTGCCCGTTAAAAGTTGCGTTTTCACCTCAACCCACTTTGCTTAACGCTGGCTAAGCAAAGTGCGCGGAAAAGCACCATTCCCTGGCGGGAATGGTGCTGGTAACGATTATTTTCTCTGGTAGTCGATAGATAAGCCGTAGCCCTGAACGCCATCGTTGCCGAGGACAACGCCACTTCCGGCAAAATCGAACACGGTTTTCGCTTCGGCGTTGGTAACAGGGATAACCAGGTCGCTGTTGTTGTAAGTCGGATTAACAAGACCACCGGCTGTGCCCAACTGGAGGCTGGTTCCGGTAAAGCGCCAGCGATAGTTGTACTGGCTGGTAACCTCTTCGCCTGCATCATAAGTACTGTTGTTGTTTTTATCTTTCCACAACATGACTTGATAAGTGGTATTAGTTTTGAGTTTCGTCGTTTTACCCAACAGATTCGTATTGATGTCTTTTTCGTGAATTACGACGTGAACGGCATCATCAAATACCGGACCTTCCGGAATATCATCGCTGTCAGAACCACCGCCCGCATTGGTGGAAAGATCAAGCATCACCACCTCATCCGCAACATTCGGATCACCGGTAGTGGTAGTCGGCGTGATTTTCAAACCTATGTATCGATCAGCATCCGCAGCCGCGATGGTATATGTATCGCTCCCTACGGTACCAATCTCTTTAGGATCTGCTCCTGACTGGTCGCTATAACTCATCCACTGGAGGGTTGCTTTAGTCGCTGTGTTATTGTCATCAAGGTCCCCCTGAGTATCACCAATCGCCCAGTTGGCTGTCAGTGTGTCCCCCACATGAAACTGCTTATCACCGTCCGTTGTGACCGTGCGGCTACCACGATCAATATCAATAGTGACATGTGATTTATCAGCATCCGCTATCTCTGAAGCACTTCTGGTGATCCACGGCACGGTCCCCTGAATGGTGCCGGTACTTTGTGATTCTGATTGCCACTGCCCAGCTCTAAGATTGCCCTGCCCTTCAGCCATTGCGACAGGCACTGCACAGTACCCCGCTAAAGCCAGCGCTAGCGCGACTTTCGTCAACGGCCGCGTTAAATGATTGTTCATTCAATTCTCTCCTTGATTAATATCCAGCGACTGGCCGATCGGCCATTACGCCGATCTAGTGCTTGCTGTAAACCACACGTAATCCATACCCCTGCACGCCATCTTCTTTTTGGGCACCAAATTTCTGTACGGCCTCTTCGTTTGTCGCAGGGATGACAATATCTTCATTACTGGTATTCGATTGCGCACCGGTATAGCCATTGACGCTGTGCCCGGTAAACTCCCACTGGTAGTCGTATTGCGCCATTTCCTCTTCCGTCAGTTTTTCCGACTGCTGGAAAACTCCATCGTTGTTGACATCGCGCCACAAGACAAAGCGATAGGCATTATCAACAGGCAAATGCTCTTTCTCATTGCCGATAAGATTGACAGGGTTAGTCGCAGATACACGGTAGATAAAGGCATTAACATCATTGCCCCCCGCGCCGAGGAAAGTCACATCTACATAGTTACTGTCGTCATACGGCGCGGCTCTCGCTTTCCAGCGGAAAGTACCGGGTAGCGTACTGGAGAGCGTAACGGTGCCTTTTTCTTTATCCTGCTTAGCGATAAAGACGCAGGGATTCTCGGTTGAACAGGGTTTATTGGTGAGCGTAACTTTTTTATCCTGCGCATCGTAAAGCTGCGGCGAAAGGTTATCTACTGGCAGAGCATTGCCGTTGCGGTCAGTGTCATCCCCAAAGCTATCGGTGACGTCGAGATCCATCACCACGCCATCGACGCCGTCTGCCTGGGCGCTGGCTTCGTGGCTGTGATTGTTCTCATCCGGCACATCTGCGATGTTGTTGACGATCAGCTCAATTTTACGATCCTGCTGCACGGTGATTTCCACCACACCGGAGTTTTGCCGGTTGCCCTTTTCATCTTCCAGCGCCAGACGCACGCGCCAGGTATTGAGTTTTTCCTGGTCGGCAGGATCGGAGCTGTACTGCCAGGCTGGCAGCACCAGATTCCAGTGGTTGTTGTTACCTTCAGTGATGGTATTCGCTTTAACAACAGGCATGACCAGCGTGCGGGAAGCGTTATTTTTCGCCTGCCACGAGGCGGCGACAATTTTGTAATGGTGGTTGATCAGCGCGTTGATGGTCCATTTACATTTTTCCAGGCC
Source organism: Escherichia sp. E1130 (assembly GCF_005781065.1). Taxonomy (NCBI): domain Bacteria; kingdom Pseudomonadati; phylum Pseudomonadota; class Gammaproteobacteria; order Enterobacterales; family Enterobacteriaceae; genus Escherichia; species Escherichia sp. E1130. The sequence continues at coordinate 170,981 of NZ_VATL01000008.1, forward strand.
AACCGCTTCCTCTGGCGTGTCTTTAATCACGCATTCCGGGTGCTCATTGGTGGCGTCTGCTTTAAGCCACAAGGTGACATCAAGTGGGTCTTTTTCTTTGTATTCCAGCACGATAAAGTTATTACGTTCGACGAAGTCATGGCGACTGCCCATCAGCGAGTGAGCAACTTTGACGTTATCGCTATTCAGTTGATCTTTTAGCGGAACACCGAACTGATAGTTAATCGTGGCGTTAACACTAAGATCACTGTTATCTCCGGTACCTGCTTTATAGTCTGTCCCGACCGTCAGTAACGGAACGGGTTGATAGTTCACGCCGAGCGTCACTGCATAGGGATCTTTTTCTAAATTATCGGTGCCGAAGAGCGCCACTTCGTCACCGTAATATTGCTCGAAAACAATTTTGCCCCCCAGCTGCGGATAAGAAGGTAACCAGGCTTCCGCCCGGATATCCCAGCCACGTGCGGGTCGTTCTAAATAGAAATCAAAATCTTTTGAATCTTTCCAGTCTGAAAGCGGATGATAATAGTTACCAGAAAATTTTAAATAATCCGTCCAGGCTTCTGTTCCTAAGCCTAAACGGCGATGTCCACGGGTGAAATCATAATCATAAAATATATTCCCCCCCAGAAGCCATTTATCAAAATTATGTCTTACGCCTAAACCTATATTACCTATCGTTCGATCTTCTTTTCGTTGCGCAGAAAACTGACTGAAATAGACCGTACTCTGATTATCATACCAGGGGACAAAATAGTCGATTGAACTGCCGTCCAGATCGCCATCCTGACCGATGGAAAGGTTAGAGCGAACTTTACCATAAGGAGAAAGCGCACCTTCGATATAAGACTGTGCGGATGATGTGATTTGCCCTTGCAGATAGCTTCTCGCCTGGGATTCAAGCGCTTCTGGAGTCAGGTTCTCAAAGCCCTGTTGGGCGGACTCGGTAACGTAATTGGCACCACGTTCCTTGACGGATTTGCCTTTGTTACTTTGTTCTTCTTGTTGAGCAGCTTCGCTTGCCAGATCAGGTAATGAAGATTCGCTTTGCTTAATATTTATCTCCGGTGCTGCATAAGCAGCACCGGAGATAAATATTAGTGTTATATAGCGGATCCATTGCAACATGTTTTTCCCTGTGGGGATTTAATTCTAAAATAATGTCTAACATTGTATTCCAGATAACGCAGCAACTGCACACCAGAAGTGCTAAACATAGTCTTAAAGTTATAACAATGAGACTTTGTTCATTTTTAATTAGCCATTTATCTAATAGAGAAGAGATTATAATATTTATATTAGGAATATATAATGCGAAATCATATATCCCAGTGATATTAAGCAATGACAAATTCAATACGGGTTTTAGAAATTAAACCGTGACCATGCTGGCAGAAATAATCCACCGCACCACACGCTTTTAACACCTGTAACGGTTGGTGGCAGTCAGGGCAAAGTGCCTGGACGATGAAATCTTTGTCGCAAGTTACGCAGTGAGCCGTCTCGCCTTGACGTTCGAGAGGTTTTTGGCAGATTGGGCAGCTGAGTTCCATAAATAATCCTCACATTTTCATGAGTTTCCCTTTCCATATGGAAAGGGAAACCAGATAAGTAATTACTTACTTTTCTTGATATGCTTCATCAGGCGCTTACGCTTGCGCATCTGGGTCGGCGTCAGGGTGTTACGCTTGTTCGCATATGGGTTTTCCCCTTCTTTGAACTGAATACGAATCGGCGTCCCCATCACATCCAGAGACTTGCGGAAGTAGTTCATCAGATAACGCTTGTAGGAATCCGGCAGGTCTTTTACCTGGTTACCGTGAATCACCACAATCGGCGGGTTATAACCACCGGCGTGGGCATATTTCAGCTTCACGCGACGCCCGCGTACCAGTGGCGGCTGGTGATCTTCAACAGCCATGGTCATGATTCGTGTCAGCATAGACGTACCCACGCGACGGGTAGAGCTGTCATATGCTTCACGCACTGATTCAAACAGGTTACCAACACCACTGCCGTGCAATGCAGAGATAAAGTGCACGCGAGCAAAATCAATAAAGCCCAGACGGAAGTCCAGCGTCTCTTTCACCTGCTCTTTCACTTCCTGGCTCAGGCCATCCCACTTGTTCACCACAATCACAAGTGAGCGCCCACTATTGAGAATAAAGCCCAGCAGAGAGAGATCCTGATCGGAAATACCTTCGCGTGCATCAATAACCAGCATCACCACGTTGGCATCTTCAATTGCCTGCAACGTTTTGATTACTGAGAACTTCTCTACCGCATCGGTGATTTTGCCGCGTTTACGTACGCCTGCGGTGTCAATGAGTACATACTCACGTCCGTCACGTTCCATTGGAATGTAGATACTGTCACGTGTTGTGCCTGGCATGTCGTAAACCACAACGCGTTCTTCACCGAGAATACGGTTAGTGAGTGTAGACTTACCGACGTTCGGACGCCCCACAATCGCCAGTTTGATCGGCAGACTTTGCGGGTCGAAGTCGTCTTCCTCTTCTTCTTCGCCGTTCTCTTGCGCTTCAAATTGCGCCCAGTATTCTGCGTCTTCGTCCACTTCTTCTTGCGGCGCGAGATCTTCCATCCACGGCAGAAGAACGTGCTCCAGCAGGCTTAATACACCACGACCATGAGACGCGGCAATTGGGTAGATTTCGCCTAAACCGAGCGAATAGAAATCAACAACTGCCTGGTCTGGATCTAAACCATCAGTTTTGTTTGCCACCAGGAAGGTAGGTTTTTCTCGGGAGCGCAGGTGCTTGGCAATAGCTTCATCTGCTGGCATCAGGCCAGCACGCGCATCAACCATAAACAGTACAACGTCTGCTTCTTCAATCGCCAGTAGCGACTGTTCCGCCATGCGGGTTTCAACACCGTCTTCCGTACCGTCAATACCGCCGGTATCAATACAGATAAACTCGCGGCCTTCAATTTCTGCACGACCGTACTTACGGTCACGAGTCAGACCCGGGAAATCCGCAACCAGCGCATCTCGGGTGCGAGTTAGACGGTTAAATAACGTGGATTTTCCTACGTTAGGGCGCCCGACAAGCGCGACCACAGGTACCATGTTTAAAGCCTCATTTTTATAAATCATCAGACAACGATCGCTTTTTTTGCGTCGTTGTTAAAAACAGGAAAACGGCCCCTGTCCAGGAGCCGTTTTCAAAGTGAACGACAGAGACGATTAACGTGTAATGGAGTACACAGTCCCGTCTTTTGCCTGGATCAGCAGTTTGCCATCAGCGGCAACCGGTTCGGTCTGGAAACCGGAGCTATCAACTTTTTGCTGGGCAACGAAACGACCATCTTCGACGTTAATCCAGTGCAGATAGCCTTCACTGTCACCCACCACCAGGTTGCCATTATACAGCACCGGAGAAGTCAGCAGGCGATGCAACAGATCGCTTTGCGTCCACAGCGTAACGCCGCCATCAATGGTCAACGCCATCACCCGGTCATTTTGATCGACCAGATAGATGTGGTTGCCGTCGACGATGAAATCATTCACCGAACCCAGTTCACGTTTCCACATAATCTGACCGCTGCGCAGATCAAGCGCCGTCAGGTTACCATTATAGGCCAGTGCAAAAACAACGCCGTTAATGATTACCGGAGTTGTGTCAACATCGCTCAGACGGTCGATTTCAGTAGAGCCGGTCGCCTGGGAGATGCGCTGTTGCCAAATCATCTGGCCCTGTTGCATCAGTACTGCGCTGACGCGGCCATTATCACCACCAACAACTGCTGCGCCAAACGCTGTGGCTGGCGCAGATTCGCCACGCAAAGAGAGCGAAGGCATATCGAGGTTAACTGTCCATTTAACAGCACCGTCTGCTTCGTTCAGCGCTTGCAACTGACCATTACTGGTGTGGATAAGTACCAGACCATCGCTAACCACCGGGCGAGAAAGTGCTTCACCTGCGACTTTAGTTTGCCATGCTACAGTACCATCGCTGGTATTCAGCGCGTAAACCTGCGCCTTTTCGCTGCCAATGTAAACGTGACCACCTGCTACGGTCACGCCGCCAGAAAGCAATGCCGGCTCTTTAGACAACCAGCCATCTTTCTCAGCCAGACTGACAGACCAGATTTCTTTGCCGTCATCCGCATTCATCGCTTTTACTAAACCAGCGCGGTCTGCTGCATAGACAACGTTGTCCGCCAGCGCCGGATGAAGATTAGAATAGAAGTTGCCAATGCCGCTACCAACAGAGGTGCTCCACGCCGTGGTCGGCGTAAACTGGTTTTCAACGGTCGGCAATGGGGACATCTTTACCACATCTTCTTCGCTGTTAAACAGCGAACAGCCGCTTAAAAGAGTAACGGAAAGCAGTCCTGGCAGCAGTAATTTACGCAATTGCATCGGGTCCCTCTCAGATGGACAAATTATTAATTTTCATCTGCATCATTTCGCTCAGTGCCGGGGTAGCATCGCTTTTCACGCCTGCTTCCCATGCACTACGCGCACCTTGCTTATCACCTTTACTCAGCAATGCTTCACCACGCAGGTCGGCAACAATGGCAGCCCACCCTTCACCTTTAATGGTTTCAAGGGTTTTCAGCGCGGCATCAGCCTGCTTGAGCTGCACCTGAACTCGGGCAAGACGCAGATTTATCACGGCTTTGAGATTTTCATCGCTCGTGTCCGCCAACCCCTGTTGCAATTGGGCGGCAGCTTTCTCTAGTTCATTTTTGTCAACAAATTGCTGCGCAAGTTCCAAAGAAGCCAGCGCGCCATAAGTATTTTTATTTTCAGCAGCGAATTTTTCCGCCGCCGGAATGCTGTCTGGTTTGCCTTCGCTAACTGCGGTAACCGCATTTTGATAGGCAAGAGAAGTGGAGCGTGCGGAATCAACCTGATGGCTGTTCCAGTAGCGCCAGCCAATCAGTGCGCCAACGCCCAAAATCACCCCAACAGCCAGTGCTTTGCCATTTTCAGCAAAAAAGCGTTTAACCGCTTCAACCTGGTCGTTTTCGTTCTCGTAAATTTCCACGCTGTCCTTCTCCTTCCTTAACCCAGTAACGTGCGCAAATGCGCGGCTACGCTATCCTGCGCAACTGCCGTTTGCTCACCAGAGCGCAAATCCTTCACTACTGCCGTGCCGTTGGCCACTTCGGACTCACCCAGCACCACAGCAACGCGTGCGCCCCATTTATCAGCACGGGCAAACTGTTTCTTAAAGTTGCCGCCGCCGTGGTTGGTCATCAATTTCACACCCGGTAATTCATCACGTAGACGCTCAGCTAATGCCAGCGCCGCAGATTGTGTATCGGCGCCTGAAGCCACCAGGTATATATCGACAACGGGATCGGCTTTAAATTCCGGATTAACTGCCTGAACTAACAATACAAGACGTTCGAGGCCCATCGCAAAACCTACTGCCGGTGTTGCACGGCCACCCAACTGTTCCACCAGACCGTCATAACGACCGCCTGCGCACACGGTTCCCTGGGAACCGAGACTGTTAGTCACCCATTCGAAAACGGTACGATTGTAGTAATCCAGACCACGCACCAAACGCTGGTTGACGGTGTAGGCAATACCTGCGCTCTCCAGCAGTTTGCACAGACCAGCAAAATGCTCGCGAGACTCCTCGTCAAGATAATTGCCTAACGCCGGAGCGTCATTAAGTAACGCCTGCACTTCCGGATTTTTGGAATCCAGCACGCGCAGCGGGTTGGTGTACATGCGGCGTTTGCAGTCTTCGTCCAGCTTTTCTTTATGCTGTTCGAGGAATGCCACTAAAGCGTCGCGGTAGTTCGCTCGCGCTTCCAGTGAACCGATTGAGTTCAGTTCGAGGGTAACGTGTTCAGAGATACCCAGCGCACGCCACCAGCGAGCAGTAAGCATGATCAGTTCGGCGTCAATATCCGGACCTTGCAGACCGAAGACTTCACAACCTAGCTGATGGAATTGACGATAACGGCCTTTTTGCGGACGCTCATGGCGGAACATCGGCCCGATATACCACAGACGCTGTTCCTGATTGTACAGAAGACCATGCTCGATGCCGGCGCGTACACAGCCCGCCGTCCCTTCAGGGCGCAAAGTCAGGCTGTCGCCGTTGCGATCCTCAAAGGTATACATCTCTTTTTCAACCACGTCGGTGACTTCACCAATCGCACGTTTGAATAGCGGGGTCTGCTCTACAATCGGCAAGCGGATTTCACTGTAACCGTAGCTGCCGAGCACGTTTTTCAGTGTGCCTTCAATGCGCTGCCAAATGGCCGTTTCGCCAGGCAGGTAATCGTTCATGCCGCGAATGGCTTGAATGTTTTTTGCCACGTTTATTCTCTTTCTGAATATAAAAATGAACCCTCAACGCTTCCGTCAATGTTTCGGGAGCTATGCGGGTTCAATCATACACGGGAAGCGAGGCGCTTCCCATCACGTTATTATTTTTCAACCTGCTGAACGTCAATTCGACGCGCTTCGTCCAGCTGACTGGCTTTCGCACGAATGCGCGCTTCCAGCTGGTCGATCATGTCATTGTTGTCCAGACGGTCTTTGCGCACGCCATCTTCATAAAGGCCGCTTTTCTTATTGCCGCCCGTGACGCCGAGTGTAGAAACCAGTGCCTCGCCAGGGCCATTCACCACGCAACCAATGATCGAAACGTCCATCGGGGTAATGATATCTTCCAGACGCTGCTCAAGTGCGTTAACCGTACCAATGACGTCAAACTCCTGACGAGAACAGGTCGGGCAGGCAATGAAGTTGATCCCGCGCGAACGGATTCGCAGCGATTTAAGGATATCGAAACCGACTTTGATCTCTTCAACCGGATCGGCAGCCAGCGAAACGCGCAGCGTGTCACCAATACCTTCAGACAGCAACAGACCTAAACCGATGGCAGATTTCACCGCCCCACTGCGTGCGCCGCCGGCTTCGGTGATCCCAAGATGCAGCGGCTGATCGATCTGTTTTGCCAGCAGACGATACGATTCTACTGCCAGGAAAACGTCTGACGCTTTGACACTGACTTTAAACTGATCGAAGTTCAGACGATCAAGATGATCAACATGGCGCATGGCGGACTCAAGCAACGCCTGCGGCGTCGGTTCGCCATACTTTTCTTGCAGATCTTTTTCCAGCGATCCCGCGTTAACGCCAATACGGATCGGAATGTTTTTATCGCGCGCACAGTCAACCACCATGCGAATACGCTCTTCATTACCGATATTGCCTGGGTTAATGCGCAGGCAGTCGACGCCGTATTCCGCCACTTTCAGCGCAATGCGATAGTCAAAGTGGATGTCGGCCACCAGCGGTACGTTAACCTGCTGTTTGATGAGTTTGAACGCTTCTGCTGCGTCCATCGTCGGTACTGAAACACGGACGATATCGGCACCAACACGTTCCAGCGCCTTGATTTGATTGACCGTCGCTTCGACGTCCGTCGTGCGCGTATTAGTCATGGACTGTACGGCGATGGGAGCTCCATCGCCAATCGGCACATTCCCAACGTAAATACGTGTTGATTTTCTACGTTGAATTGGAGCCTGGTTATGCATGCAAAATCTCCCGCGTTACCCGTCTGTTACTGCGCCGGTGATTGTTCGGCATTTAGGGTCAGACGCGCAACCTGGTTAGTTCTGATAAAACGACTCAGATCGACAGGTTTCCCTTGATACTGGATCTGTACTGCGGCCGGCGCACCAATTTTCAGTTTATACGGTGCCTGGCCGGTTAAATTCAAATTACCGTCTTTACGCTGCATCCCGCTGAACAGTTTTTTACCGGTAGCATCAGTGACTTCCAGCCAGCAATCGGCAGTAAAGTTCATCACCAGTGCATTCGGGTTAGCCGCCGGCGTAGTCACGCCTGCCTGATCGGTTGGCAGTGGTGCCGCGTCATCTGACGTCGTTGCCGTTGGCGCGGTCGTAGCAGTGGTATCCACATTCGCCTGCGAAGGCGGAACAACTGCGTTCTGCTGTGGTTCAACGGCAGGTGCTGGCGTGGTCACGTCTGACGTTTGCGTGTTTGCAGCGGTAGTATCCGCAGGTGCTGACGTCGTGGTGGAGTCACTCTGACTAGCGTTTGAGGAGGTATCTAACGGCACGCTCTGCGCCTGGCCGCTATTACCGTTCAGTTCCGCTGTGGTCTGATCGGCCATAGTCGTGATCTCTTCCTGCTGGGCTTTGTGATCTTGCCACCACCAGGCACCGCTCAGTCCAATCACCACGAATAACACCAGCCAGGTGAAGGTCATCAGCCAGCCATCGCGTTTTTTACGTCGCTTGCCGAGAGAGAAACTCTGCATAGGCGCAACTTTTGCGGCCCGTAACGGAGCCTGTTTTTCCAGCCCCGGCAGCAGTTCTTCTTCCGGAATATGCACCAGTCGTGCATAAGACCGGATATACCCGCGCAGGAATGTTGATGCAAGGTCGGCTGGCGCCTTATCCTCTTCAATATCGCGTACCGTGGAAACCTTCAGACAAAGTCGTTCGGCAACGGCTTGCTGGCTAAGTCCAAGTTGTTCGCGGGCATTACGCAAGCGAGCGCCGGTAGTAAGTGCTTCATTTTGGTCGTGCGTGGCTTCAGTATTCATTCGCTGCAGGTACGTTTAAATGAGAATTGAGATGCCGGTGAGCCATCATGCTCACCCACACCGCGAGACATCCATTAAGTTAACCTTTATCATACAGTATAAGACTGTCTGTGTGCTCATGACAAAGCCCACATGAATCAAAGCTAACTCACTGTTGCATCGTTACATACTGCCTTAAAGTCAGCAAAAACGCACCGTTAATATTGATCAGACAATTGCAACTTAATGCTATATTCATAAAAGATTACGCCACGGTACAAAAAGTAACCGTGGCGCAAGAGACATCAAACCGTTTTCACGTCGATGGCTTCACCCTGCATCCGTTTGCGCAGGGTACGTTTAGTGCGGTCGATAACCTCGCCCGCTAATTGCCCGCAGGCTGCGTCGATATCATCCCCACGCGTTTTACGCACGATGGTTGTGAATCCATAGCTCATCAACACTTTTGAGAAGCGATCGATACGACTGTTCGAACTGCGGCCATACGGCGCGCCCGGGAACGGGTTCCACGGAATCAGGTTGATCTTACACGGCGTATCTTTCAGCAGCTCCGCCAGTTGATGCGCGTGCTCTGTACCGTCGTTAACATGGTCAAGCATCACGTATTCAATGGTGACGCGGCCCTGATTGGCATTGGACTTTTCCAGATAGCGGCGTACTGCAGCGAGGAAAGTTTCGATGTTGTACTTTTTGTTGATCGGTACAATTTCGTCACGAATTTCGTCGTTCGGCGCATGCAGAGAGATTGCCAGCGCAACGTCAATCATATCGCCCAGTTTATCCAGTGCCGGAACAACACCCGATGTAGAGAGCGTCACGCGACGTTTAGACAAGCCAAAGCCAAAATCGTCGAGCATGATTTCCATCGCCGGAACGACATTGTTCAGGTTGAGCAGCGGTTCGCCCATGCCCATCATCACTACGTTAGTGATCGGGCGCTGACCGGTGACTTTTGCTGCGCCGACGATTTTCGCCGCACGCCACACCTGGCCGATAATTTCCGACACCCGCAGGTTACGGTTGAAACCTTGCTGGGCAGTGGAACAAAATTTACACTCCAGCGCACAGCCGACCTGCGAGGAGACGCAAAGTGTGGCGCGGTCGTCTTCCGGAATGTACACCGTTTCAACGCGCTGATCGCCCACGGCAATTGCCCATTTAATGGTGCCGTCAGATGAACGCTGTTCTTCAACCACTTCCGGTGCGCGGATCTCCGCCACCTCTTTCAGCTTGCCACGCAACACTTTGTTGATGTCGGTCATCTCATCAAAGTTGTCGCAGCAATAGTGATACATCCACTTCATCACCTGATCGGCGCGGAAGGGTTTTTCACCCAAATCTTTAAAAAACTCCCGCATCTGCTGACGGTTGAGATCCAGCAGGTTGATTTTTCCATCTTTCGTGGTGACGTTTTCAGGTGTGACTAATTGTTCAGACATATGCTATTCCGGCCTCGTTATTACACGTTATGGCCCCTGGAGGGTTGAAAAAAGAAACGCCCCGGTGAGCGACTGCTCGTCCGGGGGCGCTGCATTGTACAAATTCTGGCGCATGGATGCCACGTTTGCACGCGGCATTTACGAAAATATTAACGTGTGCGCGGACACACTTCGCCTTCACCGAAGAAGAAGGCGATTTCGCGAGCGGCAGATTCTACAGAATCAGAACCGTGGGTACCGTTTTCGGTCAGGCTGTCAGCATAATCAGCACGCAGAGTACCGGCCAGTGCGTTTGCCGGGTTGGTCGCGCCCAGCAGATCGCGGTGACGCTGAACGGCGTTTTCACCTTCCAGTACGGAAACCACGATCGGGCCAGAGGTCATGAACTCAACCAGACCATCAAAGAACGGTTTTCCATCGTGTTCAGCATAAAAGCCACGAGCCTGTTCAACGGTCAGGTGCAGCATTTTGGTGCCGACAATTTTGAATCCAGCAGCTTCAAAGCGCGCAAAGATATTACCAATAACGTTTTTTGCTACCGCGTTCGGTTTGATGATGGAAAAAGTACGTTCAATAGCCATTTTTACCTCTGTAAATTATTCTGTTGTTGTCTGTACCAGCGTACGAGATGGCGCGGATTATAATGAGCTACAGGGCCGTTGACTATTGATGAAGGTAACATTTTTTTAAAATAAACCGAGTTTAAGCAACAAAATCTGACAAAACAGACTACTGCATGGCAAATCTCACCGTCGCGACCTGTCCCATTTCATCCATCACCAGTAACTGATAATCACCTTTTTCACTCAAACGCAACGTAATGTTACGCCCACGTTCAGTTAACGGCGCACCATTAAGAAACCACCATCGTTCACCTGTGCCACCCGTGGTTTGCACAGGCAAAGAAGCATCAGCAGTGCCAGGTAAACGTTTAATAATCGCGCCATCGCGAACGCCTGTCAGCTGCAGCGGGAGCTGGGCATCGTGACCGTACGGCGGGCAACTTGTTGATGCCGATGGCAGGCGTGCGGCGCGGCGCTCCGATGCAGGCAGCCAGGGTTCCAGCGGTAGCGGCCAGACATTTATCATTTCTTGTCGCGCCTGAGGGCAATCAGCGGCAACACGTTTGCCGTTTTCATCCAGCCAGATGGGGAAACGAATGCCATTAATGCCTTCCTGCTCCGGTAGTAATAGAGTTGGCGGCTGGCTCCCGTCCAGCAGCCAGGTTGCCAGGCGGCGGCGACAGTTACCGTCACCTTCCGGCAAAGACTGTCCGCCCGGCCAGCAGATAACGCCACGGCTTACAGAGTCAGGACGCGGGTCTTCCGGCAGATTCGCACTGTGCGACAGTAAGATATTATTGACCTGATTCAACAGCGGTACGGCGCTGGCAAAACCAAACTGACCGACAACGGGCGTGCCGTCCGGCCTGCCGGTCCAGATACCGACCACATAGCGAGCGTTTATCCCTATTGCCCATGCATCGCGGTAGCCATAACTGGTTCCTGTTTTCCACGCCAGTGGTACGACGCGTGGCAAGGCGCTATCCGGAAGCGGCTGCGCTTCATCTGCCATAATACGGCGGATAATCCACGCGGCCCCCGGCGACATTAACGGTCGCTCAAGTAATGGGTCGCCCGGCTGTAAGCGCAACTTACCCGCCTTACCGTGGCGAGCAAACGCGGTATACGCTGCAGCCATATCTTCCAGTTTTGCACCAGCTCCGCCAAGAATGAGCGAAAGATTGGGCGCAGCACCGTTGGGCAGATACAACGGCAATCCAACATTGCGTAATTTTGCCGCAAACCGTTTCGGGCCATAGGCTTCCAGCACCTGCACAGCAGGTAAGTTCAGCGAGCGCACCAGCGCCTCACTCATGCTGCTCGGGCCATGAAAACCGCTGTCAAAGTTACCAGGTCGATAATCACCGGTGCGTCGGGGGACGTCTTGCAACAGCGATGCCGGGTGGATCAAACCTTCATCCAGCGCCAGACCATAAACAAATGGTTTGAGCACCGATCCTGGCGATCGGATCGCATTAACCATATCAACATGACCAAAGCGTGAATCATCGTTGAGATCGACCGATCCCACCCAGCCGCGAACACGCATATCGGTATGATCAACCACGATCATCGCCAGTGAGCTGCGCGCCGGCAATCGTCCTTTCCAGTTTTGCGCCAGTTCTTCCAGACGTCGTTGAAGACCTGCATCCAGCGTAGTAACGATTTTGTCGCTTTTACTTTTACCGAGCATCATGCGCGAAAACAGCGGTGCCAATTGCGGCATTTGCCTGGGGGCCAGCCAGATGGGCTCTTCACTAGATTCTTTTACCTGCTCACGGGACCACACACCTTGCGCAGCCATCCGTTTGAGCACTTTATTACGTGCGGCCTCGGCACGTTCCGGCCAGCGATCCGGGCGCAGTCGGCTGGGCGCTTGCGGTAACACCGCCAACATTGCTGCCTCGGAATAGCTCAAATTAGCAGGCGATTTCCCGAGATAAGCCCAGCTTGCCGCACCGATCCCCTGTAACGTACCGCCAAATGGGGCGCGGTTAAGATACAAGGTCAGAATTTCACGTTTAGACAGGTGCCATTCCAGTTGAAATGCGCGCCAGAGTTGGCGAATTTTACCGCCAAAGGTTTTCGAATGTGGATCAAGCAGGCGAGCTACCTGCATGGTGAGCGTACTGCCGCCGGAGATAACCCGACCAGAAGTAAGATCCTGCCAGGCAGCACGAGCCACCGAGAATGGGTTCACGCCTGGATGCTTCCAGAACCAGCTATCTTCGTAATTGATCAGTGCTTCGAGATAACGTGGAGAAACATCTTCGATGGTTACCGGATAACGCCAGATGCCATCAGAATCGGCAAAGCGCCAGAGCGGCGTCCCATCCTGCGCCACGACGACGCGTGCGGGGTTAACTTCATGTAGCGGCAGAGGCCAGAGTTTATCTGCCCCCCACGCTGCCAGAATGATAATAAAGGGCGTGACTGCCAGCGTTATCCAGCAGCCACGTTTGGTTAACAGACGAGGCATTTACGGTCTGATAATCAGCAAATCTTCAGTAGCGCCAGTCGCCCGCCATTGGGGAACATACATTGATTCCACCATCGGTTGCGGAACCTGATACGTTCCCGGCGTTACCGCCCGCGCCAGATACACCAGCGTTACCGGCTGATATTCATCTACAGCAACCGCCGCTACAAAGCGATCGTCCCGAAACTCAATATGCTTAATGTTCGCTTGTTGCATTTGATTGAGTAGGTTTTGCACTTCGCTGCCACTTTGCTCCAGGCTGGCGCTGCCGTTAGCCAGGTTCTGGTTTTCCAGTTCCAGGCCCGCTGGCAGTAAATCAACGACCAAAGCATCCGGCACGCTGTCACTGGCTTTTACCTGCAACCAGACCAGCACCAGATCGCCGCTACGCAACGAGTCCAGAGACTTACTCTTACCGTCAGTACCAAGAATATGACGCTCAATTTGCAGCACATTGCTCGCAGGTTGTGGTGCGGATTGCGGATAACCGCTGGCATCCACACGCAGCCATAACGGCTGGTCGCCACGGTTGGTCACCTGCAACGCTGCCAGTTGATCGCTATCCAGATTGCTGTTTTGCGCTTTCTCGCCTGTCAACGGCTCGGCAGACAAAGACGTCTGCGCCTGCCATTTACCCGGTAAATCCTGAAGAGTACGGGCGGCCAGGAACAGCGCGTTACTTTCCTGGGTCGAGAGCCAACGTTCGCCAAATGCCTGCTGTGAAAGGGTGTTAATCAATGCCTGCTGTGCATCAGGCAGTAGCTTGTTCTCTTCAAGTAAAGAGAGCATCAGCGCGTTATCGCGCAGTGGGCTACCGTAATCGCCCAGCCATTTCCGTGCATCGTTACGCGACGTTTTCAGCGCCAGCGCAATCGCTTCTTCACCACGCGTCGCATCACCCATGGTTTTCAGCGCAACGCCAAGTTGCAGCAGCGGTAAACCAGAAGCCGCATCTGCACGACGCTCCCAGATTTCACGTAGCGCACCCAGCGGTGCTTTTTGCTGCCGTGCCAGCACCAGTGCAGCGTAAGACTGAACGGCAAACTTACTGGCTTTAAGATTATCAGCGTACGGAATCGACATCATGCCCGGATCTTGTAAATAGCGCAGCAGACGCTCGTTTCCACGATTAATGGCTTCTGTCGGCACGCTGTAACCCTGTTCACCAGCACGGGTCAGGAAATCCATCACGTAGGCGGTCAGCCAGTACTCTTCGTCACCGTTTTTATCCCACAGGGCAAAGCCGCCGTTATCACGTTGCATTTGCAGCAAACGCGAAATGCCAATATCGACTGCCGCACGGCGTTTATCATCGCTGTCACCTTTTATACCCAACGCCTGCAGTTGGGCTGCATTGGTATAAAGTGACGGAAACAGGCCGCTGGTGGTTTGCTCCAGGCAGCCGTAGGGATATGCTTTTAACTCTTTGATATAACGCGCGATGTTCAGCGGTGGCTTGCCGCTCAACAACAACTGCCCTTCCAGCGTAACAGGCGAGAAGTTTTGCAACCCATCAGCCGGGAGCGCCCATGTTTCACCAGGCTGTAATGCCGTACCGTAATTGACCGTTTGTGCCGGGAATGCCGGACGGACGCCGATTTTCCACTGCTTATGCTGATCGGCAACGGTTTCACCTGGTAACGCTAACCCGCTAATGGTGGCCTGAATTTCACCATCGCCAAACCCCGTCAGAGCACGCACCGGGATAAACAGCGTGGTTCGCACACCTGGCGCTAATTCAACAGGTGCGGGGGAATTACTCACCAGTTCAAGCAAGCCACTGGCGGTCAGAGCAACGTTAAGTTTTTGCGGTTTATCGGTAAGATTAGTGATGTCCAGCGTCAGACGTGAGGTGTCGCCGCTAGCCATAAAGCGCGGCATGTTCAGTTCCGCTATCACGGGTGCCGCAACAACCACTTTGCTTTCGTTGCTGCCGAAATCATCTTCCGTCCATGCTTGCGCCATGACGCGCAATTCACCGTTAAAATCGCCAATAGGCAATGTAACCGTGCCTTCGCCCTGTTCGTTGAGCGTTACCGGCAGCGCCTGTTGCGCGACAATATTGACGTGATTTACTGGCGGTTTGCCACCGCGTTTCAGTTCATCACCATCGCCACCAAAGCGCAGTGCAGCCAGACGCCCCTGACCTTCAATAACCTGACCGTAAATATCGTAAATGTCTGCGCCATAGCGTTTCTGACCAAAGAACGCCTGCCACGGATCTGGCGTGACGTAGTCAGTAATATTCAGCACACCACTATCAACGGCAGACACCAGCACATTCACCTGTTTTGGCTTCTCGCCATTTTTAGTGCTGGCTTTAATTTTCACGGTTAATGGTTGATTGGGACGCATTTTTGATGGTGTTTCCAGCGTCAGATCAAGGCGACGGTTTTCATCACCAAGCGGCAAATGCAACACACCAACCGCGCGTTTTGGCGTCGCGGAGCGAGATTTATCGCCAGGACGCACCACCAGAGTACTCAAATAAAGATCATGACGATTCCAGGTTTTATCGACCGGAATCGTCAGATCCAGCCCTTGAGCCGGAACATCAATCTCTTGCCACCACAGCGGCCCTTCACTGGACTCGACCATCGCATAACCTTTACCCGCCGTTGGCGCGGCGATATGCAACTTAATGGTGTCGCCCGGGCGATAACTGGCCTTATCCAGTTTCAGCGTGACACGGTCCGGACGCACTGCGCCGCTACCGTCGCTATTATCCTGCCAGCTATATCCGGCCCAAAAACGCACGCTACTGACCGCTTCATTCGGCGCTTTGACTTCCAGACGATAAGCGCCCCACTCTACCGGAAAACTTACCTTGCCGGTTTCATCCGCTTTCAGATCCAGCGTTTGCTCATTTTCGATCAGATCTTTTTGATCGAACTGTGACTTCCAGCCTTCATCTTCCGACCAGTTCCAGTAGTAATCGCGACGTTCGCGAATCAGTCGCACCTGCAAGCCCGACACTGCTTTTTTCACGCCCTGCGCATCGCTATAAACGATATCAAAAACAGCGTTACTGTCTTCATCAACAATGGGCTGTTTTACCATGCTGTCAGTGCGATAATCGTAAACTGATTTTGAAGAGAACTGCGGACGGATCCCTGGCAGCACATCGGCAGGCCAGATAGCCTGTTCAGCGCGGCGCGTCACCGGGCGACCACCCGATTCCAGCAAACTCCCCTGGAAAATAACCTGTAATGGGGAATGTACTTCCTTCCACTGGCTTTCAATGGAAACTTCGCCGCGTCCTTTATCATCCAGCGTCAGCTGGACTTCATCCAGCGTGCGCGAAAGGTTTTCGGCAGCAATATCGCCAAATTCGAAACCAGGCAATGCAGAAACCGCTTCACGCAGCGGCCGCAAGAAAAGCTGTCCCTGCAAGGTATTGCCATTAGCAGGTGCACCATACAGGTAGTACCCCACCACGGAGAATTTCACTTCATCTTTCGGCATGAGCGGGGTTTTCTCACCGGTCAGATTCAGCGCCATGCGCTCCGGCATAAAATCTTCGACGTGGAAATCCCACATCCGATACTGGTTATCCCCAGTGTTGGCTCGGATATGCCACATTCCGGTTGCCGCGGTGCTATCCAGCGGCCAGGTAAAGTGGTAGAGGCCATTTTCCGGCTGGCTAACAACACTACGCAGTACCTGCCCGTCAGGTTTAATCACGTCCAGTTTGATGGGTTGATCCGGCAGAGCTTTACCGTCTGCATCACGCAGTAAGCCGTTGAGGATTACCGTTTCGCCAGGGCGATAAAGATCGCGCGGACCAAACATAAAGAACTGTTTGCTGTAGCCTGGCGCGCCAGCAATGTTAAATTCCGCTAAGTCCAGTGCCGGTAGTTTTAAATCGAGCAGCGTTGTCTGACCGTCTTTACGCGCCAGCAGTAGCGCCGCGTTTTTATCATTTTCCAGCTGTACATGGCCCTGTGAATCACTGGTCGCCTGAGTCAGGGTCTGCCCTTTCTCATTTAATAGCGAGACTTCAATTCCTTGCTGGGCCGCGCCGTTTTCCAGGCTTTGAGTAAAGATATCCAGACGATTGTGATAACGGTGGGCCGATACGCCGATATCACTTAACGTAAATAGCGTGGCTGGATTACTGTAATCGTAATGTCCGGCCTGATTCATTACAGCCAGATACACGCCCGCCTGCTGAAGCGGCTTGATATCGCCCAGCGGCAGCAATAATTTTTCGCGGGTGTTACGCGCAGGATTGAGATCAAACCGCCCGGTATAGACCAGGTCCGCCATCTCCAACAGTTTGTCCGATTGCCAGTTCGCCAGTGAGTTACGATATTCCCACTGGCTAATGAAAGCTGGCAGCGATTCCGGCTTAACACGGAAGAAGTTAACATCGACATTGTTAACGTTGAGCGCCATTACCGGCAGTCCTTCCACGACTTTTCCGGGTAGCAGCGAACCACGGCTGGCAAAGCCGACGCTGGGTTGGATATCGCGGGTGGTGATGGTTTTTTCGTAATCTTTACTGAAGGTGGCGTTATTGAGTGCCTTAACTTCCTTGCCAATAGTGACGATCAAATCACGTTTCGGTTCGAGGTGGCGTAAACGCAGTTCTTTGAGATTATCTGACAACTCCCAGGCGCCATCCACTTTGCCGCTCTTTTTATCGACGACATGAATAACACGAGAGAAGTCCTGATCCGGGTCGAGGGGGACAGAGAAAGTCAGTACCAGCGTGGCTGCGCCATCGAGCTGCACCTCAGAGAGATCCAGCAATGTCAGTGCCTTACCCGCACTCTGTTGTGCCAGTTTTTGTCGCGCCGGCGAGGAGAGTTTCGCAGAAGTCGCATTTGTCGAAGATGACTCTTTAGCAACTTCAGAAGACGTATCTTTTTTCACTGCAGTTGGCGCGTTATCGTTGTTGTCGCACCCTGCCAGCGCCAGCATCAACATACAGGCGGCTAAGCGTAACTTTTTCATCTCTCATCCCTGCCACAATGGCCCGTTAGCAACGTCGAATGATTATTATGCGTGAGAAATGACGTTATGTAATTCACTATCACATCTACAAAATCCGAATTTTAGTGAGAAATGTGGCTCAGGCAGCCAAATCAGCCTCTTTTGCTTGTCGCTTTTCGGCAAACATCCGACAATTTAACTTAACCCCGGCAAAAATGGAGATGCCTATGTCCACGACATGGTTTGTAGGAGCCGACTGGCTCGCCGAACATATTGATGACCCGGAAATTCAGATTATTGATGCTCGTATGGCGCCGCCCGGGCAGGAAGATCGTAACGTTGCCCAAGAGTATCTGAACGGTCATATCCCCGGTGCAGTATTTTTCGATATCGAAGCTCTTTCTGATCATACATCCCCCCTTCCGCACATGCTGCCTCGCCCGGAAACGTTCGCCGTCGCGATGCGTGAACTGGGCGTTAATCAGGACAAGCATCTGATTGTCTATGATGAAGGAAGCCTATTTTCTGCGCCGCGCGCGTGGTGGATGCTGCGCGCTTTTGGTGTGGAGAAAGTGTCAATCCTTGGCGGTGGCTTAGCGGGCTGGCAACGTGATGATCTGCTGTTAGAAGAAGGCGCAGTGGAACTGCCGGAAGGTGAGTTTAACGTCGCGTTTACCCCGGAAGCCGTGGTGAAAGTGACCGATGTGTTATTGGCAAGTCATGAAAAAACGGCACAAATTATCGATGCCCGCCCGGCTGCGCGTTTTAACGCGGAAGTTGATGAACCTCGCGCAGGTTTACGTCGCGGACATATTCCCGGCGCGCTGAATGTCCCATGGACAGAACTGGTGCGCGAAGGCGAACTGAAAACGACCGATGAACTGGATGCGATATTTTTTGGTCGCGGCATCAGCTATGACAAACCAATTATCGTCAGCTGCGGCTCTGGTGTAACGGCAGCCGTGGTTTTATTGGCACTCGCAACACTGGATGTGCCAAATGTGAAACTATACGACGGGGCGTGGAGTGAATGGGGCGCACGGGCCGATTTACCGGTTGAGCCATTGAAATAAGCTTTTTACAGGCAATAAAAAACCGCCGAATTTGGCGGTTTTTTATTGCTGGTCTGGTTCGCGGCCTTTCCAGCAGGTTGACTTGTGTTGCATGAGCAACGCAGGTGCTTCACAGCAGAGCAATACTCGCCAGTAACTCTCTTTTTGTCAAGCCAAAGAGAGTGATTTTTGTTCAGCTAGTGTATTATCCACTACGGCCCTTTCCGCCGTCTCGCAAGCGGGCGCTGGCTTCAGGAAAGGATGTTCCGCGACCGTTAGGGCAAGCGCGTCTCAGCGCTTGCTATCGCGGCAATATCGCCAGTGGTGCTGCCGTGATGCGGTCTTCGCATGGACCGCACAATGAAGATACGGTGCTTTTGTATCGTACTTATTGTTTCTGGTGCGCTGTTTTCCGAAGTAAATAATAACCGGAATCTCTCCGGTAACAATTTACTGGTGGTTAACAACCTTCAGAACAGCAGGTAAGCCCGAATGCCGCCCTTTGGGGCGGCATATTTTAGATTATCCGATTCTGTTTAAAGTCACGCAAAAAACCACCCCAGCGACGTTCATAGAATGGCGCAATATGTTCGGTAATAAAGTGGCTAATTCCTTTTTCCCCTTTTTTTACCTGAAAAATATCTATTGGTTCATCGCCAGGTAATGTATCGGTCGCTACACTTCCCGCTGCCTGAATAATTTCTTCGATATCACCATCGGCTTCAATGCCAATAAGTAAATTAGGCTGTGCCTCTTCGTTCTCTTTAATTGAACAAATAAAAGCACGCTTCACTGGCTTAATGGTTTTAAATAAGATGGTGAGTGAATCAATCATTTGTGCTGGCGGCTCTGCGACTTCCGATAATATCAGCGATTCACCGCCTTCCAGTACTTCCTGGCTGCTCAGCGGATTCCCTTCTTCACCAATCAGCAAACTGATTTCACGCGGCATAAATTCTTTACCGGTTGGCAGTTTGGCATTAAGGAAGAGCGTTTCGCCAAGGGTCATCTCAAACAATGTGCGAACGGGAATTACGACAAATGCCTGTTCGTCTTCAACCGCCTGTTGAAGTGCTTCTAACGAGGTGAAAAAAGGAATGACGCTGGTGCCGTCATCTTTTTCCCAGTGCTGTAACTCGAGCGCGCTATCTTCAACTACAGCCTCGCCCTGTGCCGCCGTACCGGGCACCCAGACGGTGGATTCCAGTAGAGTACGGAAAAAGGCCGGGCGGTGCGCCGGTTCGGTTGCTGCTTTTTCCAGCAGGTCTTCAAGTTCGTTTTTTGTTTCGGACATAAGAACCACAATTCATTCAACGTTCGGGGCGGAAGTGCCTGATGCGCTACGCTTATCAGGCCCACAAGGGAGTCGCAATCTATTGAATTTTCGCAATTTTGTAGGCCAAATAAGACGTTTACGCCGTTAACAGATTGGCAATCGTGCGCACACCCAGCCCGGTCGCCCCCGCAGACCACTGTTCAACCGGCGCTTTACGGTAAGTCGCCGAACAGTCAATATGCAGCCAGCCTTGCTGATAGTTCTCAACAAAGTGCGACAGGAAGCCCGCCGCCGTACTTGCACCTGCCGGATAAGCAGCACTGCCCGTGTTGTTCAGTTCGGCAAAGTTAGACGGCAGCTGGCTGCGGTGGAACTCCGCCAACGGCAGACGCCAGAACGGTTCGTTCTCCTGCGCGGCACTCGCCAGCAAGCGACCAGCAAGCGCATCGTCAAAACTGAACAGCGCGTGATAATCATTACCCAGCGCGGTTTTCGCCGCCCCGGTGAGGGTCGCCGCATCAATGATCAGTTCCGGTTTCTGCGCACTGGCATCAATCAGGCCATCGGCCAGCACCAGACGCCCTTCGGCATCAGTGTTCATCACTTCGACTTTTTTACCGTTGCGATAGGTGATGATATCACCCAGTTTGAACGCGTTGCCGCTGATCAGGTTATCCGCACAGCAGAGGAACAGCTTCACGCGCTTGTTCAGTCCGCGCGTAATGGCAAATGCCAGCGCCCCGGTAACCGTTGCCGCGCCGCCCATGTCCGACTTCATTGAGTCCATAAACGCGGTCTGTTTGATGCTGTAGCCGCCGGAATCAAAGGTGATGCCTTTACCAACCAGGCATGCGTACACCGGCGCTTCTTTATCGCCAGTTGGGTTGTAATCCAGCGCCAGCAATACCGGAGAACGTTCTGAACCGCGTCCGACGGTGTGCAGCCCCATATAACCTTGCTCACGCAAATCTTCGCCTTTGGTGATCCGGTAAGTCACACGATCGCCTGCGACGTTGCTGATCAGATCAACAGCACGCTGTGCCAGTTGCGATGGCCCTAATTCTTCAGCAGGTGCATTGATTGTGTCACGCACCCAGTCGATAATCATCAGGCGGTTATCCAGTTCCTGACGCTGGGCATCGTCCAGATCCGGCCACTCCACTTTACGCGTCCCTTTCGGGGCTTTGTAACCTTGCCAGAATGCCCAGCAGCGATCCGCATCCCAACCTTCACCGCTTAACTGAACATGCTTGATGCCCAGACCGTCAATCTTGCGCGCCGCACGCTGGATCAGCCCCAGATCGTCAGCCCCATTCAAATGCAGGGTAATGCCATCATTATTAATGCTGTAAGTCGCTTTTTCTCCCCAGCGCGCGTCGGCAGGTTGGGGAGAGAGGGTAATCTTCATCGCTTCTGTCATTTTAGTTATCCTTATTCGTTTAACAGCAAAACGGGCCACCCTCAGGCAGCCCGTTTATTCATTCGGCTTCGTCCAGCCAGACTAACAAAATCGCTTCGAGGATTTTCTCGTTGGATGCCTGCGGGTCGTCGTCGAAATCTTCCAGATCGCAAATCCACTGATGCATATCGGTGAATCGAACCGTTTTCGGATCAAGATCGGGATACGCATCGTACAGTGCTTCGCCAATTTCGCGGCTATCGGTCCACTTAAGTCCCATACTAACCTCTGTTAATGCTCACGCGCATGGTTGATAGTGTAACGCGGAATTTCGACCACTAAATCTTCGTCGGTAACGCGCGCCTGGCAGCTTAAACGGCTTTCCGGCTCCAGCCCCCAGGCTTTGTCCAGCATGTCGTCTTCCTGCTCTGAGCTTTCCGGCAGCGAGTCAAAACCTTCACGAACGATGCAGTGGCAGGTGGTGCAAGCACAGGATTTTTCACAGGCGTGTTCAATCTCGATACCGTTACGCAGCGCAACGTCGAGAATGGTTTCACCGCTATTCGCTTCCAGAACAGCGCCATCAGGGCAGAGATCCTGATGAGGCAAAATAACAATCTTTGGCATATTAAACCTCGTCCACGGAATGGCCTTTCAGCGCACGACGAACCGACTGGTCCATGCGGCGAGCGGCGAAATCCTGGGTTTGTTTGTCTACGTTTTTAATCGCTTGTTCGATGGCGTCAACATCATCGCCCTGCGCCACTTCACTCAGGTGAGCGGCAGCATCGTCAATGACCTGACGCTCTGCGGCGCTTAACAGCGCGGCATCAGCAGCCAGCGCGCCGTGCAGACTTTCCAGCACGCGCGCCGCTTCTACTTTTTGTTCAGCCAGCATACGGGCTTTTACGTCCTGCTCGGCATAGCTCATTGAGTCTTTGATCATCGAAGCGATTTCGCTGTCAGTCAGACCATAAGAAGGTTTGACCTGAATAGACGCCTCAACGCCGGTGGATTTCTCCATCGCCGTCACGCTCAAAAGACCGTCGGCATCGACCTGGAACGTTACGCGAATATGCGCGCCGCCAGCCGGTAACGCCGGAATACCACGCAGCGCAAAACGCGCCAGCGAGCGGCAGTCCTGCACCAGTTCACGCTCACCCTGCATTACATGGATAGACATTGCCGTCTGACCATCTTTAAAGGTGGTGAAATCCTGGGCGCGGGCCACCGGAATCGTGGTATTACGCGGGATCACTTTCTCCACCAGGCCGCCCATCGTTTCGAGGCCCAGCGACAACGGGATCACATCAAGCAACAGCATTTCGCTGTCCGGCTTGTTACCCACCAGAATATCCGCCTGAATTGCTGCACCAATGGCGACGACTTTATCCGGATCGATGGAAGTCAGCGGCGGACGACCGAAAAATTCACCTACCCGTTCACGCACCAGTGGCACGCGGGTAGAACCGCCAACCATCACCACTTCCAGAACTTCATCAGCCTCAACGCCCGCGTCTTTCAGCGCGCGACGACAGGCCAGTAACGTCCGTTTAACCAGTGGCGCGATCAGTTCATTGAATTGTTCACGGCTGATTTCGCCCTGCCAGCCCGCAACATTCACGGTCACAGAGTCCGCATCGCTCAGCGCGATTTTGGCTGCAATGGCGGCATCCAGCAGTTCACGCTGAACGCGGTTATCGCTACGATCAGGAATGCCCGCCTGCTCGCGAATGTAATCCGCCAGCAGATGGTCGAAATCATCGCCGCCGAGCGCGGAATCACCGCCGGTTGCCAGCACTTCGAACACGCCGCGACTTAAGCGCAGAATGGAAATATCAAACGTCCCGCCGCCGAGGTCATAAACGGCGATCACGCCTTCCTGACCGGAATCCAGCCCGTAAGCGATAGCCGCGGCGGTCGGTTCGTTAAGTAAGCGCAAGACGTGAAGGCCCGCCAGACGCGCGGCATCTTTGGTGCCCTGACGCTGGGCATCGTCAAAGTACGCCGGAACGGTGATAACTACACCATCCAGGTCGCCTGCCAGGGCTTCAGTTGCCCGCGCCGCCAGTGCTTTGAGGATGTCCGCAGAAACGCGCACCGGGTTCAGCAGCCCCGCCGCCGTTTCAATCATCGGCAACCCGTTTTCGCTGGCCTGGAATTGATAAGGCAGATGCGGATAGCGTTGCTGGATATCAGCCAGCGAGCGCCCCATCAGGCGTTTAACAGAACTAATGGTGTTGGCGGTGTCAAGCGCAGCGTTAGTACGCGCGTCATAACCCACCGAATGCCCTTGCTGTTGATAGTGAACAACAGACGGCAGCAGGTGACGGCCTTCATGGTCGGCTAACGTTTCGGCCTGACCGCTGCGCACTGTTGCCACCAGCGAGTTGGTTGTGCCCAGGTCAATACCGGCCGCCAGACGACGCTGATGCGGCGCAGCACTCAAACCAGGTTCACTAATTTGTAATAAGGCCATGTTTAGCTTCCAGAAATTAAAAATCGAGCAGTTTTTCTTCGAGTTGTTCGGCACTGCTTCGCAGTTTATCGAGAAAACGCAGCTTACGCACGGTATCCGCCGCCGCGTCCCACGTCTCGTTGTCTAACTGTTCAACCATCAACTGATGGCGGGTATCAAACATCTTTTTCACACGTTTGATAAAGCTTTCCAGCCGCGCTTCATCTTTTGCCTGTTCGATCTCGTCCAGTTCTTCGCGCAGCTCCAGCTGTTCCATCAGGAACGCGGTGTCACGCACAGTATGCTGCTCGCTGGCGAGATCAAAACCGTGCAAAGAAAGCAAATATTCCGCACGCATTAACGGATGACGCAGCGTTTGCCAGGCCTGGTTAATGGTTGCAGATTGCTGTACGGCGGCGAGTTGTTCCGCCTGGCTTCCGCTGGCGAATTTATCAGGATGATACTGACGTTGTAGATCCTGAAAACGCAGGCTCAGCGCCTGAGTATCGAGTTGATAACGGGCAGGCAAGCCAAAGAGGGTGAAGTAATCCATAACATTCTCAGGGCTGCGATCCGCCGCGATAACGGCGAATCAGGTAAAACAAACCCCACGCGCAGGCGACCACGGTGGGGTTATCGGTATGCGCATCAAACGTGGAAGCTTTCGCCGCAACCACACTCATCTTTAACGTTCGGGTTGGTGAATTTAAACCCTTCGTTCAGACCTTCTTTTACGAAGTCCAGCTGCGTACCGTCCAGAAATTGCAGGCTTTTGCCATCGACCACGACTTTCACGCCTTTGTCTTCAAACACGATGTCTTCCGGCGTCGGTTCGTCAACAAATTCCAGTACATAAGCCATACCTGAACATCCGGAGGTTCTCACGCCCAGACGCAGGCCAAACCCTTTGCCGCGGTTAGCCAGAAAGGTATTTACTCGCGCTGCTGCACTGTCGCTCAGTGTAATCGACATAACCAAACCTCAACTCTTATTTTGCTTCACGTTTGCTTTTATAGTCCGCAATGGCGGCTTTGATCGCGTCTTCTGCCAGAATAGAACAGTGAATTTTCACCGGCGGCAGTTCAAGTTCTTCAGCAATATCGGTGTTTTTGATCGCCTGTGCTTCGTCGAGAGACTTCCCTTTCACCCATTCGGTGACCAGGGAGCTGGAAGCGATAGCGGAACCGCAGCCGTAAGTTTTAAAACGCGCGTCTTCAATGATACCTTCATCGTTGACTTTAATCTGCAACTTCATCACGTCGCCACAGGCCGGTGCACCCACCATGCCGCTGCCCACGTTCTCGTCGTTGTTGTCAAAGGAACCCACGTTACGCGGATTCTCGTAATGGTCGATAACTTTTTCGCTGTAAGCCATTATAAATTCTCCTGATTCCGATACCGATTAATGATGAGCCCATTCGATGCTGTTCAGATCCACGCCCTGCTTGTACATTTCCCACAGCGGAGAAAGGTCACGCAGACGACCGATAGATTTACGAACTAACTCGATGGTGTAGTCGATCTCTTCTTCAGTAGTAAAACGACCTAAAGAGAAACGGATAGAGCTATGTGCCAGCTCGTCGTTCAGCCCCAGCGCGCGCAGCACGTAGGACGGTTCGAGGCTTGCTGACGTACAGGCGGAACCTGAAGAAACAGCGAGGTCTTTCAGCGCCATAATCAGCGACTCACCTTCAACGTAGTTGAAGCTGACGTTGAGAATGTTCGGCGCACCGTGTTCCAGGTCACCGTTCAGGTAAACTTCTTCGATATCTTTGATGCCGTTCCACAGACGGTTACGCAGGCCGCGCAGACGTTCCATCTCGGTCGCCATCTCTTCTTTTGCGATGCGATAGGCTTCGCCCATACCGACGATCTGGTGAACAGGCAGAGTGCCGGAACGCATACCGCGTTCGTGACCGCCACCGTGCATTTGCGCTTCGATGCGTACGCGCGGTTTACGACGCACATACAGCGCACCGATACCTTTCGGACCGTAGATTTTGTGGCCGGAGAAAGACATCAGGTCAACTTTCAACTGGCTCAGATCGATAGGCAGTTTGCCCACGCTCTGGGTTGCATCAACGTGATAGATAATGCCACGGGCACGGCACATTTCGCCGATAGCCGCGATATCCTGCACCACGCCGATTTCGTTATTCACGTGCATGATAGAAACGAGGATGGTGTCGTCACGCATCGCCGCTTCGAGTTCTTTCAGGTCGATAATGCCGTTACGCTGCGGTGCCAGATAGGTGACTTCGAAACCTTCGCGCTCCAGCTGACGGCAGGTATCCAGTACCGCTTTGTGTTCGGTTTTGCTGGTGATGATGTGCTTGCCTTTTTTCTGATAAAAGTTGGCCGCACCTTTGATCGCCAGGTTGTCAGATTCGGTTGCACCAGAGGTAAAGACGATTTCACGCGGGTCAGCGCCGACCAGATCGGCAATCTGATTACGGGCGATATCTACCGCTTCTTCAGCCTGCCAGCCGAAACGGTGAGAACGGGAGGCCGGGTTACCAAAGGTTCCGTCCATCGTCATAAACTGCATCATTTTCTCGGCAACACGCGGGTCCACCGGCGTGGTTGCGGAGTAGTCGAGATAAATCGGTAATTTCATTGCTCTATAAACTCCGTACATCACTCAATGCAAGGAATCAGGCTACCGGCTGGATGTACGACCGTGTTTACGGAGCGCGATACGCCCCGGCCTGATTCTGAATTCTTTTTATTAAGCGCGTAACTTAACGTCGATCGCGTCTTGTGTGCGGGTGCGTGGCGCGTCATGAGTATGCTGACGACCAGACACATCCAACACTTCCTGGTTATTAACCAGTTCGCCTAAAGTAATGTTGTTGAGAAAACCGGTGAGACGGTCGCTCAAATCACGCCACAGCGCGTGGGTCAGGCATTTATCCCCGCCCTGGCAGCCGCCTTTACCCTGACAACGGGTGGCATCTACAGATTCGTCAACGGCGCTAATCACTTCGCCAACGGCGATGCTGCTGGCATCTTTGCCTAACAGATAACCACCGCCTGGTCCGCGTACGCTGGAAACCAGACCATTTTTACGCAGACGGGAAAAAAGTTGTTCCAGATAAGAAAGGGAAATTCCCTGTCGTTCGGAAATATCAGCCAACGGTACCGGGCCTGCTTCGGAGTTGAGCGCAACGTCAAGCATTGCGGTCACGGCATAGCGCCCTTTAGATGTCAGTCTCATGTCTTACTTCACCTCAAACTCGCCCCTGCCCGGGGTTTTTATTGTAAAAGTGGGGGTATTGCATAGCAGGGTCAAGTCTGACATTCCCGAGTAATTTGGTCAACTATTTACTTGACTGATTTAGTCAGGTATTTAACCTTCAGTGCCATTTTTTATCGTGCCGTTTGTACCTGTTGTCGGATGCGGCGTGAACGCCTTATCCGACCTGGGATTGCGTGCACTTCCAGGCCTGATAAGACGCGTTAAGCGTCGCATCAGGCAATCACTGTTATTCGGCCTTATTACCTTTATTCTGCTGTTCAATAGAAGCCAGAATCCCGCGCAGGATATTCAATTCCTGGCTTTCCGGGCGCGCACGGGTAAACAGACGACGCAGTTTATTCATCACCTGCCCCGGATGGTTTTCACGGATAAAACCGGTTGCCAGCAACGTTTGTTCGAGATGACCATAAAAACGCTCCAGATCATCGACCAACGGATACGGCGTCTCTTCATGCTCAACCTGCTCGCCGTTTTCCTGAGTTGCCAGCCAGGCCATACGCACTTCATAGGCAATAACCTGAACCGCCATCGCCAGGTTCAGCGAGCTGTATTCCGGGTTAGCGGCAATCGCGACATGATAATGGCACTTCTGCAACTCTTCATTGGTCAGGCCGACACGTTCGCGACCAAAAACCAGCGCCACTGGGGTATTTTCCGCTTCAGCGACGCTTTTCAGACCGCATTCGCGCGGGTCGAGCATCGGCCACGGCAACGTGCGCGAACGTGCACTGGTGCCAACCACCAGGCTACAACCGGCTAACGCTTCGTCGAGCGTATCGACGATGTGAGCATTACCAATCACATCGCTGGCGCCTGCCGCCAGGGCAATCGCCTGGGAGTCGGGTTTCACCAGTGGATTAACCAGCCACAGATTAGTTAATCCCATTGTTTTCATGGCACGGGCAACAGAACCCATATTGCCGGTGTGTGACGTCTCCACCAGCACAATTCGAATATTTTGCAGCATTGTCTTTCTTCGTCTAAAGATTATTCGCGCATCTTAACATAAAACGAAGACAGATGCCGATCTCGCTGCTATACTCTGCGCCGTTTTCCCGTTCTTTAACATCCAGTGAGAGAAACCGATGCATCCGATGCTGAACATCGCCGTGCGCGCAGCGCGCAAGGCGGGTAATTTAATTGCCAAAAACTATGAAACCCCGGACGCTGTAGAGGCGAGCCAGAAAGGCAGTAACGATTTCGTGACCAACGTAGATAAAGCTGCCGAAGCGGTGATTATCGACACGATTCGTAAATCTTACCCACAGCACACCATCATCACCGAAGAAAGTGGTGAACTTGAAGGTACTGATCAGGATGTTCAATGGGTTATCGATCCACTGGATGGCACTACCAACTTTATCAAACGTCTGCCGCACTTCGCGGTATCTATCGCTGTTCGTATCAAAGGCCGCACCGAAGTTGCTGTGGTTTACGATCCTATGCGTAACGAACTGTTCACCGCGACTCGCGGTCAGGGCGCACAGCTGAACGGCTACCGTCTGCGCGGCAGCACCGCTCGCGATCTCGACGGTACTATTCTGGCGACCGGCTTCCCGTTCAAAGCAAAACAGTACGCCACCACCTACATCAACATCGTTGGCAAACTGTTCAACGAATGTGCAGACTTCCGTCGTACCGGTTCCGCGGCGCTGGATCTGGCTTACGTCGCTGCGGGTCGCGTTGACGGTTTCTTTGAAATCGGTCTGCGTCCGTGGGACTTCGCGGCAGGCGAGCTGCTGGTTCGTGAAGCGGGCGGTATCGTCAGCGACTTCATCGGTGGCCATAACTACATGCTGACCGGTAACATCGTTGCCGGTAACCCGCGCGTTGTTAAAGCCATGCTGGCGAACATGCGTGACGAGTTAAGCGACGCACTGAAGCGTTAATTTCTCTGGCGGGTGACGTTCCTCACCCGCCCTTGCCTTTCAGGCGCTATTCCGAAATACTTTCGCACCGCTTTACTTTCCTGCGCCACTCTCCCACCATCCTTTCCCGATTAATGGATTACAAAGCAAG
Organism: Escherichia sp. E1130; assembly: GCF_005781065.1. Classification (NCBI taxonomy): domain Bacteria; kingdom Pseudomonadati; phylum Pseudomonadota; class Gammaproteobacteria; order Enterobacterales; family Enterobacteriaceae; genus Escherichia; species Escherichia sp. E1130. The sequence continues at coordinate 200,436 of NZ_VATL01000008.1, forward strand.
TCGTAAGGAAAGGTCATGGTTCTGCCAGCGAACAAACGCGTTTCAAGATTCTGTTTATTCTTTTTATTTCTGCTTTCTGCGTTTATTTAGTGCCGCGCATCGCCATCAACTTCTTTTATTATCCCGACGACAAAATTTACGGTCCTGATCCATGGTCTGCTGAATCTGTTGAATTTACTGCTAAAGATGGCACACGGCTACAAGGCTGGTTTATCCCCTCTTCCACTGGTCCCGCCGAAAACGCTATTGCTACCGTAATTCATGCTCATGGCAATGCCGGGAATATGTCCGCCCACTGGCCGCTGGTCAGTTGGTTACCAGAACATAATTTCAATGTTTTTATGTTTGATTATCGCGGGTTTGGTAAATCTAAAGGCACTCCATCACAAGCCGGATTACTGGACGATACGCAAAGTGCCATCAACGTGGTGCGCCATCGTAGCGATGTAAACCCCAAGCGGCTGGTGCTGTTCGGGCAGAGTATTGGCGGGGCGAATATTCTTGACGTTATTGGGTTAGGAGATCGCGAGGGCATACGTGCGGTGATCCTCGACTCCACATTTGCCTCTTATTCGACCATCGCTAACCAGATGATACCCGGCAGTGGCTACTTACTTGATGAGAGTTACAGCGGCGAAAATTACATCGCCAGCGTCAGCCCGATCCCGCTTTTACTGATTCACGGCAAAGCTGATCATGTTATTCCATGGCAGCATAGCGAGAAATTATTTGCCCTGGCGAAAGAGCCAAAACGCCTGATTTTGATCCCCGATGGCGAACATCTTGATGCCTTTTCCGATCGTCACGGAGACGTTTATCGCGAGCAAATGGTGGACTTTATCCTTAGCGCATTGAATCCACAGAATTAACCTTATGGTCGAAACCAGATAAAACAGCAAGAAATCACCTTAAGGGATGACATTAAACTGCCAGAAAGTGTTTATATCGATAAAAATTCTGTGATGTTTGTCATCATTTCTGATTAATAGCATTCCATTCACCGTATCCCTAAGCAAACTTTAGCTATTCTTATAAATTATGCTTATGGGAGATCTACAGATGATACCTACACTTGCCCCACCATCTGTACTTTCAGCTCCCCAGCGCCGTTGCCAGGTATTGCTGACGCTGTTCCAGCCGGGGTTGAGCGCCACCACGGCAACTTTCAGCGAGATTAATGGTGTGGATGATGAAATGGTGGGTCGCGATATCAGCGAAACAGGACGGGAGATCCAGCGCTATCATCAACTCACCATTACAACTGGATATGACGGGAGCTACCGGATTGAAGGTACAATACTTAATCAACGCTTATGTTTATTTCATTGGCTACGACGCGCTTTTCGCCTTTGTACGTCATTTATCAGCAGCCATTTTACGCCCGCGTTAAAGGGGGAGCTAAAGCGTCGGGGGATTGCTCGTAATTTTTATGACGACACCAATCTACTGGCGTTAGTTAATCTCTGCTCGCGAAGGCTGCAAAAACGCTTTGACGCGCGTGATGTTCATTTCCTGTGTTTGTATCTGCAATATTGCTTATTGCAACACCATGCCGGAATCTCGCCCTTATTTAACCCGCTGCAACGCCACTGGTTGGAATCTTGCATTGAATTTCAGGTTGCACAGGAAATTGGCCGCCACTGGCAACGGCGGGCGCGTCAACCTGTTCCCCCAGCTGAACCGCTATTTATGGCATTACTTTTTTCCATGTTGCGGGTTCCCGATCCACTGCGAGACACCCATCAGCGTGGCAAACAGCTGCGCCAGTCAATTAACCGTCTGGTACAGCATTTTCGGCAGTTGAGTAACGTCCGTTTCTATGATGAACAGGGGTTGTGCTATCAGCTTTATACTCACCTGGCCCAGGCGTTAAACCGCTGTTTGTTTTCTATCGGCATTGATAACACTTTACCGGAAGAGTTTCGTCGACTTTATCCACGGCTCGTGCACACCACCCGCGAAGCGCTGGTCGGGTTTGAAAATGAGTACAATGTCAGTCTTTCCGATGAAGAAAGTTGTCTGGTGGCAGTAATTTTCGGTGCATGGCTGATGCAGGCAAATGAAATTCACGAAAAGCAGATTATTTTGCTGACGGGCAATGACAGCGAACGAGAAGCGAATATTGAGCTGCAATTGCGTGAGCTAACGATACTGCCGCTCAATATTAAACACATGTCTGTGAAGACATTTTTGCAGATTGGCGCGCCGCGCAATGCCGCACTTATTATTGCGCCTTATACCATGCCGCTACCGCTTTTTTCACCACCGCTGATTTATACGGATCTGACCCTGACGGCACATCAACAGGAACAGATCCGCAAAATACTTGAATCAGCATGAGGGAACGACTTTCGGGCGCAAAAACATTGCCGGAAACGCCACCAATGCCATCACCCAGAACACGCCATGCCCCAGATATTGATACAGAAAACCGGCGAAGACGGTCATGATGGCGATACTGCCGCCCATCGCGACGGCAGAATAAACTGCCTGCAAGCGGATAACCTCACTTCCCTGACGAGCGGCAATGTAGCGCATAGCAGCCAGATGGCACACGGTAAAGGTGCCGCAATGCAGAACTTGCACCATAATCAACCACGGCAACTCAGTGGTTGCCCCCATAATGCCCCAACGTACTACCCCGCATACCGCCGAGATCAGCAACATATCACGGGCGCTACAACGGCGGAAAAGCTTATTACTCAGCGCAAAGATAATGACTTCCGCCACCACGCCCAGCGACCACAAATAGCCCACCGCCGAGGCCGAGTAGCCAGCTGCCTGCCAGTAAATGGCGCTAAAACCGTAATAGGCCGCATGCGCCCCCTGCAATAAACAAACGCAGGCCAGAAAACGCCAGTTCTGGCGGACCAGCGCCAACCACGCTGGCCACCCCGTGCTCTCCTGTTGACGGCTGGCCCCTTGTGGCTGAATCGTCGGACGGATAAGAAAGCCGAGCAGCATGGATGCCACGCCCAACGTCAGCAATGCCAGAATAACCCGATAATCGAATACGCTGACCAGTTTCCCCGTCAGCGCCGAGCCAATGACAAACGCCACCGAGCCCCAAAGTCGCACTTTGCCATAATCAAGCGGGAACTGCTTTTGCCAGGTATTCGCCAGCGCATCGGTCAACGGCACCAGCGGTGAGAAAAAGAGGTTAAAACCAACCATCACCACCATCAACCACGCCACATGCGCACCCGCCCAGAAGGCGATGGCAAAGAGTAGCGTCAGCAACGCCAGCACACGCAGCGCAGAAATCAGGCGAGAAGGATCGCTGACGCGAGGCGCAATTATCAAACTACCGAGAAAACGGGCAACCAGCCCGGCCCCCAACAACAGGCCGATGGTTTCTGGCGTTAAGCCAATCCCCTTAAGCCAGACGCTCCAGAAAGGTAGAAAAATACCGTAGCTAAAAAAGTATGTGAAATAACCGAGCGCCAACCAGCGCGTGGATTGCAAAACCATGAGTCCCTCCCGTCAGGAGGCGTTAGTCTGGAGTTAATCGAATGTTGGTGCAAGTTGAAAAATAAGAAAATTCGAGTTTGCTTCCAGTACACAGAGCTGGAAAAAATATCGTTAATACCGCTAACAAAATATCACCTAAAGAAAATGTGCTGGATATTGACCTGGATAATTACCAAATTTCTCATCCGCTGGGGCGTGGCGAGGTGCAAGAGTGTGTATTACGTTTAAATCACATTATCTTGCAAAGGGATTGGTTATGAACTCACTACGTTATTTTGATTTTGGTGCTGCCCGCCCCGTTTTGTTATTAATTGCCCGTATCGCCGTCATCTTAATTTTCATTATTTTTGGTTTTCCCAAAATGATGGGCTTTGACGGAACGGTACAGTATATGGCCTCGCTGGGCGCACCGATGCCGATGCTGGCGGCAGTTATTGCGGTGATTATGGAAGTACCCGCCGCGATATTAATCATACTTGGCTTTTTCACCCGTCCGCTGGCGGTGCTGTTTATTTTCTACACGCTGGGAACTGCGGTGATTGGTCATCATTACTGGGATATGACTGGCGATGCGGTTGGGCCAAATATGATTAATTTCTGGAAGAATATCAGCATTGCTGGCGCATTCCTGCTGCTGGCAATTACCGGGCCGGGGGCAATTTCTCTCGATCGGCGTTAGGAAAGATGCCGGATGCGGCGTGAACGCCTTATCCGGCCGACCGCTCCAACACCAATTGTAGGCCTGATAAGACGCGGCAAGCGTCGCATCAGGCATGGTGCGCCGAGTGCTACAAAATCGAAATTACCCTGTAGGCCTGTGCATCCGGCATTTTATAAATTACAGCCACTCTACCCGCAACGACATCTCTGAGGTTGTTGATTCCCCCGGCGCAAGCGCAATGAGGTCACCACCTTCCGGGCGATGATGGTCATCCGGCGCATGACTCATCGGCTCCAGACAGAAGAAATCAAACGCATACCCTTTATCAAACGCGGGATCGGAGACAAAGATGAAATAGCACGGCGCAGGCGGCGTCGTTTCCATGATGACGGCGTAACCCTCCTGCGGCTGCTCGATGCGGGCCTGACCATTCCATCCGGCAAAACCATTGTTCACCCACTGGCGCGGCAACGGCGCGAGCTGGTTGAAATCCAGTTCTGGCGGTAACTGCTCGCAAAACTCGCCCGCCAACCACTGCTCCCGCTCCAGCCAGTAACCATTCGCCTGTGCCTGAATCCGCGTTTTCGACGACAACGGAAAATAAGGATGCCAGCCAGTACCAAATGGCAGCGTCTCAGTGCCTTCATTGGTGACAGAGAGCGTGACCGTCAGTGAATCCGCCGTTAAATGAAATGCCTGGCTTACACGATAATGATAAACGCCACAGTGATGTTCATACGCCAGACACAAACTATCATCACTGCGCGAGACACATTGCCACTGCCCCAACCAGCCATCGCCGTGTAGATAGTGCGCATCCCACTCAACATTCGGTTGCAGTTGATACTCTCGCTCCTGCCAGACAAAACGGTTACCACTCACCCGGTTTGCAAATGGCACCAGCGGAAAACAAGAGGCATCGGTTGCCACACCGCTTTTTTTACCAGGACGTAGCAGCGGCGTCGTATCGCGCCAGAAGCCTTCGATTACGCCGCCCTGGTCAGAAACGTCCAGCTTTAGCGGCCCGTGAGATAAGGTATAGATGGTCATCCGCTAACTCCTTAATCCAGGAAGTTAATCACAACTTTCCCGCACTTGCCGCTCGCCATCAGTGCGTAGGCATCTCCCGCCTGTTCCAGCGAGAAGCGGTGGGTAATGGCGTTACGTGGCCATAGTTTCCAGTCGGTCAGATCATGAGCGCATTTTTCCATATGGAACAGACTGGTTACCCAGGAGCCAATAATCCGCCGTTGATGGTGCATCAGATCGGCGCTGACTTCGAACTCCACTTTTCCGGTTTCACCAATGTAAACCACGCGCCCCCAGTCGGCGGTGGATTGCAATGCCAGCAAGCGCCCCGCAGCATTACCGGAACAATCGAGCGCAACATCCGCGCCGCCGTGAGTGAGTTCAGCGATTATCTGCGGCAAGCCCTCGGTCGTCGCTAAATAACCGTGATCCATCACCCCTAACTGTTTCGCCATTGCCAGACGTTCCGGCAGCATATCAACGCCGATGATCCTTTTTGCACCACGACCTTTCGCCAGCATCATCGCCATCATGCCGACCGGTCCCAGCCCGACCACCAGCACGTTATCGCTGCCGGAAACTTCGCCGCGCAAAATCCCTTCATAGGCCGTGCCAACGCCGCAACTGATAAACGCACCATCTTCGTAACTCAGTGCATCCGGCAGGAGGATCAGATCTTTTTCTTCCGCCAACAGATATTCGGCATGACCGCCGTCACGCTGCCAGCCGTAAGCCGCTTTTCCTTTGCCAGTACAAGAGATAGGAAAGCCGCGGCGGCAGTTCGGGCAAAAACCACAGCCAGAAATGTGATACACCAGCACGCGATCACCCTCTTTAAAATGGCGACAGCCTTGCCCCATCGCCACAATTTGCCCGCACGGCTCATGACCGTTGATAAAGCCCTGGTATAACGGTTTATCGGGCGCCGCCGCCGTGGCGCGGTGTTGATGGTAGATATAGTGGACATCGCTTCCGCAAATCCCGGAGGATTTCATTTTGATCAGCACCTGGTTAATCCCCGGCGTCGGCACCGCAACTTCCCGCAGATCGACGGTCGAATTTCCTGGTAAATAAGCTGCCAGCATCGTTTTCATAAATCCCTCATTAACAATACGATTAATTTTCATCCCTGCCGCACCCGCGCCAGGGGCGTTAAGGTTTAGCGTTTCGCTTTACTGCTTCGCTGGGTCAGCAAGATATTCGCCAGCACTGCCACCACGATGATGACGCCGCGTACCACCTGCTGGAAAAAGGAGTTAATCCCGAGCAATACCAGACCGTTACCGATTAGTGTAATCACCAGCACACCAAGCAATGTACCGAACAGGGAACCGCGACCGCCGGAAAGTGCCGTACCGCCGACCACGACCGCGGCGATGACGTCAAACTCCAGACCGTTTGCGGCACCTGCGTTACCAGAACCGAGGCGCGCCGCCAACAAAATGCCGGTCACCGCCGCTAATAATCCCGAAAGGGTAAAGATAAGAATGCGCACCCGACGAACGTTGATGCCGCACAACTGTGCCGCCGTAGCATTACCGCCAACGGCAAAAACCGAGCGCCCGAAGGCGGTTTTGCGGCTGATGAACACAAACAGCGCAAACAACACCATCATGATCAGCGCGGATACCGGCACTCCGAGAAATTGTCCACCCAGCCAGTCCAGTACCTCGTTTTCGTCAATCGGCACTGGCAGGGCGTTAGTCATAAACAGCCCCATTCCGCGCAGGGCGCTCCACAGCCCCAACGTGGCAACGAAACTTGGTACGTTAAACACGCCGCGCAGCACCCCGGCCAGCGTTCCCATCAGCGCCCCTAACAGCAACACCAGCAGACACGCCACCGCCAGCGGAACGTCAAATTGCAGCAAAAATGCCAGGCACACTGAGACAAAAGCCACCATTGGTCCAACGCTGACATCAATTTCCCCGGAGATAATAATCAGCGTCATCGCCCAGGCGGCGATCCCAATGGTAGCGGCATCGCGCAGCACGTTCATTTGGTTATTCAATGAGATAAAGCCAGGCGCGTTCAGAGAGAAGACCAGATACAAAATGGCAATCACCACCAGCAAACCGATCTCATTAATATGGCGACTGACAAATTGTTTGAGCGAGACGCTCTTGCCCTGCGGCAATGGTAATGACGAAGCAGACATCTTCAGGTTCCTCGGTAAAATTCATCAGTGCACAGACAGAATGGCGGACATCAGCTCATCCACATTGACCGGAGAGTGAAACTCCTGCGAGAACGTACCGTGCTGTAACAACAGAATGCGGTCGCACACCAGCGGTAACTCCTCCACTTCACTGGAGATAAACACCACGCTTTTTCCTTCGGCAGCCAGCTCGCGGACAATACGGTAAATCTGCTGTTTGGCTTCGATATCGACGCCGCGCGTTGGCTCGTCGAGCAACAAAATCTGGCTGGCGGCATAGACCCAACGACCGATCACCACTTTTTGCTGATTACCGCCAGAAAGCGTGCCGATGGGTGTTTCGCTACTGGCAGCCTTAACCGTCATCCGCTGCATCACCTCTTCGGTCAGGCGGCGGATGGTGGACCATTGCAGTACGCCGTTGGCGCTGATTTTTTGCCGATTGGTCAGCACTGTATTTTCGTCAACGCCCAGCCAGGGAATGATCCCCGCTTCTTTGCGGTTTTCTGGCGTATAGCCAATGCCACGTTTCAGCATGTCGCCGTAATCAGGGCGCGTGATTTTCTCACCATTGATAACAATTTCGCCCTGTTCATACGCTTCCAGCCCAACTATCGCTTTCAGCAATTCACTGCGCCCTGCCCCCAGCAGGCCAGCAATGCCGAGCACTTCGCCACGACGCAGTGAAAAACTGATCTCCGTAAGTTTTGGTCTGTGGTGTAACGCGCGAACTTCCAGTACGGTCTGGTCCGCAATCTCCTGAGCTGCAACCGGTGCAATATCAACGTGATCGCGTCCGAGCATCAACGACACAATATGGCGAGTTGAGGTGTTTTCGAGCATCACATCGCCCGCCACCTGCCCGTCGCGCATGACGGTGGCACAAGAGGCGATACGGCGGATTTCCTCCATCCTGTGGCTGACGTAAATCACCGCCACGCCCAGTGCCGACATTTTTTTCACGGCGCTGATCACCAGTTCAACTTCCGCACTGGCAAGCGAGCTGGTGGGTTCATCAAGGATGACCACGCGCGGCTCGCCCTTCATCACCCGCGCAATTTCCACCAGTTGCTTTTGCGCCGGGCTTAGCGTTGAAACAAGTTGTTCAGGACTAACGTCAACGCCCAGCGCCTGTAAGCAACGTTGGGCATCCTGCGCCATTTGCGGGTAGTCAATCATGCCGTTGCGGCGAGGCCATTGACCAAGGCAGAGGTTTTCTGCCACCGTCAGCCCTTCCACCAGACTTAATTCCTGATAAACCGCGCGTACCCCCAGTTCAGCGGCACGGCGAGTCAGCGTAGCTTCGTCGCCTTCCAGTCGCGTCTCGCCAATCCAGATATCACCGCTATCCGGACGTTCGCTACCGGTAAGCATTCGAATGAGGGTCGATTTTCCCGCACCGTTTTTGCCTAACAGCGCGCGAACTTCGCCTTTATTGAGCGTGAAGTTAACGTTATCCAGCGCAACGACGCCGGGGTAACGCTTATTTCCTGCCACCACTTTTGCTACCGGGACTGCCTCTGTTGCCGTGAACATAGGGACCTCTGCGAATCAGCTATTAGGGCAGACCATCAACGTGCGTTGCCAGCCACTGTTTACCGTCTTCAGTTTTGGTATAGAGATCGATTGGCACCTGAATCACTTTTTCACCGTCGGCTTGTTTATTGATAACCTTCAATGTTTGCGCGAAAACAGCATTGCCCATTTTCTTACCGGAAATATCCACTACCGCTTTCAGCACCTGGTTGTTTTCCAGCTCCTGAGCAATTTCAGTGGTCATGTCCGAACCGAAAACGGCAATTTTTCCGGCCTGATTTTGATTGCGTACCGCTTTTACCGCGCCGAGTGTCGCTCCGCCCGATTCCCCCATAATGGCGTTGAGATCTGGCGTGGAGATAATCAGTTTTTCACCGACAGAAATCGCTTTATCTAAAACAGTCCCTTCCTGATTAGCGACAATTTGCGCGCCGGGAACGCGGGCTTTTAATACTTCTTCAAACCCTTTACGTCGTTGCACACAAACTTCAAAGGCTTCGCAATTGATGACGGCAATTTTCGGCTGGTCAATTTTGTTGGCAATAAAATAATCGGCGGCAGCGTTACCCAGTTTTTTACCAAATTCCAGCGGATCGCCCACCAGATACGCCGAGACATATTTATCGACACCCTTTTGATTAATACAGGTGTTGTAGCAAATCACCGGAATACCCGCCTCACTGGCGCGGCGAACGGTGCGGCTACTGCCATTTTCAGACACTGCCGATAAAATAATGGCATCGACATTACGCGCCACGAGGGTATCTACAAAAGTACTTTCTTTCGAAATATCGCCCTGGGCGTTAGTTTCAATTAACTGTACCTGTACTGAAGAATCTTTTGCCGCATCCTGAACGCCCTGACGCACTCCAGCGTAATATCCCTGGGTATCAAGGTATATTGCGCCAATGGTCATTTCTTTATCCGCAGCGTTGGCAAATAGTGCGCTACCTAATAGCGTAGCCATTAATAATAGATTACGGGTTGTTCTCATTTTTTTAGGCATAGTGCCTCCTGTAGGGTTTTTATTTACAACGGCTTATTTTAATTATTTGAGCGTGAGCGGCAGCGCGTGCCGCTCAAATATTACAGTTAATAGGGTTTAGTGAACGCGGTTAAAAATAAAAGGCATCACGGTGGTGAATAATGCCGCTTTCGGCCAGGCCGGATTAATCGCAGTCAATTCAGCGCGAGCAGATTCGTATTGCGCAATCTCCCCTAGTCCCGCGGCCGCCAGCATCGCCACCATCAGGCATTTTTCTTTATGCTGCTGTTGTAAATCGCCATACAGCGACAACAAGTCAGGTTGCGAGACGGCAAAGAAATCCGCCTCGATACTGGTTTTCGCCATCTCTTGCGCCCACTGTTTCATTTCACTAAACAGTTGCTGTGCGGTTTGTTGTTCGCCCAGCAGTCGCAGCGCCATTCCTTGCCAGAAGAGATAATCAACCGGCTGATCGTTGTAATAACTGTGGATGTTAATGGTACGATCGCCGGTCGCCGCCAGACGTAAACAACGCGTCGCTTCAGTTTCATCGCCCTGAGCTTTGGCACATATCGCCTGCCAGAACCAGATGTCGTTGTCAGTTTGCCCCGGTAAACGGCCTTCGCTTAAATTCTCCGGATAGTGCAGCGCGGCATGAAGCAGTTCGCTGGCCTGCTGCGGTTGTCTGGCATCAAGGTGTTGCCAAGCGCGTAACATTTGGTTAAGGATAAACTGACTGGTGACCTTCCCTTCCCCGCCTTCCCACGGGTGGAATTTTCGCGTGGCGAGAATATCCGCCGCTTTGTCGGCCTGACCTGTGAGATGCCACAAATTGAGCAGTTCTGCGGTCATGTCGTCGCGTTTCAGAGCAATTTCCAGATTATTTTCCAGACGTGCCAGTCGTTTCTCCGGTGTGGCTCCGCTTAACTTATCCAGCAAATCCCGTTCGAAAAGCAGACGTGCATCCTGCGGCGCAAGCTGATAAGCATTATCAAGATAACGCGCGGCCAGCTCATAATCGTGCTGCTTATTCCACGCATGGATCGCCAACCCGCGCCAGCCGTCGGCAAACTCCGGTGACATCTCTACGCAACGCAGCCATAAAGTAATGGCTTTGTTGTAGCTACGCTTGTTGTAATAGAAGCAGGCCAGTAAATGACGGGCAAACCAGCACTCTTCAATACTCTCCAGCGCCGCCACTTCTTCCAGCGTATTCGGGAAACGGACAAACTGTGGGAAGACATCAATGGCTTTTGCGACCAGTTCGCCGCGTTCGGCTTTCGGCAGCAAGCTGGCTTGCAGGTAAAGCGGAAGCGTGCGCTGGCAGTCCAGTACGTTCAGCATCTCTGCCGCCAGGGCGGGCATTCCCCAGTTAATCAGTTGCCCGGCGGTCATCAGGGCGTTAACGTCGCGTCCCTGACACAGACCGCGCCACTGCGCGAGGGCTGATTCGCTACGACCATCGAACCAGTTCAGCCACCACAGAGTGGCGTTCAGCGGATAATCACGCAGCAGTTTCTCGCGCTGCAAACGCGCGTTGTCCTGACGACCACTTAACACCAGCAGCAGGTTATGCAGGCAAAGCACTTCCTGGTTGGTTGGGCTGGCACGAAGACTTTGTTGGCAAAAATCCAGACCCGCGTCGAAGTTACCATTACGCGCCGCCAGCCGTGCCAGACCATAATAGCCGCCCGCTTTACTATTGCCGCTCCAGACCGCACGCCAGAAATCCTCTTCGGCCTGTTGATATTGTCCCTGACGTTCATAAGCACTGGCGCGAATCAAACTTGCCTGTCCACACTGCGGGTTTTTGTTCAGCGCATGTGCGCGTTTCAGCGCCTGACTGGCATACGCCACCGCTTGCGGGAAATCTGCGCGGTTATATTCCAGCATCGCCAGCGCCAGGTTACAGCGATAATCCAGCGGGTCCAGTGCCACGCCGCGCAGGTAGTAATCGAACGGTGAACGACTGGCGTGATGATATTGCTCCAGATGCTGACCGATAAACCAGGCTTCATCTGTACTGGCAATGTCTTGTGCAGCCAGTGGCGCTTTGGCAACGTCCGGCAACGGCAACTCTTGCGGCTGATGTTCCTGATAACTCAGTACAATATTGCCGTCAGCATCGGAAAGTTCGATGGTCAGTCTGTCAGGATTGATACCGTGCAACACGCCCTGGATGGCGGTCGCTGGTGTCAGGGCCACGGCATCATCGAGCAACGCGTTGCATTTGCCGATTTCGCGGATCGCCAGACGATATCCACTCAACGGGGAGATGGCATACAGCCCCCACTCAATCCCCCGCTCGCTACGCTGGAGTTTTATCACCGCATCGCGGGAGGCATTTTGCACCATGCCCAGAGAATGATAAGGCAGGAAATACTGCTCGAAACACTTCTCTTCGTAAGCATCAAGCCAGGTAAAATCGGGCTGGTTATCGGCAAAAATACCTGTCATCAGCTCGATATACGGACCGTTATTGTCGGTCAGACTCTTATCCCACGCCTGGCCAAATTCACTGTGTCCCCAACTCCACTGTTTTTTACCTGGCGCAATATGGTGGTTGGCAACGTGCAGCAAACCGCCATCTTCATCGTGACACCACGCGCCAACAAAATCGTACTGCGATTTTTCAGCCATATACGAAGTCGGCACTGGCACATTTTTATAGCGAGAAATGTCCACTCCGGCGGAGTAGTCCACTTTGTAGTAGGTGCCGGTGGCGATGGGGAAAGCTGAAACAGCCCGTTTGCCGTGATCAAACACCGCAGTCACATCCGGCGGGAAAACGCTCTGATGCCCTTCACCACCTTTCACTGCCGGGTTGGCCCACCACAAGAAATGACGCGGCGTGGCGTTGCCGTTATAGACGCGGCTGGCGATTTCCAGCGCCGCCCGGTCAGGGCGCAGTGTGAAACCAGTCATCACTTGTAAACCGTGCATCGGCTCCGTTTCGCCGACCCACACCGTCTGTGCGCCGTCGTCATGGGCTTCGATGGTGAAATCAACGGGCATAAAGGTGGTCGGGCGATGGTGTTGTGGCCAGTTAAACTCAATCCCGCCCGAAATCCACGGCCCCAGCAGCCCCACCAGCGCCGGCTTAATGACTTCATTGTGATAGACAAAATCTCGCTGTTTCACTTTATCCCATGCGCGATGCACGCGACCGCCTAGTTCCGGCAGGATCATCACTTTGATGTAGTCGTTTTCCAGCCACACCGCCTGCCAGGATTTCAGGGTTTTCTGCTCGCTCAGCGTATCGGTCACGCCATAGGGATAAACCGCGCCGGACGATCCCTGATAAACGCGATTTTCCAGGAACATGGGATGTATATCCTGCGGCCCGGTTTCATAGGTCGGGATCTCAACGCGCTCTTGCCACACTTTTACTGGAGTCATGGTGCCCTCAATATTAACAAGACATACTGAATTAAAAGATTTGTGGCAGTGTATTGAACAATCTGGCAATGTTTTCGCGGAATAATCACGCAATTAACTAAACAAGGTTTAGTGAAGATGAGAGCCTGCATTAACAATCAACAGATCCGCCACCATAACAAATGCGTGATTCTGGAACTGCTGTACCGGCAAAAGCGCGCCAACAAGTCGACGCTGGCCCGGCTGGCGCAAATTTCAATTCCGGCGGTCAGTAATATTTTGCAGGAACTGGAAAACGAAAAACGGGTGGTGAATATCGACGATGAAAGCCAGACGCGCGGGCATAGCAGCGGCACATGGCTGATTGCGCCGGAAGGTGACTGGACGCTATGCCTGAACGTGACGCCCACCAGCATTGAGTGCCAGGTCGCTAACGCTTGTTTAAGTCCGAAAGGCGAATTTGAATATTTTCAGATTGATGCACCGACACCGCAGGCACTGCTGTCCGAAATCGAAAAATGCTGGCATCGTCATCGCAAACTGTGGCCGGGCCGCACCATCAACCTGGCGCTGGCAATTCACGGTCAGGTTGATCCGGTAACTGGTGTATCGCAAACCATGCCGCAAGCCCCGTGGACCACGCCAGTTGAGGTGAAGTACCTGCTGGAAGAGAAGCTCGGTATTCGGGTAATGGTTGATAATGACTGCGTGATGCTGGCGCTGGCGGAGAAATGGCAAAATAATTCGCAGGGACGGGATTTCTGCGTGATCAACGTTGATTACGGCATTGGCTCGTCGTTCGTGATTAACGAGCAAATTTATCGCGGTAGTTTGTATGGTAGCGGGCAGATTGGTCACACCATTGTTAATCCGGATGGCGTCGCCTGCGACTGTGGACGTTATGGCTGCCTGGAAACCGTCGCCTCGTTAAGCGCATTAAAAAAACAGGCGCGAGTATGGCTAAAATCACAACCTGGCAATACTCAACTTGATCCAGAAAAACTGACTACAGCGCAATTAATCGCTGCCTGGCAGAGTGGAGAACCGTGGATCACCAGTTGGGTTGACCGCAGTGCCAACGCCATTGGTTTGAGTCTGTATAACTTCCTCAACATCCTCAATATTAATCAGATTTGGTTGTACGGTCGCAGCTGTGCCTTTGGTGAGAACTGGCTTAATACCATTATTCGCCAGACGGGATTTAACCCGTTCGACCGCGACGAAGGACCGAGCGTGAAAGCGACGCAAATTGGCTTCGGGCAATTAAGCCGTGCACAACAGGTGCTGGGGATTGGCTATTTGTATGTTGAGGCGCAGTTACGACAGATTTGATGGCGCGATAACGTAACAAGGCTTCCCGAAGGAAGCCTTGACGATCACAAACGTAAGATTGCCTGATGCGCTACGCTTATCAGGCCTACACGGATATTGCAATATATTGAATTTGCAAAGTTTTGTAGGCCGGATAAGGCGTTCACGCCGCATCCGGCATGAACAACGAGCACGTTGTCAGCAAATCACCGTTTCTCTTATGCGTAAACCGGGTAACGTGCGCAGATGTCGAGAACTTTACCTTTGATGCGCTCGATAACCGCTTCATCATTGATGCTGTCCAGCACGTCACACATCCAGCCAGCCAGTTCTTTCGCTTCTGCTTCTTTGAAGCCACGACGCGTAATCGCCGGAGTACCTACACGAATACCAGAAGTTACAAACGGGCTCTTCGGATCGTTCGGTACGCTGTTTTTGTTCACGGTGATATTAGCACGGCCCAGAGCGGCGTCTGCTTCTTTACCGGTCAGGTTTTTATCAACCAGATCAACCAGGAACAGGTGGTTATCAGTACCGCCAGAAACCACTTTGTAGCCGCGTTCCAGGAACACTTCTACCATCGCTTTAGCGTTTTTAGCGACCTGCTGCTGGTAAGTTTTGAACTCAGGCTCCATCGCTTCTTTCAGAGCAACCGCTTTACCAGCGATTACGTGCATCAACGGACCGCCCTGACCACCAGGGAAAACGGCAGAGTTCAGTTTTTTGTACAGCTCTTCGCTACCGCCTTTCGCCAGGATCAGGCCGCCGCGCGGACCCGCCAGGGTTTTGTGAGTAGTGGTAGTCACTACGTGAGCATGAGGAACCGGGTTCGGGTAGACGCCAGCAGCAACCAGGCCCGCAACGTGCGCCATATCAACGAACAGGTAAGCACCGATGCTGTCAGCGATTTCACGCATTTTCGCCCAGTCAACCACGCCGGAATATGCAGAGAAACCACCGATAATCATTTTCGGCTTGTGTTCTTTGGCTTGTTTTTCCAGATCGGCGTAGTCGATATGGCCGGTAGCATCAATACCGTAAGGAACGATGTTGTACAGTTTACCGGAGAAGTTAACCGGAGAACCGTGAGTCAGGTGACCGCCATGCGCCAGGTTCATACCCAGAACGGTATCACCTGGTTCCAGCAGCGCGGTGTAGACCGCAAAGTTAGCCTGGGAGCCGGAGTGCGGCTGAACGTTAGCGTAATCAGCGCCGAACAGTTCTTTCGCGCGATCGATCGCCAGTTGTTCGACGATATCAACATACTCGCAACCGCCGTAGTAGCGCTTGCCCGGATAACCTTCAGCATATTTATTGGTCAGCTGAGAACCCTGCGCCTGCATTACGCGCGGGCTGGTGTAGTTTTCGGAGGCGATCAGTTCGATGTGCTCTTCCTGACGTACTTTTTCCTGCTCCATAGCCTGCCACAGTTCGGCATCATAATCGGCAATGTTCATTTCACGCTTTAACATCCGCATCTCCTGACTCAGCTAACAATAAAATTTTTTCGCCTAATTTTGGCGGTCCTGATGGACAACGGCGAACAGTATAACCGAATCATTGTGCGATAACAGGTCTTGACAAAGGAATTTACGCAAACGATTACCTTCAAGCTATGCAAGGCTTTGGAGAATAAAGGGCCTGCAACCGGAAACGGATTTCTTTTCAGGTTTGTGATGCAAATTTTTCACTTCATCACATTCTTGATGAAAAACACCAAAAGAACCATTTACAGTGCAGGGCTATTTTTTATAAGATGCATTTGAGATACATCAATTAAGATGCAAAAAAAGGAAGACCATATGCTTGACGCTCAAACCATCGCTACAGTAAAAGCCACCATCCCTTTACTGGTGGAAACAGGGCCAAAGTTAACCGCCCATTTCTACGACCGTATGTTTACTCATAACCCAGAACTCAAAGAAATTTTTAACATGAGTAACCAGCGTAATGGCGATCAACGTGAAGCCCTGTTTAACGCTATTGCCGCCTACGCCAGTAATATTGAAAACCTGCCTGCGCTGCTGCCAGCGGTAGAAAAAATCGCGCAGAAGCACACCAGTTTCCAGATCAAACCGGAACAGTACAACATCGTTGGCGAACACCTGTTGGCGACCCTGGACGAAATGTTCAGCCCAGGCCAGGAAGTGCTGGACGCGTGGGGTAAAGCCTATGGCGTACTGGCTAATGTATTTATCAATCGCGAGGCGGAAATCTATAACGAAAACGCCAGCAAAGCCGGTGGCTGGGAAGGTACTCGCGATTTCCGCATTGTGGCTAAAACGCCGCGCAGCGCACTGATCACTAGCTTCGAACTGGAACCGGTCGACGGTGGCGCAGTGGCAGAATACCGTCCAGGACAGTATCTCGGCGTTTGGCTGAAACCAGAAGGTTTCCCGCATCAGGAAATTCGTCAGTACTCTTTGACTCGCAAACCTGATGGCAAAGGCTATCGTATTGCGGTGAAACGCGAAGATGGAGGGCAGGTATCCAACTGGCTGCACAATCACGCCAACGTTGGCGATGTCGTGAAACTGGTCGCTCCGGCGGGTGATTTCTTTATGGATGTGGCAGATGACACGCCGGTAACACTGATCTCTGCGGGTGTAGGGCAAACGCCAATGCTGGCAATGCTCGACACGCTGGCAAAAACAGGCCACACAGCACAAGTGAACTGGTTCCACGCGGCAGAAAATGGCGATGTTCACGCCTTTGCTGATGAAGTTAAGGAACTGGGGCAAGCACTACCGCGCTTTACCGCGCATACCTGGTATCGCGAGCCGAGCGAAGCCGATCGCGCTAAAGGTCAGTTTGATAGCGAAGGTCTGATGGATTTGAGCAAACAGGAAGGTGCGTTCAGCGATCCGGCCATGCAGTTCTATCTCTGCGGTCCGGTCGGCTTCATGCAGTTTGCGGCAAAACAGTTAGTGGACCTGGGTGTGAAGCAGGAAAACATTCATTACGAATGCTTTGGCCCACATAAAGTGCTGTGATTTGATGTTGCCGGATGGAGACATCCGGCAACCCTGACGCGGTTTAAATCGCCGCGTCGTCCTCTTCGCCGGTACGGATACGAATGACCCGTGCCACGTCGAAGACGAAAATTTTACCATCACCAATTTTGCCGGTTTGCGCCGTACGAATAATCGTGTCTACGCAGATATCGACAATGTCGTCCGGCACGACGATCTCAATTTTCACCTTCGGCAGAAAATCCACCATATATTCCGCACCGCGATACAGCTCAGTGTGGCCTTTCTGGCGCCCAAAGCCTTTCACTTCGGTCACGGTCATGCCGGTAATACCGACTTCGGCCAGTGCTTCACGGACATCGTCCAGCTTGAAGGGTTTAATAATCGCATCAATCTTTTTCATGCTATTCCTTGAAAAGGTCGCCTGTCTTTTGATCTGCTAAACGTAACACATTACACCGATTCATTCCTTGAAATCGTTTGCATCCAGCTCGTGTCGGGAAAGCAGTTTATAAAATTCTGTCCGGTTGCGCCCCGCCATTCTCGCCGCGTGGGTGACGTTGCCTTTGGTGATTTGCAGCAACTTGCGCAAGTAATTGAGTTCAAACTGGTTACGTGCCTCAACAAAGGTGGGCAGCGCCGTGTTTTCGCCCTCCAGCGCCTGCTCTACTAATGCATCGCTAATCACCGGAGATGAGGTCAGCGCCACGCACTGTTCAATCACGTTCACCAACTGGCGCACATTTCCCGGCCAGCTGGCAGTCATCAGGCGTTTCATCGCATCGGTGGAGAACGCGCGGACAAACGGTTTATGTCGCTCTGCCGCCTGGCGCAATAAGTGGTTTGCCAGTAGCGGAATGTCTTCCGTGCGCTCCGCCAGTGCCGGAATTTTAAGGCTGACGACATTGAGGCGGTAATAGAGATCTTCGCGGAATTCCCCGCGCGCCATCGCTTTTGGTAAGTCGCGGTGGGTCGCAGAAATAATCCGCACGTCGATATCAATATCGCGGTTACTGCCCAGCGGACGGACTTTTCGCTCCTGCAATACGCGCAGCAATTTGACCTGCAACGGTGCGGGCATATCGCCAATCTCATCGAGAAACAGCGTACCGCCTTCCGCCGCCTGGAATAAACCTTCGCGATTGCTGACAGCACCAGTAAACGCGCCGCGTGCATGACCAAACAGTTCCGACTCCAGCAACTGCTCGGGCAATGCGCCACAGTTAATAGCAATAAACGGCTTGCTGTTGCGCGGGCTGGCGTTGTGGATAGCCTGGGCAAAAATCTCTTTCCCGGTGCCGCTCTGACCGTTAATCAAAACGCTAACGTCGGATTGCGCCACCAGCCGGGCCTGTTCCAGCAAGCGCAGCATCAGCGGGCTGCGAGTGACAATCGCCTCGCGCCAACGTTCGTCGGTGGCTGGCGCGGATTGTTCCAGCGCATCGTCAATTGCCTGATATAGCGCGTCTTTATCGACGGGCTTAGTGAGGAAACTAAACACGCCCTGCTGTGTCGCGGCAACGGCATCGGGAATGGAGCCATGCGCGGTGAGGATGATTACCGGCATACCTGGCTGCACTTTCTGGATTTCAGCAAACAGTTGCATACCATCCATTTCATCCATCCGCAGGTCGCTGATGACTAAATCCACTTTTTCACGATTCAGTATCCGCAGCCCCTCGGCACCACTTTCTGCCGTGACCACGCTGTAGCCTTCGCTGGTCAGGCGCAGGCCAAGTAATTTCAGTAATCCCGGATCGTCATCGACCAATAATAAATGCGCAGGTTTATGGCTCATCAGGGGTGACCTCATTGGTGGATGGCGCGTTTTTTTCACTCTCGTGCGTCGTGTCCGGTGGGAAATTTCCGGCCGGTTTGCGAGTCGAGAGTTGACGTTCAATATCCGTCAGGTTCTCCAGCTTGCGGGTGGTGAGTTCCAGTTGTTGCTGTAGAACGTGTTGCTGCTGGCGCAGAGCGTCCAGTTCGCTGTCGCTGGATTGCTGGAGTTTGCTGTAGCGTTGGCGCTCTTCCGCCAGTTGCAGTTGCAACGCCTGTCCGTCGCGCCAGAGTTGATACAACGGGCGAACCTGCGCCGGGATCTCAGTACTTAACGCATCAATGCGCGCGACCAGTTGGCGGCGCTCAAAAGGCGTGATTTTGGCATCGGCAAGCAAAATCCCCTGCTTAAAGGTATTTTGCCAGCTGCCATCACCATACTTGCGTGCTTCCTGACGCGACTGCGCTGGCATCAAGCGGTTGGCGCAATCCATCGCCCGTAGCCAGTAAAGCGGGTTAGTTTCAGTTGATTTACCTTGCAGCGCCCAGATGTCGCTACATTCAGTAGGAAGATAATCAGCCAGTTGATAAACCGGGATTTTTTCTTCTACTGGCGCATTAATGGCTGGCTTATTGTGATTCTGCACGCAGCCCAGCAGCGCCAGACAAGGCAACCCCGCCAGCCACAGCCGTCGGGATAAAAATCGTTGAAAAATGTGTCGCATATTCACCAGACTCAGAGCCTATCCCAGTGGGCGTAATTGTTGCAGGCAGTTTGGACACGGACAGCGCGGAGAAACCGGAGCGTACACGTAGTACGTGAGGATTTCGAGCACTGCCCGGGGCCGAACTGGCAAATAAAATAGCCTAATGGGATAGGCCTTAACATTATTTCGTGTTTTTCGACGAAGACAATTCAATGCGGAAGCAAACGTCTTGCCCGCTCTCGTCGACCAGATACAGTTCCCCCTGCATACGGCGAATACAATCCCTGGCAATGCTTAATCCCAGACCGCTCCCCTTCACCGCCCCTTTTCGCTGGTGACTTCCCTGAAAAAAGGGTTCGAAGATCATGGCGCGTTCCTCTTGCGGAATGGGCGTGCCTGTATTGATGACATCAATATAAACCCGTGCGCCATGTAAACTGCTGCGAAGGCAAATGTTACCGGATTCAGCCCCGTAGTGCACCGCATTGGAGTAAAGATTATCCAGCACGCTCATCAGCAACATGGGTTCCGCCAGGCATGCTGTTGCCTTGAGATCAACGTCGGTATGCATCATTTTAGTCCGAGCTGGCAGACTGTGAGCGGAAACTACCGTCTCCACCAACGGTGCTAACTCAACATTATCCAGTTCCACCGCGCCATCTGCCTGTTTACGGTTGTAATCAAGCAGTTGTTCTATCAGTTTTTGCAAATTGCGGCTGCTGCTATCAAGGATGCTCACCACCTCTTTTTGCTCTGGCGTAAGCGGCCCGACAACCTGGTCAGCCAGTAATTCAGTGCCCTCGCGCATACTCGCCAGTGGTGTTTTTAATTCATGAGATAAATGTCTTAAAAATTGATGGCGCTGGGATTCCAGCCATGACAGGCGTTCACTTAACCAAAGAATACGTTGTCCTACCGAGCGTAACTCGCTCGGTCCACTAAACGAGACGCTATTACCCAGTGAGCGTCCTTCTCCCAGACGGTTGATCATCCGCTCGATATTTTTCACCGGACCAATAATCATTCGGGTGAAAAGCAGCACCATTATCAGACTCACCAGAAACAACACCAGTGACTGCCAGCCGAAATACTGTCCGCGTTCGGCTATCTCTCGCTGGAGTTGCTGCCCGCGTGAAAACACCACGGTGCGCGTGGCCTGTACCATTTCGGCATTGGCATTGGCAAAGGCTTCCAGACGCGCGGCGGCCGCCGCATCTGGCCCACTGTTGTTACACTGGAGTTGGGCAAGATTGTTCAAATCCTGACGCAATGCCTGGTAAAGTTTATCGTCCGGCAGCACGCCAGCGTGGGCATCGAGCATTTCGCTGTAACGTTTACGCTGGCTTTGATAGACCTTCGCCAGGGTTGAGTCGTCCAGCACGCAATACTGACGGTAGCTACGCTCCATCTCCAGTGCCGCATTAGTCATTGCCTCACTGCGCCGGGCGTCAATAAGCGTTGTGCGATTGACCAGCGCCGCCTGATCGCTAAGCGCATTAAGGCTTTGCCAGGCTTGCCATGCCAGTACCAGCAGAGGCAGCAGAATCAGCAAGAATGCCAGCATGACTAATTGTCGTAATGAACGTGGAAAAACAGGCCAACGTTTCAAGGTGTTACTCTCGTCAGACGCGAATAGTCTGATGCTAACCGAGGGGGAGTTCAGATACAACAAAGCCGGGAATTACCCGGCTTTGTTGTGGAATAAGGCGGTGCCTAACTCGACGTTTCGCCCGATGGTTGATATAGCTACGCTGATATCAGAAGTTGGACGGCAGGCACCTTGTTGTGCGTCATTCGAATTTTATGTAGCACGTCCCGAAGGGGCTGACATAAGTGGGTGAATGAGCCACTGGTTATTATTATGCAGTAACTGTGCCAATAAATAAAATAGTTTGATAACGTACTGATAAAACATAGCTTTAATGGATTAATGGCTGTTCCACTGGTTGGCTATAAATCAGCCAGTGTGTCGCTTAAAAGAGACGCCCAAAGCTTAAATTATTCGTTTTAAATTAAATCAATAAGTTATGTGTCACCTATAAGCGACACGGCAAACCACCCATTGTCGTGATTTACAGACACAAAAAAAGCTCCCGGAGTTGGGAGCTTATAATTGTTGGCGAAGTGGTTGTGTGTAATGCCGGATGCGGCGTGAAAGCCTTATCCGGCCTACAAAACAATGGGTTGAGTGGAATTTCCGCAGCCTTACCCCAGCTGCTTACGCGCATTACGGAAAATACGCATCCATGGGCCATCCTCGCCCCAGTTTTCCGGATGCCAGGAGTTGCTGACAGTACGGAAAACACGTTCCGGGTGCGGCATCATAATGGTGACACGACCGCTTTCGGTAGTGACCGCCGTAATACCGTTCGGGGAACCGTTCGGGTTAGCCGGGTAGGTTTCGGTGACTTTGCCGAAATTATCGACATAGCGCAGCGCAACCAGCCCTTTGCTTTCCAGTGCCGCCAGATGCGCCGCGTCGCGTACTTCAACGCGCCCTTCACCGTGAGACACAGCAATCGGCATCTGCGAGCCCACCATCCCCTGCAACAGCAGAGACGGGCTTTGGGTCACTTCAACCAGGCTGAAACGCGCTTCAAAGCGATCGGAGGTGTTACGCACGAAACGAGGCCACAGCTCGCTACCTGGGATCAGCTCACGCAGATTAGACATCATCTGGCAACCGTTACATACCCCCAGCGCCAGCGTTTGCGGACGATGGAAGAAGGTTGCAAACTCATCGCGTACACGGTTGTTGAACAGAATAGACTTCGCCCAACCTTCACCGGCACCCAGCACATCACCGTAGGAGAAACCACCGCACGCGACCAGGGCATGGAAATCCTCCAGACCAGTGCGTCCAGCCAGCAGATCGCTCATATGCACGTCGATAGCGTCGAAGCCCGCACGATGGAAAGCTGCCGCCATTTCAACATGCGAGTTCACGCCTTGCTCACGCAGTACGGCAGCTTTCGGGCGCGCGCCAGTAGCGATAAACGGAGCTGCTACATCTTCGTTAATATCGAACGACAGTTTCACATTCAGGCCCGGATCAGCGTCGTTGGATTTCGCCTGATGTTCCTGATCGGCGCACTCCGGGTTGTCACGCAGGCGCTGCATCTGCCAGGTGGTTTCTGCCCACCAGACGCGCAACGTAGTACGGCTTTCGCTGAATACAGCCTGCCCGTTGGCGGTAAACACAAAACGGTCACCGGAAACCGCCTGGCCAACATAATGGACGCACTCAGCAAGGCCATGCTGTGCCAGTACCGCTTCGACCGCTTCACGGTCAGCGGCACGAACCTGAATCACCGCACCCAGCTCTTCGTTAAACAGCGCCGCCAGATGATCGTCGCCCAGAGAGGCGATATCCGCTTCAATGCCGCAATGACCGGCAAATGCCATTTCCGCCAGCGTCACCAACAGACCACCATCAGAGCGGTCGTGGTACGCGAGCAGCTTACGCTGTGCAACCAGCGCCTGAATCGCGTCATAGAAGCCTTTCAGTTGTGCGACGTCGCGCACATCAGCCGGTTTGTCGCCAAGCTGACGATAAACCTGCGCCAGCGCCGTTGCGCCCAGCGCATTATTGCCAAGGCCCAGATCAATCAGCAACAGTGCGTTATCTTCGGTAGAAAGCTGCGGCGTGATGGTGTGACGCACATCTTCCACGCGGGCAAATGCAGAAATGACCAGCGACAGCGGCGACGTCATTTCACGCTCTTCGTTACCTTCCTGCCAGCGGGTTTTCATCGACATAGAGTCTTTACCCACCGGGATCGTCAGGCCCAGCGCCGGACAAAGCTCTTCGCCCACCGCTTTAACAGCTTCATACAGGCCCGCATCTTCACCAGGGTGGCCTGCCGCCGCCATCCAGTTGGCGGAAAGTTTAATGCGTTTGATATCGCCAATTTGTGTTGCGGCGATGTTAGTTAACGCTTCACCGACCGCCAGACGGGCAGAAGCGGCGAAATCCAGCAGCGCAACTGGCGCACGTTCGCCAATTGCCATCGCTTCACCGTAGTAGCTGTCGAGGCTGGCAGTAGTGACCGCACAGTTAGCGACCGGCACCTGCCACGGGCCAACCATCTGATCGCGCGCCACCATGCCGGTTACGCTACGGTCGCCAATGGTCACAAGGAAGGTTTTCTCCGCCACGGTCGGCAGATGCAGCACACGTTTCACCGCGTCAGCAATGGTGATCCCTTCACGGACCAGCGCGTCGCCTTTCGCTTTCAGCGTTTGCACATCGCGGGTCATCTTCGGTGTTTTACCAAGCAGTACGTCCAGCGGCAGATCGATCGGCTGATTATCAAAATGACGATCGTGTAGGGAGAGATGCAGTTCTTCGGTCGCTTCACCAATCACCGCGTAGGGCGCGCGTTCACGCTTACACAGTTCGTCAAACAGCGGTAACTGATCGGCAGCAACCGCCAGCACGTAACGTTCCTGGGATTCGTTACACCAGATTTCCAGCGGGCTCATGCCCGGTTCGTCGCTTAGGATGTCGCGCAGTTCAAATTTACCGCCGCGCCCGCCGTCGCTTACCAGTTCCGGCATCGCGTTAGAAAGACCGCCTGCGCCAACGTCGTGGATAAATAGGATTGGGTTGGCATCACCAAGCTGCCAGCAACGGTCGATCACTTCCTGGCAACGACGTTCCATTTCCGGGTTGTCGCGCTGAACAGAAGCAAAGTCGAGGTCGGCATCAGATTGACCAGACGCCATAGAAGACGCCGCACCGCCGCCAAGACCAATGTTCATTGCCGGACCGCCGAGAACGACCAGCTTCGCACCAACGTTGATCTCGCCTTTTTGTACGTGATCGGCGCGAATGTTGCCGATCCCGCCCGCCAGCATGATCGGTTTGTGATAACCGCGCAGCTCTTCGCCGTTGTGGCTGTTCACTTTTTCTTCATAAGTACGGAAGTAGCCGTTCAGTGCCGGACGACCAAATTCGTTGTTAAATGCCGCGCCGCCCAGCGGACCTTCGGTCATGATATCCAGCGCGGTGACAATGCGCTCAGGCTTACCGAAATCTTCTTCCCACGGCTGTTCAAAGCCAGGAATACGCAGGTTGGAAACGGAGAAACCGACCAGACCGGCTTTCGGCTTCGCGCCGCGTCCGGTGGCGCCTTCATCACGGATTTCACCGCCAGACCCCGTCGCCGCGCCCGGCCACGGAGAAATCGCCGTCGGGTGGTTGTGAGTTTCGACTTTCATCAGGATGTGCGCCGGTTCCTGATGGAAATCGTAGCGGCCCGTTTCGTGGTCGGCAAAGTAGCGGCCAACTTCAGAACCTTCCATCACCGCGGCGTTATCTTTATAAGCTGAGAGAACGTGATCCGGCGTGGTTTCGAAGGTGTTTTTGATCATCTTAAACAGCGATTTCGGCTGCTGTTCACCGTCGATAATCCAGTCGGCGTTAAAAATTTTGTGGCGGCAGTGCTCAGAGTTCGCCTGGGCGAACATATACAGCTCGATGTCGTTCGGATTACGACCAAGCTTTGTGAAAGCATCCTGCAGATAGTCAATTTCATCGTCCGCCAGTGCCAGGCCGAGACGCAGGTTAGCGTCGATCAGCGCCTGACGGCCCTGCCCCAGTAAATCAACGCTGGTGACTGGAGTCGGTTGATGATGCGCAAACAGCTGCTCTGCATCATCTAAAGCAAAAAAGACCGTTTCCATCATACGGTCGTGTAGTTCAGCGGTAACCTGCTGCCACTGTTCATTGGTCAGCGTAGCGGCTTCTACATAGTAAGCCACGCCGCGCTCAAGGCGGTTTACCTGTTGCAGCCCGCAGTTATGGGCGATATCGGTCGCTTTTGAAGACCAGGGAGAGATGGTGCCTGGGCGCGGGGTCACCAGCAGTAATTTGCCTTCCGGGGCATGGCTGGCGAGTGCCGGACCATATTTCAACAGGCGTTCAAGTTGCGCGTGCGCTTCTTCGTTTAACGGCGCATTGAGGTCAGCAAAATGGACATACTCGGCGTAAATGTTGTGAACCGGGAGCCTGGCAGCCTGAAAACGCGCCAGCAGTTTATTGATTCGGAATGCCGACAGTGCAGGCGAACCACGCAGAATTTCCATCATAAGTCTCTCGTCTTCTAAGCTTTCGGTGTACCCAAGGGGGGGAAACGGGCGTCATTATAAAGAATCTGCTGCGCTGACGAAACCGTTTGCGTGGAAATAAAATCACCATCGTGAATTAGCAACGCGTGCCGCCAATGGTTGTAATAAGTTGCCAACTGGCACAGGTTTACGCAAAATGCCGCTCATTGATGATTATACCTTTGTTTAGCATATCGTTTTTTCAAGCCAGGACACGAACGACACAGAGAATTAACTAATTGAAAAAATTAAAGATTAATTATCTGTTCATTGGCATTCTGGCACTGCTTCTCGCGGTAGCTCTCTGGCCATCTATTCCTTGGTTTGGTAAAGCCGACAACCGTATCGCCGCCATTCAAGCGCGGGGAGAATTGCGCGTGAGCACCATTCATACTCCCCTCACATGGAATGAGATTAACGGTAAATCTTCCGGGCTGGATTATGAGTTGGCCAAACAATTTGCCGACTACCTCGGCGTGAAACTGAAAGTGACCGTACGGCAGAATATCAGCCAGTTGTTTGACGATCTCGACAACGGCAACGCCGACCTGCTGGCAGCAGGTCTGGTTTATAACAGTGAGCGGGTAAAAAACTATCAGCCTGGTCCTACCTATTATTCCGTATCACAACAACTGGTTTACAAAGTGGGTCAATATCGCCCACGCACGCTGGGCAATTTGACGGCGGAACAGCTCTCCATCGCACCAGGACACGTCGTCGTTAACGATCTACAAAGACTGAAAGAAACTAAATTCCCGGATTTAAGCTGGAAGGTGGACGACAAAAAAGGCTCAGCGGAATTACTGGAAGATGTCATCGGAGGTAAGCTGGATTACACCATTGCTGATTCTGTCGCCATCAGCCTGTTCCAGCGAGTTCATCCGGAACTCGCCGTGGCACTCGATATCACCGATGAACAACCAGTGACCTGGTTTAGCCAGTTAGATGACGATAATACCCTTTCCGCAGCTCTGCTCGACTTCTTCAACAAAATGAATGAGGACGGCACGCTGGCACGCATTGAAGAGAAATACCTGGGGCATGGCGATGATTTTGATTATGTCGATACGCGCACATTTTTACGCGCCGTCGATGCGGTGCTGCCACAATTAAAACCTTTGTTTGAGAAATACGCCGAGGAAATTGACTGGCGTTTGCTGGCGGCTATTGCTTACCAGGAATCACATTGGGACGCGCAGGCCACCTCGCCGACCGGTGTGCGCGGCATGATGATGTTGACCAAAAATACCGCGCAAAGCCTGGGCATTACCGATCGTACCGATGCTGAACAAAGCATCAGCGGCGGCGCGCGTTATTTGCAGGATATGATGAGTAAAGTGCCGGAAAGCGTGCCAGAAAATGAACGGATTTGGTTTGCGCTCGCCGCTTACAATATGGGTTATGCGCATATGCTGGATGCTCGCGCCCTGACGGCAAAAACCAAAGGTAATCCAGACAGTTGGACCGATGTTAAACAACGTCTGCCTTTACTTAGCCAGAAACCCTATTACAGCAAGCTGACTTACGGTTATGCGCGGGGACATGAAGCTTACGCCTATGTCGAGAATATCCGTAAGTATCAGATTAGTCTGGTGGGGTATCTGCAAGAGAAAGAAAAGCAGGCAACAGAAGCGGCGATGCAGCTGGCTCAGGATTATCCGGCAGTGTCGCCAACAGAATTGAGTAAAGGGAAATTTCCTTTTCTCTCGTTTCTTTCACAGTCGTCATCTAACTATCTGACACACTCCCCTTCGCTGCTGTTTTCCAGGAAGGGAAGTGAAAAGAAGCAAAATTAATCCGCAGAAGATTGCGCTTTTTTCTGCGCTTTGATTTCCTGACGGCGCATGCGAAAGAAGTCGCTGAGCAGCGCTGCACACTCTTCCGCCAATATCCCTTCCGTGATTTCCACCCGGTGATTCATGCCCGGATGGTGCAACACATCCATTAATGATCCGGCAGCCCCCGTTTTCGCATCTCGTGCACCAAAAACTACACGACCAATCCGGCTGTGAATCATCGCTCCGGCGCACATCACACACGGCTCCAGCGTGACATATAATGTGGCGTCGATCAGGCGATAATTTTGCATCACCAGACCGCCCTGACGCAGGGCCATGATTTCAGCGTGCGCGGTAGGATCATGCCGACCAATCGGACGATTCCAGCCCTCGCCGATTACCCGGTTGTTATGCACCAATACCGCGCCGACCGGTACTTCCCGCTCGTCCCAGGCACGCTTTGCCAGCGTCATGGCATGGCGCATCCAGTATTCGTGACTTAATTCGACTTCAGACAAAAAGAAAACTCCGGTTATAAAAGCGCGGCGCATTATACACGGACGCTATGCTTTACTCTATTCCAGTTGCTGGAGTTCACCGCGCGGGGTTACTCGCCAACGATGCTGGCAGAAATAAAGCAACGGGTTGTCCTGATTACTGTCGCTGTAACCACTGTACAACCGCAGTGGCGTGCCGATTTTGCGTTCCAGTTGCGCGACCTTCTCATGCCCGAGGCAACGCATTGTCAATACCCAGCCGCCATAACCACGCTGAATTTGGCTGGCGATAAGATTCACCCGCGGTAACCAGGGCGTATCGAAATAGACCGCCTCAACCAGCGGCTGTGGAGAACCGGTAATCAACCAGATATCAGCATCGGAACTGAGCAAGTAGGTGGTCAGGCGCTCTTGCACCAGCGGAAAGGCAGTAACATTGTCGCGAAACCAGTGTACAAAATCGGCTTGTAATGCCTGTAAACGCGCTTCGCTGTGACCAAAAGTGCATCCCCACAATAGCAGACTCATCGGCCAGCGCGCAGCACGGCCTTTTATCAATAATGCCATGGCAATAACCGGCAATAGCGGCAGGACAAGCAGTGTATTCAGCGGTTGGCGACGCAGTAAGTAGCGCAGAAAACTACCGAACATATCCTGTTGATGCAATGTTCCATCTAAGTCAAAAAACACCACACGACGCTCGTGAGTTGCCAAACCATACTCCTCTGGACTGAAACATCCTGATTAATCATCGCTACTACATAGCCTAACAGATAGATCATCACTTTTCCGGCAACAATCTACCGTATAATGCTGAATGGAATTTTTAATTCATAGATCTTACAAGCTATGGAATATAATATTCACTCGCTTGTGTCTCATATTGCCTGTTGTCGCCATTATTTCATCGCGAGGAAAGATATGAACGGCTTACTTCGTATTCGTCAGCGTTACCAGCAGCTTGCCCAGAGTGATAAAAAACTGGCGGACTATCTCCTGCTACAACCTGATACGGCGCGCCATTTAAGTTCGCAGCAATTGGCCAACGAAGCTGGGGTCAGTCAATCCAGCGTAGTGAAATTCGCACAAAAACTCGGCTATAAAGGTTTTCCAGCCTTAAAACTGGCGTTAAGCGAAGCTCTGGCGAGCCAGCCGGAATCCCCTTCTGTCCCCATTCATAACCAAATTCGCGGTGATGATCCGCTGCGACTGGTGGGTGAAAAACTCATAAAAGAAAACACGGCTGCCATGTATGCGACGCTGAACGTTAACAGTGAAGAGAAATTGCATGAATGCGTGGTGATGCTGCGTTCTGCGAGGCGGATTATTTTAACTGGCATTGGTGCTTCGGGTCTGGTAGCGCAAAACTTTGCCTGGAAACTGATGAAGATTGGTTTCAATGCTGCCGCAGAACGCGATATGCATGCGTTGCTCGCTACTGTACAGGCATCTTCACCGGACGACCTGTTATTAGCCATCTCTTACACTGGTGTACGACGTGAGTTAAATCTCGCGGCAGATGAGATGCTGCGCGTGGGTGGAAAGGTGCTGGCAATTACCGGTTTCACGCCGAATGCTCTGCAACAACGAGCGTCCCACTGCCTGTATACGATTGCCGAAGAACAGGCGACGAATAGTGCATCGATCTCCGCTTGTCACGCTCAGGGAATGCTTACAGATTTGCTGTTCATTGCGCTAATTCAGCAGGACCTGGAACTGGCCCCTGAGCGCATTCGCCACAGCGAGGCACTGGTGAAAAAACTGGTTTGAGCAAAGAATGCGCGTATAATGCCCGCCCGGTTTGTGTTGTTTTGAGAGTTTCCTTATGGCGCTGTTAATCACTAAAAAATGCATCAATTGTGATATGTGCGCCAGTGCATAAAAACACCATAATTTTCAAAGCAATAGATAATTGTGTTGCGGACTGTGTTGCTGATTTTTCGGATTGGAAATTTCCAAAATATTTTCAGCAACACATTTTTTGTCATTTTACACTGTAGGCTTTTCAGGCCAGATGATATCTGGAGCTGTTGATGTATCAACCGCCTCCAGCTCATCAAGATAATCCAGCCACAAATTGTACTGGGCTTTTTCGGTATCCTTCAGTCGGCCCATAGCTGCTTTACCCGGCCACTGTTTACTGTTCATGTAATCGTTGGCCTGATCTATGCGATTTTGCTTTTCTGCCTCAGCTGCTGAAATCAGATC